>NZ_CP087203.1:3992062-4299144 GCF_026016325.1 Pseudomonas sp. B21-056
GCCCCGCGCCAATTGGATTATTGCAATCATGGCCAGTTGACAACGCGCCACGTCCCCACAAATAATCCACGCCATGTTGTACGACGACGTATGACAAATAAAAACAACAAAAAAGTAGGGAGCCGTCATAGTGAGCACACGCGTCCGTTTTTCGCCCGACAACCGTCCAACCCGCCGTACCCTTCTCCATTCCAGTCCCGCAATGCTCTTGCTCGGTTGCAGCGGCCTGGCCGCGTTCCTGCCAGTCACCGCCCACGCCGAAGGTTTCGTCGATGACGCCAAGGCCACGCTGACTCTGCGCAACGCCTACTTCAACCGCAACTTCACCAACCCGAGAAACGCTCAGGGCAAGGCCGAGGAATGGACCCAGAGTTTCATCCTCGACGCCAAGTCCGGTTTCACCCAGGGCACGGTGGGTTTCGGCATGGACGTGCTGGGCCTGTACTCGCTCAAGCTCGATGGCGGCAAAGGCACCGCCGGCACCCAGTTGCTGCCGGTCCACGATGACGGGCGTCCGGCCGATGACTTCGGGCGCCTCGGTGTGGCTCTCAAGGCCAAGGTGTCGAAGACCGAATTGAAGGTCGGCGAATGGATGCCGGTGTTGCCGATCCTGCGTTCCGACGACGGTCGTTCCCTGCCGCAAACCTTCCGCGGCGGCCAGGTCACCTCCACCGAGATCAGCGGCCTGAGCCTCTATGGCGGCCAGTTCCGTGGCAACAGCCCACGCAACGACGCGAGCATGGAAGACATGTTCATGAACGGCCGCCCGGCCTTTACCTCCGACCGCTTCAACTTCGGTGGCGGCGAGTACGCCTTCAACGACAAACGCACCCAGGTCGGCGTCTGGTACTCGGAACTGAGCGACATCTACCAACAGCAATACTTCAACCTGACCCACAGCCAGCCCATCGGCGACTGGACCCTGGGCGCCAACCTCGGTTACTTCACCGGCAAGGAAAACGGCAGTGCCCTGGCCGGCGACCTCGACAACAAGACCGCCTTCGCCATGCTCTCGGCCAAGTACGGTGGCAACACCTTCTACGTCGGCCTGCAGAAACTCAGCGGCGACGACGCCTGGATGCGCGTCAACGGCACCAGCGGCGGCACCCTGGCCAACGACAGCTACAACTCCAGCTACGACAACGCCAAGGAAAAATCCTGGCAGGTGCGCCACGACTTCAACTTCGCCGCCGTCGGTGTACCGGGCCTGACCCTGATGAACCGCTACATCAGCGGCGACAACGTGCACACCGCCACGGTGGACGATGGCAAGGAATGGGGACGTGAGAGCGAGCTGGCGTACACCGTGCAGAGCGGTGCGCTGAAGAATCTCAACGTGAAGTGGCGCAACTCGACGTTGCGGCGGGATTTCAGCACCAATGAGTTCGATGAGAACCGGATCTTCATCAGCTACCCGATGAGTTTGTTGTAACGCGGCTGCGGCGGGCCTGCTGGATCAGGTGGCGACTGGACTGTCGTCATCGCGAGCGGGCTCGCTCCCACAGGGGATTGTGATGAACACATTATCTGCACACGACGCCAAACCACTGTGGGAGCCGAGCTTGCTCGCGATGGCGACGGTACATCCAACCTCTATGCAAGCTGACCCACCGCTATCGCGAGCAAGCTCGCTCCCACAGGGGAATTGTGGCGTATGTAGATCAGTCGTCACGACAAGGATGTCTCCCAGCGGTCATACAAACCTATAACAATTGATACCTCCCACTGTTTGCTCAGGTAATTTCATGACTACGACACAGATCCGCCATCCTCTCAATCGCCTGCTGCTGACCGGTGCCGCCGGCGGCCTGGGCAAGGTCCTGCGCGAACGCCTCAAGCCTTTCGCCCGGCACATTCGCCTGTCGGACATCGCCAACATGACCCCGGCCATCGATGAAAGCGAGGAAGTGGTGCTCTGCGACCTGTCCGATAAACAGGCGGTGCATCAACTGGTGGAGGGCGTCGACGCGATCCTGCATTTCGGTGGTGTTTCGGTCGAGCGCCCGTTCGAGGAAATCCTCGGTGCCAACATCAGCGGTGTGTTCCACCTCTATGAAGCCGCCCGCAAACATGGCGTCAAACGGGTCATTTTCGCCAGCTCCAACCACGTCATCGGTTTCTACAAGCAGGACGAAGCCCTCGACGCCCTCTCCCCTCGCCGTCCGGATGGCTACTACGGCCTGTCCAAGTCCTACGGCGAAGACATGGCCAGTTTCTACTTCGATCGCTACGGCATCGAGACCGTCAGCATCCGCATCGGCTCGTCGTTCGTCGAACCCCAGAACCGCCGCATGATGAGCACCTGGCTGAGCTACGACGACCTGACCCAGTTGATCGAATGTTCGCTCTACGCCCCGAACGTCGGGCACACCGTGGTGTACGGCGTGTCCGCCAACCGTGACGTCTGGTGGGACAACAGCCTCGCCGCGCACCTGGGCTACCAGCCCAAGGACAGCTCCGAGATTTTCCGCGCCAAAATCGAAGCACAGCCGATGCCGGCCGCCGATGATCCGGCCATGGTCTATCAGGGTGGTGCCTTCGTCGCGGCCGGCCCGTTCGACAACTGATTCGCCTGTACCCATGGGATACGAATGCACAAGGGAATCACCATGCAAGCCGAACTGATTGTCGATGCACGCAACGCCGTCGGGGAAAGCCCGGTGTGGGTGCCTGAGGAAAACGCCCTGTATTGGGTGGACATTCCCAGCGGCGGCCTGCAGTGCTGGAACGCCGGGACCGGCCAGCTCAAGGGTTGGCAAGCCCCCGAAATGCTCGCCTGTATCGCCCGTCACCAGGACGGTGGCTGGGTGGCTGGGATGGAGAGCGGTTTCTTCCGCCTGCACCCCAATGACGACGGCAGCCTGGACAGCGAACTGTGTGCCAGCGTCGAGCACAGCCGCACCGACATGCGCCTCAACGATGGCCGTTGCGACCGCCAGGGCCGTTTCTGGGCCGGCAGCATGGTGCTGAACATGGGCGCGAACGCCAACGAGGGCCGGATGTACCGTTACGAAGCCGGGCAACGCAGCCCGGTCGCGGCGCAGTTGGGCGGCTTCATAGTGCCCAACGGCCTGGGTTTCAGCCCGGATGGACGGACGATGTACCTCTCCGACTCCCACCCGCTGGTGCAGCAGATCTGGGCCTTCGACTACGACATCGACAGCGGCACGCCCTCCAACCAGCGCGTGTTCGTCGACATGCTGCCATTGGCCGGTCGCCCGGACGGCGCGGCGGTGGACGCCGAGGGCTGCTACTGGATCTGCGCCAACGATGCCGGGCTGATCCATCGCTTCACTCCCGATGGCCGGCTGGACCGCTCGCTGTTCGTGCCGGTGAAAAAACCGACGATGTGCGCTTTTGGCGGCAGTCGTCTGGACACGCTGTTCGTCACCTCGATCCGCCCCGGGGACGACACTGATCCTCACTCCCTGGCCGGAGGCGTGTTCGCCTTCAATCCCGGCGTCAAGGGCCTGGCCGAACCCGCGTTTGGAGGGCTGCAACACTCAGCGAACTGATCTGCTTTGCCGCTTCACTGGATGAGCACATAAAAACAACAAGACAGGAGATTGACCATGAACTTCAAACGTACCCTTCTGATCGCAGCGCTTCCCTTGGCCTTCCTGGCACAAGCAGCGCACGCCCTGGAAATCAAGTTCGCCGACATCCACCCGGCGGGCTACCCGACCGTGGTCGCCGAGGAAAACATGGGCAAGGCCCTGACCAGGGACACCAACGGCGAGTTGACCTTCAAGTACTTCCCTGGCGGCGTGCTGGGCTCGGAAAAGGAAGTCGTCGAGCAAGCCCAGGTCGGCGCTGTCCAGATGACCCGCGTCAGCCTCGGCATCGTCGGGCCGGTGGTGCCGGACGTGAACGTGTTCAACATGCCGTTCATCTTCCGTGACACGCAGCACATGCGTAATGTCATCGATGGCCCCGTCGGCGACGAGATCCTCGACCGCATCACCCACTCCGAATTCGGCCTGGTGGCCCTGGCCTGGATGGACGGCGGCACGCGCAACCTCTACACCAAGAAGCCGGTACGCAAGCTCGAAGACCTCAAGGGCATGAAAATTCGCGTGCAGGGCAACCCGATGTTCATCGAGACCATCAACGCCATGGGCGGCAACGGTATCGCCATGGACACCGGCGAGATCTTCAGTGCCCTGCAGACCGGCGTGATCGACGGCGCGGAAAACAACCCGCCGACCATGCTCGAGCACAACCATTACCAGAACGCTAAGTTCTACAGCCTGACCGGTCACCTGATCCTGCCCGAGCCGATCGTGATGTCGAAAATCACCTGGGAAAAACTCACCCCGGCGCAACAGGACCTGGTGAAGAAAGCCGCCAAGGCTGCCCAGCTGGATGAGCGCGCGCTGTGGGACAAGAAGTCTGCCGCCAGTGAGGAAAAACTCAAGGCCGCCGGCGTCGAGTTCATCACTGTCGACAAGAAACCCTTCTACGACGCCACCGCGCAAGTGCGGGCCAAATACGGCGCACCGTATGCCGACCTGATCAAGAAAATCGAAGCCGTTCAGTAACCCCTCGATCTGTACTCCTGAAAAGGCCCGGCGCGCCTGCTGCCCAAGGCGCGCCCGGTTTACGGTGGAACCCGATGAAGAATTTGCTGCTGCGTATCAACGATAGGATTTACATGACGTGCATCTGGGTGGCCGGCCTGTCTGTCCTGGCGATCTCCCTGATGATCCCCTGGGGCGTGTTCGCCCGCTACGTGCTCGGTACCGGCTCAAGCTGGCCGGAGCCCACTGCAATCCTGCTGATGATGGTGTTCACCTTCATCGGTGCCGCCGCCAGTTACCGCGCGGGTGCACATATGGCGGTGGCGATGCTCACCGATCGCATGCCGCCCAACCTGAAAACCGCCGCGTCGGTTTTTTCCCAATTGCTGATGGCGATGATCTGCATCTTCATGACCATCTGGGGCGCCAAGTTGTGCATGTCGACCTGGAACCAGTTCATGAGCGCCCTGCCTACCCTGCGGGTCGGCATCACCTACCTGCCGATTCCAGTGGGCGGCCTGCTGACCCTGATTTTCGTGCTGGAGAAACTCTTGCTCGGTGACCAGAGCAAACGGCGTGTCGTGCAGTTCGACCTGGTTGAAGAAAGTGAAGGTGCCGCTTAATGGACGCTCTGATTCTGCTGGGCAGTTTTATCATTCTGATCCTGATCGGCATGCCGGTCGCCTATGCCCTGGGCGCCGCTGCCCTGATCGGTGCATGGTGGATCGACATTCCATTCCAGGCCGTGATGATCCAGGTGGCGGGCGGGGTGAACAAGTTCTCGCTGCTGGCCATTCCGTTCTTCGTGCTGGCCGGTGCGATCATGGCCGAGGGCGGCATGTCCCGCCGGTTGGTGGCGTGTGCCGGCGTGCTGGTGGGCTTCGTGCGTGGCGGCCTGTCGTTGGTCAACATCGTGGCATCGACTTTCTTCGGGGCGATTTCCGGTTCTTCCGTGGCGGACACCGCTTCGGTGGGCTCGGTGCTGATTCCGGAAATGGAACGCAAGGGCTATCCGCGGGACTTCTCCACCGCCGTGACCGTCAGTGGTTCGGTGCAGGCCCTGCTGACCCCGCCAAGCCACAACTCGGTGCTCTACTCCCTGGCCGCCGGCGGTACGGTGTCGATTGCCTCGCTGTTCATGGCCGGCATCGTCCCGGGCCTGCTGATGAGCGCCTGTCTGATGGTGCTGTGCCTGATCTTCGCGAAAAAGCGCGACTACCCCAAGGGTGAAGTCATCCCGATGCGCGAAGCGCTGAAAATCGTCGGCGAAGCCCTCTGGGGCCTGATGGCGATGGTGATCATCCTCGGCGGGATCCTGTCGGGCATCTTCACCGCCACCGAATCGGCAGCCATCGCGGTGTTGTGGTCGTTCTTCGTGACCATGTTCATCTACCGCGACTACAAGTGGCGTGAACTGCCGAAGCTGATGCACCGCACGGTCCGCACCATCTCCATCGTGATGATCCTGATCGGCTTTGCCGCCAGTTTCGGCTACATCATGACGCTGATGCAGATCCCGGCGAAGATCACCACGCTGTTCCTGACCCTGTCGGACAACCGCTACGTGATTCTGATGTGCATCAACGTGATGTTGCTGCTGCTCGGTACGGTGATGGACATGGCGCCGCTGATCCTGATCCTGACGCCGATCCTGATGCCGGTGATCATGGGCATCGGCGTCGACCCGGTGCAGTTCGGCATGATCATGCTGGTCAACCTGGGCATCGGGCTGATTACACCGCCGGTGGGTGCGGTACTGTTCGTCGGCTCGGCGGTGGGCAAGGTCAGCATCGAAAGTACTGTCAAGGCGCTGCTGCCGTTCTATGCCGTGCTGTTCCTGGTACTGATGCTGGTGACCTACGTTCCAGCGCTGTCACTGTGGTTGCCGCATCTGGTGTTGTAACCCGAAGCAAATCCCCTTGTGGCGAGGGGATTTAGCGAAACGTCGCACCGCCCCGCTGGGCTGCGAAGCAGCCCTAAAACCAGCCAACTCGGTGTGTCAGGCAGATTGAGTTGAATGCTTTGGGGCTGCTTTGCAGCCCAGCGGGGCGGTGCGACGTTTCGCTGAATCCCCTCGCCACAACAGCGTTCACATAGAAACCCTTGCACCGCTCCTCCTACCCTGCAGACAACGCCAACATGACATCCCTCCTGCACCTCGAAGACGAACTGACCCGCCTTACCGTGGCGCCACACCTGGGTGCCAGCCTGGTCAGTTGGACCCTGCGCAGCAACGGCCAGCCACTGCTACGCCCGCCAGCACCGCAGGCCGTGGAGAACGGCCTGCCCGGTAAGCTCGGCTGTTTTCCATTGATTCCCTGGTCGAACCGGATCGCCAACGGCGGCTTCGATTGCCCCGGCGGCTGGTTGGCACTGGAAGCCAACAGCCCCAACGATCCCTTCCCGATTCATGGCAGCGCCTGGCAACAGCCGTGGCAGGTGATCGAGCAGAGCCCTCAGCACGCGCTGCTGCAACTGGACAGTCAATACCCGTTCGCCTATGGCGCCAGCCTGCGGATCCGCTTGAGCGGCGGACAGCTGCAAATGGCGATGCACGTCACCCATCGGGCCGAGCAGCCGGCATGGCACGGGCTGGGCCTGCATCCGTACTTTCCCCGCACCGCCACTACCCGCCTGCAAACCCGCGCCACCGAAGTCTGGCTGTGCGATGCCACGAAGCTGCCGACCGAACTGCGCGACATCCCCGCGCACTGGGATTTCCAGCAACCCCGCGTGCTGCCGGATACGCTGGTGGACAATGGCTTCGGCGGTTGGGATGGACACTGCCTGATCGAGCAACCCGATCTGGGCTATGAACTGGAATGCCGGGCCAGTGGCAGCGAGTACTTCCTGCTGTACTGTCCCGTGGGCCTGGACTTCTTCTGCATCGAGCCGGTCAGTCATCCGGTCAATGCCCATCACCTGCCAGGAAAGCCGGGGCTGCGGCTGCTGGAGCAAGGTCAGTCGGTGGCGTTGGGGTTTTCGATGCGGTGCCGGTTGTTCTGACCACACACCTGTGGCGAGGGGATTTATCCCCGCTGGGGTGCGAAGCAGCCCTAGAACCAAGCGACTCGGCTGTGTCAGACAGACTGATTGGGTTGCTTTGGGCTGCTGCGCAGCCCAGCGGGGATAAATCCCCTCGCCACAAAAGCATCACAAGCTACAGGGTGTAAGTACGCTACGCCCGCACGAGCATATACACCGCCACCCCCAGGCACACCCCGGCAAACCCCACTTGCAGCACCCGGGCCGGGACTCGGGACGCCAGCCGCCGGCCCAGTATCATGCCGACAATGCTGGCCACGATGAATCCTGCCCCGACCTGATCGATACGCACCCCGGCATGAAAGGCCCCCACCACGCCAATCAGCGAAATCAGGCTGATGACCATCAGCGACGTCGCGACGATCCCGCGCATCTGCACGTCGGTCAGTTGCTTGAACGCCGGCACGATCAGAAAGCCGCCGCCCACACCCAGCAGGCCGGACACCACACCCGTCACCGCGCCGAGCGCCGCCAACGTAGCGGTGCAGCGGGCGGTCCAGGCCAGGCGTCCGGTCTGGCGGTCGAGCATGCAATTCTTCTGGCCCCAACTGGCGGCACCGTGGTCGCTCGGCCCGGGTTGCGCGGTTTCCCGGCGCAACATGCGCGCTGCCACCAGCACCATCAACAGGCTGAACAGAACCATCAGGATTTTTTCCGAGAGCTGATGGGCGAAGTAGATGCCCAGCGGCGAAAACACCGCCCCCAACAGCGCAATCAGTAATGCCGCACGATAACGCACCAGGCCATGGCGCAAGCCGTCGATGGCGCCCACCGCCGCCGAGCTGCCCACGGCCAACAACGCCACGGGCGCAGCCTGGGTCATGGTCAAGCCCAGGCCCAACACCAAGGCGGGAACGGCGAGGATGCCGCCGCCCGCCCCCGTCAGACCCAGCACCAGGCCCATGACCACGCCAAAAAAACCTGCCAGTAACATAAGCTTCTCTCACGCCGCGCACACCTGTTGGCAGGTGCGATCGCATTTGCAGGACGCCGTGGCCCTCACTAAGCTGCGGACCATATGTTGCTAACCTTAGATGTTGCAACCGGTTCCTTCCGCACAGGTTAGTCGTCATGCCCGCGCAGATCCAAAGCTTCCTCGACCCCGCGTCAAAGACCTACACCCATGTCGTTTATGAGCAGGACGCCGGGCCATGCGCGGTGGTCGATCCGGTGCTCGACTACGATCCGGCCTCGGGGCGCAGCGGCACCACACAGGCCGACCGGGTGATCGCGTTCGTACGCGAACACCGGTTGACCGTGCAATGGCTGCTGGAAACCCACGCCCACGCCGATCACCTGTCCGCTGCGCCCTACCTGCGTCGGGAACTGGGTGGCAAGATCGCCATCGGCCAATCCATCGATCAGGTCCAGCGTGCCTTCAAGACCCTGTTCAACCTCGAACCGCAATTTGCCGTGGACGGTTCGCAGTTCGATCATCTGTTCGGCCCCGGTGAAACATTCTTCATCGGCAACCTCAAGGCCACTGCACTGCACGTGCCCGGCCACACCCCGGCGGACATGGCCTACCTGATCGACGACGATGTGATCCTGGTGGGCGATACGCTGTTCATGCCCGACGTCGGGACCGCCCGTTGCGACTTCCCCGGCGGCAACGCCCATCAGCTCTACGCCTCGATCCGCAGGCTGCTGGCCTTCCCCGCCGGCGTGCGGCTGTATGTGTGCCATGACTACCCACCGGAGCATCGCGAACCCCATTGCATGAGTACCGTGGGCGAACAACGCCGGCACAATATCCACGTCCACGATGGCATCGACGAAGCGACGTTCGTCGCCATGCGCACCCAGCGCGACGCAACGCTGGGCATGCCGACGCTGCTGTTGCCGGCGATCCAGGTCAATGTGCGGGCGGGCAACCTGCCGCCGGCCGAGGACAATGGGGTGACGTACCTGAAGATTCCGCTCAACCAGCTCTGAAGGCCAAACCCTGTGGGAGCGCGGTTGATCCATAGATTCAGGTTCCCAAGGTCAACCCATTCGCCGGCAGCGGCAACGCCGTCTTGTAGCGCACCTGCTTGAGCGCGAAACTCGAACGGATATTCGCCACCCCCGGGACCTTGGTCAAAAAGTCCATCATGAACCGCTCCAGGGACTGGATCGTCGGCACCAGCACACGGATCAGGTAATCCGGATCGCCCGCCATCAGGTAGCACTCCATCACCTCGGGCCGGTCGGAGATCGCCTCTTCGAAATGCTGCAGCGCCTCCTCCACCTGCTTCTCCAGGCTGACGTGGATGAACACATTGACATGCAAGCCCAGCAGGTCGGCATCCAGCAGGGTGACCTGCTCGCGGATCACCCCCAGCTCCTCCATGGCCCGGACCCGGTTGAAACACGGCGTCGGCGAAAGGTTGACCGAACGGGCAAGGTCAGCATTGGTAATGCGGGCGTTCTCCTGAAGGCTGTTCAGAATGCCGATGTCGGTGCGATCCAGTTTACGCATGAGACAAATAATCCTGTTTTTTATCGTTGTGCAGATTTTTTATCTGCAAACAGTCTGAACAGCAAGCCAACAGAGAAAAATATTCTTCGCCGTCGAGCCTATGATTGTTGTAGGACAATTCTCCTTAACCGGGGGATTTGTCAGCTAGCGCGCCCACTACAAGAAATTCACAAGATCGAGCGTAGAAAGCCATGAACCCAGCGTATGAACCGCTACGCCTGCACGTCCCTGAACCTTCGGGCCGTCCCGGCTGCAAGACCGACTTCTCCTACCTGCATCTGAGCGATGCCGGCACGGTGCGCAAACCCTCCATCGATGTTGAACCGTCCGATACCGCCGACCTGGCCCGCAGCCTCATCCGCGTGCTCGACGACCAGGGCAACGCCCACGGCCCATGGGCCGAAGACATTCCCCTCGACATCCTGCGCAAGGGCATGCGTGCCATGCTCAAGACGCGGATCTACGACAACCGCATGGTGGTCGCCCAGCGCCAGAAAAAGATGTCGTTCTACATGCAGAGCCTCGGCGAGGAAGCCATCGGCAGCGGCCAGGCCCTGGCGCTGAACATCGACGACATGTGCTTCCCCACCTATCGCCAGCAGAGCATCCTGATGGCCCGCGACGTGCCGCTGGTGGACATGATCTGCCAACTGCTGTCCAACGAGCGTGACCCGCTCAAGGGCCGGCAGTTGCCGATCATGTATTCGGTCAAGGAAGCCGGCTTCTTCACCATCTCCGGCAACCTCGCTACACAGTTCATCCAGGGCGTGGGCTGGGGCATGGCCTCGGCGATCAAGGGCGACACCAAGATCGCTTCTTCCTGGATCGGTGACGGTGCTACCGCCGAGTCGGACTTCCACACCGCCCTCACCTTCGCCCACGTCTACCGGGCGCCGGTGATCCTCAACGTGGTCAACAACCAGTGGGCGATCTCCACCTTCCAGGCCATCGCCGGCGGCGAAGCCACTACCTTCGCCGGACGCGGCGTCGGCTGCGGCATCGCCTCGCTACGGGTCGATGGCAACGACTTCATGGCCGTCTACGCCGCCTCGCGCTGGGCCGCCGAACGCGCCCGCCGCAACCTCGGCCCAACCCTGATCGAATGGGTCACCTACCGCGCCGGCCCGCATTCCACCTCTGATGATCCCTCCAAATACCGCCCCGCCGACGACTGGAGCCATTTCCCGTTGGGCGACCCGATTGCCCGTCTCAAGCAGCACATGATCCGCATCGGTCACTGGTCGGAAGAGGAACACACCGCCGTCACCGCCAAGCTGGAAGCGCAGATCATTGCGGCCCAGAAGGAAGCCGAACAGTACGGCACCCTCGCCGGCGGCCAGGTACCGAGCGCCGCGACGATGTTCGAAGACGTCTACAAAGAGATGCCGGAGCACTTGAAGCGCCAGCGTCAGCAGTTGGGGATCTGACATGAACGATCACAACACCAATATTGCGTTGGATACCGCCATGACCACTACCACCATGACCATGATCCAGGCCCTGCGCTCGGCCATGGACGTGATGCTCGAACGTGACGACAACGTCGTGGTGTTCGGCCAGGACGTGGGTTACTTCGGCGGCGTGTTCCGCTGCACCGAAGGCCTGCAGAACAAATACGGCACCTCGCGGGTGTTCGACGCACCGATCTCCGAAAGCGGCATCGTCGGCGTGGCCGTGGGCATGGGCGCCTATGGATTGCGGCCGGTGGCCGAGATCCAGTTTGCCGACTACGTCTACCCGGCCTCGGACCAGATCATTTCCGAAGCGGCGCGCCTGCGCTATCGCTCGGCCGGCGAGTTCACCGCGCCGATGACCCTGCGCATGCCCTGCGGCGGCGGCATCTATGGCGGCCAGACCCACAGCCAGAGTATCGAGGCGATGTTCACCCAGGTCTGCGGCCTGCGCACCGTAATGCCATCGAACCCCTACGACGCCAAGGGCCTGCTGATCGCTTCCATCGAGAACGATGACCCAGTGATCTTCCTCGAACCCAAGCGCCTGTATAACGGCCCGTTCGACGGCCACCACGACCGCCCGGTAACGCCCTGGTCGAAACACCCGACGGCACAGGTACCCGACGGCTACTACACGGTGCCGCTGGATGTCGCCGCCATCACCCGTCCGGGCAAGGACGTGACCATCCTCACCTACGGCACCACGGTCTACGTGTCCCAGGCCGCTGCCGAGGAAACCGGCATCGACGCCGAAGTCATCGACTTGCGCAGCCTCTGGCCGCTGGACCTGGACACCATCGTCAAGTCGGTGAAGAAGACCGGCCGCTGCGTGATCGTCCACGAAGCCACCCGCACCTGCGGCTTTGGCGCCGAACTGGTGTCGCTGGTCCAGGAACATTGCTTCCACCACCTGGAAGCGCCTATCGAGCGTGTCACCGGTTGGGATACCCCCTACCCGCACGCGCAGGAATGGGCGTATTTCCCAGGGCCGTCCCGTGTGGGCGCGGCGTTGAAACGGGTCATGGAGGTCTGAATGGGCACGCACGTTATCAAGATGCCGGACATCGGCGAAGGCATTGCGGAAGTTGAACTGGCGGCGTGGCACGTCAAGGTCGGTGACCTGGTGACCGAGGATCAGGTCCTGGCCGATGTCATGACCGACAAGGCCATGGTGGACATCCCTTCGCCGGTGCATGGCCGGGTCATCGCCCTGGGCGGTGAGCCGGGTGAAGTCATGGCGGTGGGCAGTGAACTGATCCGTATTGAAGTGGAAGGTGCCGGCAACCTGAAGGAATCGGCACAACCCGTTGCTGCGGCCCCGGCCGCCAAACCTGCACCGCTCAAAGCCCCTGAGAAAGCGCCCGAGCCCGTAGCGGAACATCCCGTCGCTGCGCCACACCCGGCCCGGCAGCCCCAGGCCCCAGTGGCCCGCGATCCCGACGAGCGCCCACTGGCCTCGCCGGCGGTGCGTAAACACGCGCTGGACCTGGGCATTCAACTGCGCCTGGTCCAGGGCAGCGGCCCCGCCGGCCGGGTGCTGCACGAAGACCTGGAGGCGTATCTGGCCCAAGGTCCTTCGACGCCGGCCAAGGGCGGCTCAGGCTATGCCGAGCGCCACGACGAGCAGCAGATCCCGGTGATCGGCATGCGGCGCAAGATCGCCCAGCGCATGCAGGAAGCCACCCAGCGCGCCGCCCATTTCAGCTACGTCGAGGAAATCGACGTCACCGCCCTCGAAGAGCTGCGGGTTCACCTGAATGAAAAACACGGCGCCAGCCGTGGCAAGCTGACCTTGCTGCCGTTCCTGGTGCGGGCCCTGGTCGTCGCCTTGCGGGATTTCCCGCAGATGAACGCTCGCTACGACGACCAAGCCCAGGTCATCACCCGTTCCGGTGCGGTGCACGTCGGTGTTGCCACCCAGAGCGACGTCGGCCTGATGGTGCCGGTGGTGCGTCATGCCGAGGCCCGTAGCCTGTGGGACAGCGCGGCGGAAATCGCCCGGCTGGCCACGGCGGCCCGCAATGGCAAGGCCAGCCGCGATGAACTGTCCGGCTCGACCATCACCCTGACCAGCCTCGGCGCGTTGGGTGGGATCGTCAGCACACCGGTGCTGAACCTGCCGGAAGTGGCGATCGTCGGCGTGAACAAAATCGTCGAACGGCCCGTGGTGTTCAAGGGCCAGGTGGTGATTCGCAAGATGATGAACCTCTCCAGCTCTTTCGATCACCGGGTGGTCGACGGCATGGATGCTGCGCAATTCATCCAGGCCCTGCGCGGCCTGCTCGAACAACCCGCCACCTTGTTTGTGGACTGATGTCAGGAGCTGGCATGCAACAGACTTTGAATACCACCCTGCTGATCATTGGCGGCGGGCCCGGCGGTTATGTCGCGGCGATCCGCGCCGGCCAACTGGGCATCCCGACCATCCTCGTGGAAGGCCAGGCGCTGGGCGGGACGTGCCTGAACATCGGCTGCATTCCGTCCAAGGCGTTGATCCACGTGGCTGAGCAGTTTCATCAGGCGCAACACCACCGCCAGGGCTCAGCCCTCGGGATCACCGTGTCGTCGCCAGTGCTGGACATCGGCAAGAGCGTGGAATGGAAGAACGGCATCGTCGATCGCCTGACCACAGGCGTCGCGACACTGCTGAAAAAGCACAAGGTCCAGGTCATTCATGG
This sequence comes from Pseudomonas sp. B21-056, assembly GCF_026016325.1. Lineage (NCBI taxonomy): Bacteria > Pseudomonadati > Pseudomonadota > Gammaproteobacteria > Pseudomonadales > Pseudomonadaceae > Pseudomonas > Pseudomonas sp. B21-056. The sequence goes on from NZ_CP087203.1 coordinate 4,006,221, forward strand.
CTGGGCCAAGGTGGTCGACGGCAAGACCGTTGAAGTCGGCGATAGCCGCATCCAGTGCGAACATTTGCTGCTGGCGACCGGCTCGAAAAGCGTCGACCTGCCGATGCTGCCCATCGGCGGGGCAATCGTTTCCTCCACCGAAGCCCTCGCTCCGACCTCGGTGCCCAAGCATCTGGTGGTGGTCGGTGGCGGTTACATCGGCCTGGAGCTGGGCATTGCCTACCGCAAGCTCGGCGCCGAGGTCAGCGTGGTCGAAGCCCAGGAACGGATCCTGCCGGCCTACGACGGCGAGCTGACCCAACCGGTGCATGAGGCGCTCAAGCAATTGGGCGTGAAGCTGTACCTCAAGCACAGCGTCGAGGGTTTCGATGCCCAGGCCAGCACGTTGCAGGTGCGTGACCCCGCCGGCGACACCTTGAACCTGGACACCGACCGGGTCCTGGTGGCGGTCGGTCGCAAGCCCAATACCCAAGGCTGGAACCTCGAAGCCTTGAACCTGGCGATGAACGGCTTGGCGCTGAAAATCGACAGTCGCTGCCAGACCAGCATGCGCAACGTCTGGGCCATCGGCGACCTGAGCGGCGAACCGATGCTCGCCCACCGGGCCATGGCCCAGGGCGAGATGGTCGCCGAACTGATCGCCGGCCAGCCTCGCGAGTTCAACCCGACGGCCATCGCGGCCGTGTGCTTCACCGATCCGGAGCTGGTGGTGGTGGGCAAGACGCCGGACGAAGCCAAGGCAGCCGGCCTGGATTGCATCGTTTCCAGCTTCCCGTTCGCCGCCAATGGCCGGGCGATGACCCTGGAATCGAAGAGTGGTTTTGTACGGGTGGTTGCCCGTCGGGACAACCATGTGATCGTTGGCTGGCAAGCGGTCGGTGTCGGCGTCTCGGAACTGTCCACCGCATTCGGCCAGTCCCTGGAAATGGGCGCACGGCTGGAAGACATCGCTGGCACCATCCATGCCCATCCGACACTGGGCGAGGCGGTGCAGGAAACGGCGCTGCGGGCGCTGGGGCATGCGTTGCATGTGTGACCTGAGGATCGTTCCCACGCTCCGCGGGGGAATGCAGCCAGGGACGCTCCGCGTCCCAAAGCCGAACGCGGAGCGTCCGTTGAAGTGTTCCCACGCGGAGCGTGGGAACAATCATGCGAGTGAGGCTGCGAAACACCCCCGGAATGAAGTATTGTTGTCCCCATCCAAAAAACGTCAGAAGCCTTGACCGTTTCGACGGCTACGAAGATATAGAGGGTGTCATGGGTAACGAGAGCATCAATTGGGACAAACTGGGCTTTGACTACATCAAGACCGACAAGCGCTACCTGTCGCACTGGCGCGATGGCGCCTGGGACGCCGGCACCCTGACCGACGACAACGTGCTGCACATCAGCGAGGGCTCCACCGCCCTGCACTACGGCCAGCAGTGCTTCGAAGGCCTCAAGGCCTATCGCTGCAAGGACGGCTCGATCAACCTGTTCCGCCCGGACCAGAACGCCGCCCGCATGCAGCGCAGCTGCGCCCGCCTGCTGATGCCGCACGTCGACACCGAACAGTTCATCGACGCCTGCAAGCAAGTGGTTCGCGCCAACGAGCGCTTCATCCCGCCTTACGGCACCGGCGGCGCGCTGTACCTGCGTCCCTTCGTGATCGGCGTGGGTGACAACATCGGCGTGCGCACCGCACCCGAGTTCATTTTCTCGGTCTTCTGCATCCCGGTCGGCGCCTACTTCAAGGGTGGCCTGACCCCGCACAACTTCCTGATCTCCAGCTTCGACCGCGCCGCCCCACAAGGCACCGGCGCGGCCAAGGTCGGTGGCAACTACGCCGCCAGCCTGATGCCCGGCTCCCAGGCCAAGAAGGCCAGCTTCGCCGACTGCATCTACCTCGACCCGCTGACCCATTCGAAAATCGAAGAAGTCGGCTCGGCCAACTTCTTCGGCATCACCCACGACAACAAATTCGTCACCCCCAACTCCCCTTCGGTCCTGCCGGGCATCACCCGCCTGTCGCTGATCGAACTGGCCAAGACCCGCCTGGGCCTGGAAGTGGTTGAAGGTGATGTGTTCATCGACAAGCTGTCGGACTTCAAGGAAGCCGGCGCCTGCGGTACCGCGGCGGTGATCAGCCCGATCGGCGGCATCAGCTACAAGGACAAGCTGCACGTGTTCTACAGCGAAACCGAAGTCGGCCCGGTCACCCAGAAGCTCTATAAAGAGCTGACCGGCGTGCAGACCGGCGACGTGGAAGCGCCGGCGGGCTGGATCGTCAAGGTCTGATCCCAGTTGTGGCGAGGGAAGCCTGCAGGAGCTGCCGAGTGCAGCGAGGCTGCGATCTTTTGATCTTTCACTTGAGACTCAAGTGTGAGGGGAGAGATCGCAGCCTCGCTTTGCTCGACAGCTCCTACGGGCCCATCGCGAGCAGGCTCCCGGTTGTTCATCAGGCTTGCGTTCAACGCAACTCTACGGTGGGAGCGAGCCTGCTCGCGATAGCGCCAGCGGGTTCAACATCCCTTTCTGCACTGACACCCAATCGCCCCACCATCTCCCGACGCCCCTTGGCCGTCACCGCCAATGCCCGGCTGTCCAGATCCTGGGTCACCCACTGACGCTTGATCGCCAGTTGCAGCAACGCCGCCCCCAATGCACCGCCCAGATGCGGCCGACGCATGCTCCAATCCAGGCAAGGGCAGGCGAATCGGCGTCGCTCACTGGCCAGGGCCTGGACGTCAATGCCCAGCGTCTCGAACAACGTCTTGCCGGATTCGCTCAGCCGATAATCCTGCCCTTCCACCTCCAGCAGCCATCCGGCGTCGAGCATGCGGTCATGCAACCGCACCGCCAGGGTGCCGGCCATGTGGTCGTAGCAGGTGCGGGCGAATTGCAGGCGATCCGGCGTGCGCGACACGAATGCCGGCGCGGGTTTCTGGCCAATCACCATCAGCGCTTCGAGGGCCTGGGCGACACGTTTGTCTGCCAGGCTGTAGTAGCGATGGCGTCCCTGGACATGCAGGCGCACCAGAGCCAGGTCCTTGAGCTTCGCCAGGTGGGCGCTGGCGGTGGAAGCGCTGACCTCGGCGATGCTCGCCAACTCCGTACTGGTGCGGGCATGACCGTCCATCAACGAACAGAGCATCCGGGTACGCGCCGGTTCGGCAATCGCCGCAGCCACCTGGGACACGCCAAGATCAGAGTGTTCTGCGCTCATATTTCGCTCCCGGACGAATCAAGCCATGGGTCAACGGGAGATAGTAGCAACACTTTCTCCACGCACAAGGCAGCGCTGCATGGACCCGATCACCGCCGCGACCCACTCCGACCCCTACCCTTACTACGCCAGCCTGCGAGCCGGTGGCGGGCTGGTTTTCGATCCGCAACTGAAGCTGTGGATCGCCAGCAGCGCCGAAGCGGCGTGCGCCGTGCTGCGTCACGCCGATTGCCATGTGCGCCCGGCCCACGAACCCGTGCCCAAAGCGATTGCCGATGGCCCTGCCGGTCGGGTATTCGGACGCCTGATGCGCATGAACGAAGGCGAGCGCCAGCGCTGCCCCCGGTCGGCGATTGCTCCGGCGCTGCAGGACATCGACCCGCAACAGGTAAAAGCACTGGTCAGGGCACGATTCAATGAAGGCGCCGAGGACCTGCATCACGGGCAATTCATCGGACCGGCCAGCGTGATAGCGGCGCTGCTCGGCTTCAGTCCGGCGGAAAGTCATCTGATCAGTGAACTGACGGGGGATTTCGTCGCCTGCCTGTCGCCCTTGAGTCAAACCGCGCAGTTGGACGCGGCGCACCGGGCCACCGGGCAACTGCAAACACTGATCCGGGAACGCATTGAAGCGCCGGACAGCCCTTTGCTGGCGCGCATTTGCCAGGGTTTGGAAGCCGACCCGGACAGTCTGATCGCCAACCTGATCGGCCTGCTTTCGCAAACCTATGAAGCCACGGCGGGCTTGATCGGCAACGCGTTGCTGGCGCTGATCCGCGATCCGGCATTGCGCCGGGCAGTCATGGCCGATCCCACGCAGATCAGCCCGTTGCTGGCCGAAGTCCAGCGCTTCGACCCTGGCGTGCAAAACACCCGCCGCTTCGTCGCCGCCCCCTGCGAAATCCTCGGCGCGACGCTGAACAGCGGTGATGTGATCCTGGTGCTGCTGGCCTCGGCCAACCGTGATCCACTGCTCAACCCGCAACCGGACGTCCTGTTGCTGGATCGCCCCAACCGCCGCAGTTTCAGCTTTGGCATCGGCCGCCATGAATGTCCCGGGCAAACCCTGGCGCTGAGCATCGCCCACGCCACGTTGGAGATGATGCTTGAACGCGAACCGCGATGGGATCGTCTGACCTGGCGCTACCGCCCTTCGCTCAACGGACGCATCCCGATATTCAGCGATCGGCCAGGCCATTAGCGCCCATCAATCGTCCCGGGTCAGCACTTCCAGCAGTTCGATTTCAAAGATGAGATTGGCGTTGGACTTGATGTGGGCGCCCATGGATCGCTCGCCGTAAGCCAGGTGCGCCGGCACAAGCAGCTTGCGCTTGCCGCCGACTTTCATGCCCATCAGGCCCAGGTCCCACCCCTTGATGACGCGCCCGGTGCCGATCACACACTGGAAGGGTTTGCCGCGACTGTAGGACGAATCGAACTCGGTGCCGTCCTCGAGGGTGCCGCGGTATTGAGTGGTAATCAGCGCGCCTTTGACTACGCTTTTACCGTCGCCCTGTTGCAGGTCGATGATTTGCAGTTCTTCGTTCATGGGCATTCCCGTGTGATTCCAGGCGCGGGTTTTCGCAGAAATCGGCGCGCCTGGCAACAGATAGCCTACAGATGAATCCCGCAAGCAGGAGGGAACCGCAACGCCCGCTTTGGTTCACATGGGTATCGACCCTGTATTCAGATAAGGATGTTCTGATGATCGACTCTCGCCCGCTCCACGGTTTCATCCCACCCTATATCCTCAATCGCATCATCGCCCACGGCTCCGAACAACAACGCTCCAGTGCCCTCGGCACCCTGACCCATGTGCGCAACCTGCGGCACAACCCCGGCCCGCCCAACAACCCACCCGCCGCGGCCGTGCTGCCCAAGCCGGGCAAGGCCGGACACCCACAGCGCAGCGTGCACGACGCCCAGAACAGAATGGATCTGCCCGGCCAGCCCATACGCCTCGAGGGCCAGCCGGCCAGTGGCGATGCGGCCGTGGACGAGGCCTATGACGCCCTGGGTGCCACCTACGATTTTTTCTGGAAGGTCCTGGGCCGCGACTCCATCGACAACAAAGGCTTTGCCCTGGTCGGCAGCGTGCATTATGGCGAGGGCTACGAAAACGCCTTCTGGAACGGCGCGCAGATGGTCTTCGGCGACGGTGATGGGGAAATCTTCCAGCGTTTCACCCGCTCCCTGGATGTGGTGGCCCACGAACTGGCCCATGGTGTCACCGAAAGCGAAGCCGGGCTGATCTATGCCAATCAATCCGGGGCCCTGAACGAGTCCATCTCCGATGTGTTCGGCGTGCTGGTCAAGCAGTTCGTCCTCGAACAGACGGCCGACCAGGCCGATTGGCTGATCGGCGCCGACCTGCTCACCGACAAGATCAACGGCGACGGCCTGCGCAGCATGGCCAATCCCGGCACCGCCTACGACGACCCGCTGTTGGGCAAGGACCCGCAGCCCGCTCACATGCGCCAGTTCGTCATCACCCGTGAAGACAACGGCGGTGTGCACATCAACTCCGGTATTCCCAACCGTGCCTTTTATCTGATAGCCACTGCCCTGGGCGGATTTGCCTGGGAAAAGGCCGGCCGGATCTGGTATGAAACCCTGTGCGACAGGAACCTGGCCAACGACGCGACCTTCAGTGCCTTCGCCCACCTGACCGTCGAGCATGCCCGCCGGCGTTTCGGCGAACGGGAGGTACGCGCAGTGCAGGACGGCTGGGCCCAGGTCGGCGTCAACCTGACCGAGGAGAGCTGATGAAAACCCTTCCAGACCTTGACGATAACGCCGTGGTCCGCCTGTCACGCCAGGGCGGCGTGGCAGCCATCCATGCCCTGACCCGCCCGCGGGAGATCGAATTCGCCCAATGCGACCTCGACCAGCGCACGCGTATCTGTTCGGTCCTGGAGGGTTGCCTGCCGCTGACCTCCTCCACCTCGGGCCGGGGCGATCAACGCTTCTTCCAGATCGAAGTGCGCTATCGCGCCAACGACCAGGACGATGAAATGGTGCTGCAAGTGCCCGAGGACCGGGCACCCGGCGAGCTGGTTCATCTGTGGGACAAGGGCGAAATACTCTGAAGGCCTAACGCGTGGCCGGAACGATCTTGACGATCGCGCCGGACACGGTTTCGATCAGCAGGTACTTGTCGTCGATATGCACCCATTGCTGGTCGTTTGTCGGCTGTTCGAGCTTCTTCTGTTTCCAGTCTTTCATGGCTCTGTCCGTGCGCTGGTAATCCGCGGGTACCCGGTCGTTCTCCACCAGCCTGCGGCCATTGCTCGGCGAATGCTCCAAGGCATCTCCGGTTTTCTCGACCGCTTGCGCAACAGGCCCAAGGGCTCCGAGGCCGGCGATCAGGACCAGGCTGGCGATCAGGGTTGGTTTGCGCATAGAAAAACTCCAGTTATCAGGGTACTGAATCTCCGACTTCAATGGCGGCGAATCATTCCCTTTACTGTAGCGACCCACCGGATGCACAAAACCTGTGGGAGCGAGCCTGCTCGCGATGGCAGCGGCACATTCGACATCATCTGCAACCGACCCACCGCTATCGCGAGCAGGCTCACTCCCACAAGGGAGTGGCGGTGGGTCTGAGTCTTGTGGTCGTCCCGGAACCCGTGTGGGAGCTAGCCTGCTCGCGATGACGGCGGCACAGCCAACATCACCCGCAACTGACCCACCGCTATCGCGAGCAGGCTCGCTCCCACAGGGGACGCTGTTTCAGACCACCACCAAGCGTGGTGCCTTGCGGATGTTTTGCAGGAACCGATCAGCCGGCAGCGGATGACCCAGCAGATAGCCTTGCAGCGAGTCGCAGCCCAGTTGGGTCAGGAAGTCCTGTTGCACATCGGTTTCCACCCCTTCGGCGACGATCCGCAGGCCAAGGGCCTGGCCGAGGGCGACGATGGCCGAGACGATGGCGGCGTCGTCGCTGTCGTGCTCCAGGTCCCGCACGAAGCCGCGATCGATCTTCAGCTCGTTGGCCGGCAGGCGCTTGAGGTACATCAGGCTCGAATAGCCGGTGCCGAAGTCGTCGATGGACAGGTCCACGCCCATGTCCGAAAGCTGCTGCAGCACTGTCATGCTGGCATCCGCGTCGCTCATGGCGGTGGTTTCGGTGATTTCCAGGGTCAAACTGTTGGGCTGCAGATGATGGGTCTCCAGCGCCTTGGCCACGCTTTGCACCAGCCCGGTGTGGCAGAACTGCAAGGCCGAGAGGTTCACCGCGATGCGCCAATCGGTATAGCCGAGCACGTACCATTCACGCATCTGGCGACAGGCCTCGTTCAGCACCCAATCGCCGATGGGAATGATCAGCCCGGTCTTTTCCGCCAGGTCGATGAAGGTGTCGGGCATCAACAGGCCCTGGGTCGGATGGTGCCAGCGCAGCAACGCCTCGGCGCCAACCGGACGACCGTTGGCCGCGTCGAACTTGGGTTGGTAATGCAAGCTGAACTGCCGCTGCTCGACGGCGAGGCGCAGATCCTGCAGCAACTGCAATTGCTTGCGGGCATTGCTGTTCATCGAGGCATCGAAAAAGCTGTAGCCGTTCTTGCCGGCACCTTTGGCGTGGTACATCGCCGCGTCGGCGTTCATCAGCAATTCTTCGGCGCTCAGGCCATTGCCCGGGAACAGCGCGATGCCGACGCTGGCGGAAATCTGCAGGTCATGCTCGGTGACCCGGAACGTGCGGCCGATCAACCCGACCTGGCGCGCCGCCAGCCGCAAGGCATCGTCAGGCTCGGCCAGTTGCACCAGCAGCACGAATTCATCACCGCCGATCCGCGCCAGGGTGTCCTGGCTTCGCAAGTCTTCGCGCAGGCGCAGGGCCACGTCCCGCAACAGCAAATCACCCATGTGATGACCAAAGGCGTCGTTGACCGGCTTGAAGCCGTCCAGGTCGATGAACATCAAGGCAAAGCAGCCACCCTGCTCCTGTACCCGGTGCATGGCCTGATCGATGCGGTCGGCCAGCAGCACCCGGTTGGGCAATCCGGTGAGGGGGTCGTGCAGGGCCAGTTGAGTCAGCTCCCGGTTCGCCAAAGTCAACGATTGGGCCAATTCTGCGGTACGGGCCTCAAGACGTGCATCGAGGATCGACGTGAGCAAGGCAATCGCCAGCACCGCCAACGTCGTGATCAGCACCACATTGTCCAGGCCTTTGCCGCTCAGGCCGTCGAGGGAACCACAGAAGCTGCCCTCCCTGAACTGCGCTCCGGCCATGCCGGTGTAATGCATGCCGACAATGGCGATGCCCATGATCACCGCGGCACCGGCACGGGCCAATCGCACGTGCGGACTGTTCTGGCGCAGGCGGAAGGCAATCCACAACGCCGCGGCCGAGGCCGCCACTGCAATCACCAGCGAAGCGCCGAACAGCGTCGGGTCATAATCGATCCCCGGCTGCATCCGCAGCGCCGCCATGCCGGTGTAATGCATGGCGCTGATGCCGGCACCCATGATCAGCGCGCCGAAAGCCAACTGCCAGGCAGGCAGACGTGGCTGGCTGACCAGCCATAGGGCGAAGCCGCTGGAAAGAATGGCGATCAGCAACGACAACGCGGTAATCGACACGTCGTAGCCAAGCTCCACCGGCAGGGTGAAAGCCAGCATGCCGATGAAGTGCATGGACCAGATCCCCACCCCCATCGCCAGCGCACCACCGGTCATCCAGAGGTGAGCTGCGCGACCACGGGTGGTAGCGATACGCCCGGCCAAGTCCAACGCGGTGTAGGACGCCAGTACCGCAACCAATAGGGAAATCAAAACAAGGGCGGGGGAATAACTGCCGATGAGCATGGGGAGTTTTCTCGTAGCTGAAACGCCGAACTGCCTCCATGCCCGGTTGAGGTCGGGATTGTACCCAATCGTGTCGCAGGGAAGTATCAAAAAGCCATCAGCCTGGGATATTTACGACGAAAGACACCTTGCGTTGCATGGAGATCATTGTGGCGGTGCCCTCATTTCGCGGGCAGGCTCGCTCCCACAGTTGGATCGGAGTACACCCGAAAGAGTCAGGTCGGCTGTAAGGCCGCCTTCGCGAGCAAGCCCGTTCCCACAATGGGATCGCCATGATGCAGTTAGCGCCTGCAACGACACTGGATCCGATCCGGTTCGGCTAAGCTTGCACACGACTTCAAGGAGAACGCCGCAATGACCCGCGCCACAACCACTGCATTACTGGTGATAGACGTCCAAAACGACTTCATCCCCGGCGGCCCGCTGGCCGTGCCGGGAGGCGACGAGATCGTGTCGCTGATCAACCGCTTGGGCCGCTCATTCAATCAGGTCATCCTCGCCCAGGACTGGCACCCGGCCGGGCACGCCTCGTTTGCGTCCAGCCACCCTGGCAAGCAACCCTTCGACACCACCCCGTTACCCTACGGCGAACAAACGCTGTGGCCCGACCACTGCATACAAGGCACCCAGGGCGCGGCGCTGCACCCGGCACTGGAGCTGCCCCACGCCCAATTGATCATCCGCAAAGGCTGCAACCCGGATATCGACAGTTATTCGGCCTTCATGGAGGCCGACCGCCGGACGCCCACCGGGCTGGCGGGCTACCTCAAGGAACGCGGCATCGACACCGTCTACGTGGTGGGTCTGGCCCTGGATTTCTGCGTGATGTTCACCGCCCTGGACGCCCGCACCGCTGGCTTCAACGCGTTCGTGGTGCTCGACGCGTGCCGGGGAATCGATATCGACGGCTCGATGGAAGCAGCGATCCGACGAATGCAGGCAGCAGGCGTGGAATTGATCCAGTCCAGCGCCATGACGGCCTGACCCGGTGCCCTTCCTCGCCCGCACCCACCCACGCCTTTCCGGCGCAACGGCCCTTGGCCTGATGGCGGGGCTTCTGGTTCCCGCGGATTCGGTCATCGGCAAAATCCTGATCGGCTGGAATATCGGCGTCTGGACGTACCTGGCGCTGATGTTCTGGCTGACCGTACGGGCCAAGGCCCCCGACGTCAGGCGCATCGCCGAAATCGAAGACGAAAATGCCGGGCTGGTCCTGCTGGTGGTCTGCATCGCGGCATTAGCCAGCCTGGCGACCATCACCTTCGAACTGGCCGGCAGCCGCGACCTGCAAACCGCGGGCAAGCTGATGCATTACGGCTTCACCGCGCTCACGGTGATCGGTTCATGGTTGCTGATCGGGATGATCTTCAGCGTGCATTACGCGCGGTTGTATTACACCTGGGACGGCAAGGAACCGGCGCTGCGGTTTGCCGAAGGGCTGACCACGCCCAATTATTGGGACTTCCTGTATTTCTCGTTCACCATCGGCGTGGCAGTACAGACGTCGGACGTGGGCGTTGCCACGCGGCAGTTGCGCAAGATCGTGCTGGCGCAGTCGTTGATCGGGTTCGTGTTCAACACGGCGATTCTCGGGTTCTCGATCAATATTGCGGCGGGGTTGTTTGGGTGATGAATCGACTCGGCTGTAGGAGCTGCCGAAGGCTGCGATCTTTTGATCTTTCGCTTGAGATTCAACTGGTAGTGGAAAGATCGCAGCCTCGTTGCACTCGACAGCTCCTACGGGGCGGGGTGAGTGGTGTCGGGCAGCCACAACCTGAAGCGGGCGCCGCCCAGCGGTGAGAGTTCGGCGGTCAGGGTGCCGCCCTGGGCTTCCAGGGCGCGGCGGCTGATGGCCAGGCCCAGGCCGAAGCCGCCCGTGGCGCGGTCGCGGCTGCGGTCCAGGCGGTAGAACGGCTCGAACACCCGCTCGCGCTCGCTGTCGGGAATGCCGATACCGTCGTCGTCAACCCAGATCTCACAGCCCTCGTCGCCCACCCGCACACCGACCTGGATCCGTTTCTCGCAGTAGCGCATGGCATTGCGCAACAGGTTCTGCAGTGCCCGGGCGGTCAGGCGTGGGTCGAGCACAAAACGCTCCAGCGCTCCATGCAAGAGCACGTCGATCACCACGTCCGGCGCCGCCAGATCCTCGTCGACGCTGCCCAGGATGCTGTCGATGAATTCGTCCAGTGGCACTTCGACTCGCTCCGGCAGACGCTCGGGGTTCTGCAACCGGCTGTAGGAGAGCAGTTCCAGCACCAACTCGTCCAGTTCGCGAATGTGCGCCACCAGCCCTTGCAGGCGCTCGCGGCTGGCCGGTGGCAGGTCGTCGGACAGCGCAAGGGCCAGGCCGAAGTCGAGCCGGGTCAAGGGCGTGCGCAGCTCATGGGAGACGGCGTTGAGCAGGTCTCGCTGCTGGTTGAGCAGACTCTCGATATCGCTGGCCATGGTGTCGAACACGTGGGCCAGGCTACCGATGTTCGAACTGGAAGCGATCTGCGTGCGCTCGCTCAAGTGGCCTTTACCGAAACGCTCAGCGGTGCTTCTGAGGCGCTCCAGATCACGCCAGTGCGGCCGCAGCCAGAGCAACAGGCACGCCAGCATCGTCGCGCCGATCAACACGTTGATGCTCCAGTACAACCAATTGACGTCGGCCGGGTCAGGGGGAACGATCATCTTGACCACCGTGCGCTCATCCAGCGGCGCCACCGCCAGGGTTCGCCAGGCCCAGTCGCCGAGGCGCACCACATTCTCGCCACGCTTGAGACGGGCCTGTTCATCGGCGCTGAAATCCGCGTCATCGATGGCGGCCAGTTGGATGTGCAGCGGTTCGAACGCCTTGTCCATCTGTGCCGCCAGCGCCGGCCATTGCTCGCTCGGCACGGCATGGAACTGCTGGGTCATGAGGGTTTGCAAGCCACGGGAATGATCGAGGTTGTAGCTCACGAACCGCTCATGGAACAGTCGGATCACCAGCTCCGGCATCAGGTAGATCGCGGCGCTGTAGGACACGATGGTGACCAGGTAAAGACGGATCAACAGCTTCCACATCGACTCAGCACTCCCACTCGGAGCGACTGAACAGATAGCCCTTGCCCCACACCGTCTTGATCTTGCGGGCTTCGCCGGCGTTGTCGTCGAACTTGCGGCGCAGCTTGGAAATCGCCACGTCCACCGAGCGGTCGGTGCCGTTGAACTCGATGCCGCGCAGGCGCTGCAGGATCTGGTCGCGGCTCAGCACTTCGCCGGAATGACGGGCCAGCACCACCAGCAGGTTGTATTCGCCGCTGGACAATTCCACCGCTTGCCCGCGCCAGGTCACGGTGCGTTCGGACAAATCGATGCACAGGTTGCCCATGAGGATGCGGTCGTTGGCTGTCTGCGGCTCGCTGAGGCTGCTGCGCCGCAGCAAGGTCCGCACCCGCGCCAGCAACACCCGCGGCTCGCACGGCTTGGTGACGTAGTCGTCGGCGCCCATTTCCAGGCCCAGCACCTGGTCGTGACTGTCGTCCCGGGCGGTCAGCATCAGGATCGGCAAGGTCGCCGAGTCGGCCCGCAGCAAGCGGCAGACCTGCAAGCCGTCCAGCCCCGGCAGCATCAGGTCGAGGATCACCAGGTCCGGCGGATCGACCCGCGCCCGCTCGCGCACATGATCGCCACGGCTGAGCACGCTGACCTGATAGCCGTTGCGTTCCAGGTAACTGGCGATCAGCTCAGAGAGGGCGGTGTCGTCTTCGACCAGGAGGATGTTGGGCATGGGTCTTCCAGAAAGTGCTGTGGCGCCTGTCGTACCGCTATCGCGAGCAAGCTCGCTCCCACAGGGTCTTGCTGCGACACAAAACCAATGTGGGAGCGAGCCTGCTCGCGATGAGGCCCTGCCAGGCGCAGAAAATCTCAAGCTGCCAAGGATATACGCCCTCACCCACCCACGAGCAAACCCCTTACACAATTTCACACACCCCCTACAAAGCTTTACCGCTTCGCCCAACCGCCAGCCATAGCATGGCGAGGTTGATCATTGGGAAAGCACCATGCCAAAGAACTCTTTCTCCATCCTGGGCCTGTTGCTCGGGGTACTGTCGTTGAGCGCCTGCGACAACGCCTCGGCGCCCACGGACGAAGCGCCGCGCCCTACCGTTGCCATCGAAACCGTCGAAGCCCGGCCGCTGTCCATCAGCAGCGAGTTGAGCGGGCGTATCGCCGCGCCGCGCATCGCCGAAGTCCGCGCGCGGGTGCCTGGCGTGGTGTTGCAGCGGGTCTACCGCGAAGGCAGCGATGTGAAAAAGGGCGACGTGCTGTTCCGCATCGACCCGGCGCCGTTCAAGGCCGACCTGGACAGCGCCGAAGCGGCGTTGCGCAAGGCCGAGGCCAACGCGTTCCAGGCCCGCTTGCAGGAACAGCGCTACGCCCGGTTGATCGAGGACAATGCCATCAGCGCCCAGGACTACGACAACGCCCGCGCCGCCGCCCGCCAGACCGCCGCCGATGTCGCCGCCAATAAGGCCGCCGTGGAGCGGGCCCGGTTGAACCTGGGTTATGCCACGGTCACCGCGCCGATTGCCGGACGCATCGGTCGGGCGCTGGTGACCGAGGGCGCGCTGGTCGGTCAGAACGAAACCACGCCGCTGGCCCTTATCCAGCAGCTCAACCCGATCCACGCCGACCTCACCCAATCGACCCGCGAACTCAACGAACTGCGCCGGGCCCTGCGTTCCGGCCAGTTGCAGCAGGTCGGCCAGGACCAGGCCAAGGCCACGCTGATCCAGGACGACGGCAGCCTCTATCCGCTGCCGGGCAAGCTGTTGTTCACCGACATCAGCGTCGACCCGGGCACCGGCCAGATCACCCTGCGCAGCGAATTCCCCAATCCCGACCTCGACCTGTTGCCCGGCAGCTTCGTGCGCGTGCGCCTGGAGCAGGCCTTCGACCGCCAGGGCATCAGCGTGCCGCAACGGGCCATCCAGCGTGACAGCGCAGGCACAGCCCAGGTGTTGCTGGTCGACGCCGAGCTGCAAGTCAGCCTGCAACCGGTGGAGCTGGGCGGCGTGCAGGACAACCGCTGGATCGTCACCCACGGCCTGAAGCCCGGCGACCGCATCGTCGTCGAAGGCCTGCAACATGCCCGCCCCGGTGAAAAAGTCCAGATCGACAACTCCCCTCTTCCACTTGCCCAGGCAGCTGGTCAGTAAGCAGGACGTTTCCCATGCCGCAGTTCTTTATCGACCGCCCGGTGTTCGCCTGGGTGGTCGCGCTGTTCATCCTGTTGGCCGGTGTGCTGGCGATCCCGCAATTGCCGGTGGCGCAGTACCCTGATGTCGCGCCACCGCAAATCGAGATTTCCGCCACCTACCCCGGCGCCTCGGCGCAAAGCGTGGACCAGAGCGTCGTCAGCCTGATCGAGGAAGAACTCAACGGCACCGACAACCTGCTGTACTTCGGCTCCCAGAGCAGCCTGGGCAGCGCCACCATCACCGCGACGTTCAAGCCTGGCACCAACCCGGAGCTGGCTCAGGTCGACGTGCAGAATCGCCTCAAGGCGGTGGAATCGCGCCTGCCCCAGGCGGTCACCCAACAAGGCTTGCAGGTGGATAAGGTCTCGGCCGGTTTCCTGCTGCTGATCACCCTTACGTCCAGTGACGGCAAGCTCGACGACGTCGCCCTCAGCGACTACCTGGCACGCAACGTGATGAATGAGATCAAGCGTCTGGACGGTGTCGGCAAGGCGCAGTTGTACGGCGCCGAACGGGCGATGCGGATCTGGATCGACCCGCAGAAACTGCTCGGCTTCAACCTGACCCCGGCCGACGTGAACGCCGCCGTCCAGGCCCAGAACGCCCAGGTTTCAGCGGGCAGCATTGGCGACTTGCCGAGCCGCGGCACCCAGGAAATCACCGCGACCATCCTGGTCAAGGGTCAGTTGTCGACACCGCAAGAGTTCGCCGACATCGTGCTCAAGGCCAATCCCGACGGCTCCACCGTACGCATCGGCGATGTGGCGCGGGTGGAAGTCGGCAGCCAGGAATATCAGTTTTCCACGCGGCTCAACGGCAAGCCGTCCACGGCCGTCGGCGTGCAACTGTCACCGGGGGCCAATGCCCTGAGCACAGCGACCCTGGTGCGGGCGAAGATGGACGAACTGGCGCGCTACTTCCCGGCTGGCGTGGAATACAAGATCCCCTACGACACCTCGCCATTCGTCAAGGTGTCCATCACCAAAGTGATCTACACCCTCGGTGAAGCCATGCTGCTGGTGTTCGCCGTGATGTTCCTGTTCCTGCAGAACATCCGCTATACCCTGATCCCGACCCTGGTGGTGCCGGTGGCGCTGATGGGCACATTCGCCACCATGCTCGCCCTGGGCTTCTCCATCAATGTGCTGACCATGTTCGGCATGGTGCTGGCCATCGGCATCCTGGTGGATGACGCCATCGTCGTGGTGGAGAACGTCGAACGGATCATGGCCAGCGAAGGCCTGTCGCCCAAGGAAGCGACGCGCAAGGCGATGCGGCAGATCACCGGCGCCATCATCGGCATCACCCTGGTGCTGGTGGCGGTGTTCATTCCGATGGCGTTTATGCAAGGTTCAGTAGGGGTCATCTATCGGCAGTTCTCGCTGTCCATGGCCACGTCGATCCTGTTCTCGGCGTTCCTCGCCCTGAGCCTGACGCCGGCGCTGTGCGCAACCTTACTCAAGCCCATCGGCCCGGGCGAACATCACGCCAAGGGCGGTTTCTTCGGCTGGTTCAATCGCCGCTTCGATCAATTGGGCGAGCGTTATCAAGGCTGGGTCGCCTATGCCCTCAAGCGCACCGGGCGCTACCTGTTGATCTACGGTGTGCTGCTGGTGGGCATGGGCCTGCTGTTCAGTCGCCTGCCCTCCTCGTTCCTGCCGGTGGAAGACCAGGGCTACACCATCACCGACATCCAGTTGCCACCCGGCGCGAGCAAGAACCGCACGGTGCGGGTGGTCGAGCAGATCGAAGCCCATAACGCCGGTGAACCGGGAGTGGGTGACAGCACGGTGATCCTGGGTTTCAGCTTCTCCGGCAGTGGGCAGAACGCGGCGCTGGCCTTCACCACGCTCAAGGACTGGTCGGACCGTGGCAACGACGACTCGGCCAGCGCCATTGCCGAGCGCGCCAACCAGGCCTTCAGTGGGATCAAGGACGCCATGGCCTTCGCCGTACTGCCGCCACCGGTGGATGGCCTGGGCACCTCCAGCGGCTTCGAGTTCCGCCTGCAGGATCGCGGCGGCCTCGGCCACGCGACGCTGATGCAGGCCCGCGACGAATTGCTCGCCGCCGCTGAAAAGAGCCCGCTGCTGATCAATGTGCGTGAAAGCGCCCTGGCCGAAGCACCGCAAGTGCAACTGGAAGTCGACCGCAAGCAGGCCAATGCCCTGGGGGTGTCCTTCGCCGACGTCGGCAACGTGCTGGCAACCGCCGTGGGTTCAAGCTATATCAACGATTTCCCCAACCAGGGGCGGATGCAGCGGGTGGTGGTCCAGGCCGAGGGCGACCAGCGCAGCCAGGTGGCCGATCTGCTGAAGATCCATGTGCGCAACGATGCCGGGAAAATGGTGCCGTTGTCGGCCTTCGTCCAGGCCAAATGGACCCAAGGCCCGACGCAACTGACCCGCTACAACGGCTATCCGGCCATCAGCATTTCCGGCGAACCGGCACCGGGCTACAGCACCGGCCAGGCCATGGCGGAAATCGAACGGCTGGTGGCCCAGGGCCCGACGGGACTGGGCCAGGAATGGACCGGCCTGTCCTTGCAGGAACGCCTGTCCGGCAGCCAGGCACCGATCCTGCTCGGCCTGTCCCTGCTGGTGGTGTTCCTGTGCCTGGCGGCGCTGTACGAGAGCTGGTCGATTCCGACGTCGGTGCTGCTGGTGGTGCCGCTGGGGGTACTCGGCGCGGTGCTGGCGGTGTCGTTGCGCGGCATGCCCAACGATGTGTTCTTCAAGGTCGGGCTAGTGACCATCATCGGCCTGTCGGCGAAGAACGCGATCCTGATCATCGAGTTCGCCAAGAGCCTGTACGACGAAGGCCATGACCTGATCGACGCCACCCTCCAGGCTGCACGCCTGCGTCTGCGGCCGATCATCATGACCTCCCTGGCGTTCATTCTTGGAGTGGTGCCCCTGGCAATCGCCACCGGGGCCAGTTCGGCGAGCCAGCAGGCCATCGGGACCGGGGTGATTGGCGGGATGATCAGCGCGACGTTGGCGGTGGTGTTTGTGCCGGTGTTTTTTGTCGGGGTGATGAGGCTGGTGCGCAAACCATAAAAGACCTTCGTTGCACACCTGGAAGAATGCGCGATGCGGCGTCATGCGTGAGACAAATCCACAAAAACAGCAGCTTGTAAACTGTTATAGGTGACAGTTTACAAGCCCTGGCCCAAGGGCTTTCATGGTTCATCCAGAATCACGGCTCACAGAGTCGCTGGATATCTCAATTCCAGCACGGAGATCGAATCCATGAATGCTGTCATCAACCAATTGAGTTTTGCCAAAGGCAATTATGTCACTGCGTCAGCTTTCTCAAACCATGGCAAGGAGTTCCCTGAGTTTGCTGCCACTTCGCGACTGATTGAAAAGAAAAAAGCGGGAGTCAAACAAACAGAAACCGTAGTGATTACGGCAGTTGATCGGGAGGAAAAACAGACAAGGGCATCGATTACATCCAAGCGTGAACTCATTATCAGCATTCCGGCCGATTATGAACCCGGCAGCTATGAGCTGAAAACACGCGATGATGTTAGTTTCAGCCTCAGAGAATCCGACCAGACTATCTATGAAGGTATTTCAGGGACAATTGATCTGGTACCGGCTCCGGAGGGAAATATCAAAGGCAAATTCAATGTCGATCTCGAGCTGCCGGATACCGATGGAGAAACCTTCATCCTGAAGGGCCAGTTCCAAGTGCTCAAGGCCAGGTAATCCGCTCTGGCGATATAAAAAGGGAAGCCAAAGCTTCCCTTCTATTATTCAGAACGTGTAATGCGCACCGAAATTGAAACCGAAGTCCTTGGTCAGATTGTCACCTTTGCTGGTGTCCAGTTCAGCATGGACCTGCCAACGATCACTCAATGTCCAGGAGGCACCCGCGGCCACTTCGAAGCGGGTACCGGAAAGGTCGTTGTTGAACTTGTTATTGTTGACTTGAACTTCGTTGTGCTTGGCAAATTCCTGAACCACCGCCGTGCGAATATGCGGTTGCAGTACACTGCCGTCGTCCAGGGTCATGCCTCGCCCCACTGTCACGCCCACCTTGCCAAGCATGGAACGCGTTGTGTCGGCGTCAGCCTTCAACCCATTGTCCAGGTTGAAATCCTTCCCCTGTACCGTCGCTACTTGCCATTGCGTGAACGGCTCCACGTAGTAGCCATCTTTGATGTCGATGTGCTTGCCAAACTCAACGGACGCACTGGCCCCCAGGTTGTTATAGCCACCCTTGGTCTTGGCTCCATCACTCATCGTCACTTTGGCATCGTTGCGGAAGTGGTTGAGCTTGGCGACGGTATCCAGATAGTAACCGCTGTCACCCAGCCAGGTGCCGTACATACCGATAGACGTGCTGTCGATCTCCCCTGAACTGCCACGACTCAAGTCAAGGTTCGACTTGCTGTAGCCGGCGAATGCCCCCAGCAGTACCCGCTCACCCGCGATTTCGACCGGGGTATCGACGCCCATGGAAATGCCGTGCTGGTTCTGGCTGTAGCCGTTGCCGTAAGCCTTGTTGGTGATGCTGTATCGGCTGCCGAAGGAGCGAATCCATCCACCTGTTTGCCCGCCGTTGACACGAAGATCGCCCATTCGGTTGTTCAACAACGCCATCTCTCCGTAAATGACAGTAGGTGCAGTACCGAAGATGGCGAGGACCGAACGGGTCGGTGTGCTGATGACATCCTTATCGGGTTGCAGGTACCAATCATCGCCGTTCTTCACCAGGCGATAGGTATACGCCCCGACGTCCACCCGATCATTGACGAGGTCGTATTGGGCGCCGGAAGCGACACTCTGGACCACCTTGATCGACGCATCGTTGACCGGATCGAGCCCCGAGCTGGCGACCAACAGTTGATGATTGCCGGTTGCGCTGCCGGTGATATTCAGAAGGTCGCTGATGCCCTGATTGAAATCGGTACCGATCTCGAACCGGCCACTACCCGACAGGTTGGCCACGTCCAACTGGAAGTATTCCTGATTACCCCCCAATCGAACCGTACCGCCGCTGTTGAGCGTGAGATTGCTCACCGACTGGCTGTCGGTCATCTGCCACAGAGCCTGGTTGCTGATGGCGAAATTGGAGACGTTGCTCACCTTTCCGGTCAGGCTGGCACCGTTGTCCAATGTCAGGCTGGAAACACTGTTGGCAGCGCCTGTCACATCACCGACCATCACGCTCTGGTTGTTGATCGATACGCTGGCAACATCCTGCAGGTTACCCGTGAGCGTGGACGCGTTGTTGATCACCACACTGGCGGCGCCCAGCACATTGCCGGTCATACGCGCCTGATTGTTGAGTGTCGCATTGGTGACGTTCTGCATGTCACCGGTCAACGAGGCCGCATTCTGCAGGGTGACGTTGCCGGAACCGCCAGCATCCACCACGATATTGCCCGTCAGTTGACTGTTGTCGACCAGCAAACCGGCCGTAGCACCGTTGCGAACCTCAAGCAAGTTACCGTTACCGCCAACCAGGCTGGAACCGTTACGCACTTCAATGTTGGCCACGGTCGGAAAATTCGGCGCGTTGATGCCCACGACAATGGCCGAACCGGTGACGCCCTCCACCCTCGTCCCATCCAGCACGATGGAGGTAGGAATGACCGTTGTCGGGCCCGTATCGGTGCCCACGGTTATCCCGTTCAGGCCACCTTTGATCGTGCTGCCGCTGGCCGTCAGCGTACTTTCCAGCATACGGATGCCAAAACTGTTGGCGCCCGTGCCCTCAACAGTGGAGTTCTGGAGGCTCAGCTCACTGAAGCGGTTGCCGGCGATCCCACCCAACAGCCCTCGCACGGTACTGTTGTTACTCAACGTCACCCTGGAGCCGCCAGCACTGTTGATGTCACGTACGGCAGATATGCCGATGCCCGTGGTACTGGTCACCGTGGAGTTGGCCAGGGTGGCACTGGCATTCGTGAGGAAAATTCCTTGGCTGATTCCGCCTCCTCCGGCGGAGTTCACCGTCGAGTTGGTCAGGTTGACCACGCCGCCGTTGGTGCTGGCGATGCCGAGCGTCGTGGCGCCCGTGCCAATCAGTGTCGCTCCGGGTCCAACGCTCCATGTTTCCACTGGGGTATTGGCGTCAATGGTTTCGCTTTGCCCACCGGGAACGACGCCGGCCTGAGCCGATAATGGGTTTGTCAGCAACGGTATGCACAACATGACCGACAGACTGAGTGAGGTTCTACGAAAGAGAAATACGGATCTAGACAACATAAGTGAGTCCTGCTCAATGACATTCCGTTAGGAACAAGTCTCCGACTCACAGATATGTCAGAGCCGGAATAAAAAGCGGCCGCCAGACTACGGTTTACCCATCCAGCCTTATGTAGGACATATCCGTAAATACGTAGGACTTTTCCTGTTTCGTCGTGAGAGTTCTACAACTGAATGTATGAAAGGCTATTTCAATAGTTAAGGACGACTCATACCATCGCCCTTAACTAGTCCATCTGAAGATAAGTTACGGTGTCTCAGGACGTTCCTCGTCGCAATAAACCAGGCTGGAGTTCAGTAGCTGTACCCCAACGATAACTTCCGATTCGATACCATTGACCGTATAGGCAATACGCGCGTATCGAACAGCCGGCCGTTGCGTACCGTTTTTTGGCAATTGGATTTCACGGATTTTTGCGTAATCCGTCAGCCTGAACTCCAGATCCCCCGTCGCAGGCATCGGCGCCGAAGCAGTGATGAGTGTGTTGGGGATCACAACGCCGCCAGGTGTATTGGTCACTCGCCCCTCGAATTCCAGATCGACCGTGGCACCGGTGGGGATATTGGCATCACGCCGGATCCGGATGCGCAGGTTGCGTGGCGCATAGGGGGGCATGGGGCCATCAGCCACCTGCGGATGATTGAGGCTAGGGCAGTTGATGAGGTTGGCGATCCGTTCCGGTACCAGCGCTCCTGTGCTGCTTCTGAACGCCGAGATCACAATTTGCGGTGCAGGCAAGTCGATCACGATGGCCGTCACATCGACCTTGGTCGTGACCTGCTGTTTCATCAGGTTACCGCCCGGGTATTCGATGGTGATATAGGCCTCCCTGGCGTCCCCCCCTGCTGTAGAGCCGTTCCCCTCCGCCAGGATCGTTGCCCATGGCAGCTCGGTACGGACGGTCGTGTCGCCCACCCGCACCGGTACCGGCGCCCCCACCTGTTTGCCCTGATAGTAGAATTTGACGATTTCACGTCCGGTCACGGGTCGACTGGCGTCGATCCACACCGGCCAGTTCATGGTCGCCGCCAGCCCTGCCTGGTCCGGTCCCAAAATGTTTGGAGCAGGTTGCGGAGTACCTGCACCCTGTACCACCACGGGATCAATATTGGGGTTCTCTGGATCGGGCAGATTAGGCTGCTCAGGTCCGGCGTAGGAGAAGTCGATGACAGCGAACTCGCGGCTCGAAACCGGATTGGGTGAAAGGGTGGAGCGCTCCAGTTCATACCAGTATTCCAACTCTGTCTCATCCTCCTTGTTGGCATCTCCAAACAACGTTGCCAACGTTGAATAGTCCAATTCGAACCTCAAGGGTCCAGGGGTGCCGACAGGCGGAACAGTGTCTTCAGGTAAGCCTATTGGTCCGTCTTCTATTGAATAGAGGTAGGGAATGATGCGGTCACCCGGAAGTGCATTGTCTGGAATATCGATTTCCATAATGACCCGCGTGTCGGGAGGCTCCGTCACCATCGAGAAGTTGATAGGTAATTGACCTCCATTGGTCACCGGGATCTTTGGAGGATGGAGTATCGGTGCCGGCGTCCTGACCCGTTGGAACAGCAACGTGATGTTAGAGTTATTGCTGATATTCCCGGGCAGGTCAGTGAGATTGTAAGAGTAATAATAGGTCCCTTCGTTGAGCGCCTGCAGAAAAGCCAACGGAATATTGATAATACCCGTGGCTGGCACCGGACCTGTAAAAGCGGGGGGTTCTCCTTGCATCAAGGAAAAAGTCGTCTGAGTTGAAATATAGAAATTGACCTTGTCGTTATCCGCTTCGAACTTTTGATAGGCGTGGGGAATAGTCAGGCTCAATCCTCCGGCATTGGCCGGATCGCTCAGCCAGGCGTCGTCAACAATGGCAGGGACCGTGGCGCCCAGGGTCAATAGCGTTGGTCTCGTGCCCGTGCCATTGCCCGTGCCTGGCTGACGCTGGTAGGGTGCGGTCAAATCAACCAGGACGGGGGTGTAAGTCGAGGTATCAATGTTCCCAGGAAGATCGTAGACAACAAAAGCAAAATTATAGGCGTTGTACTCACCAGCCGAGTCATATACATCTTCCAGATTCAAGGCATTGGTGTCCAAATCGAACTCTACCGGAAATACCCAATCACCTGTGGGCTGATCAGCCTTGAGCTTTGTATCGACCACATACGAGGGATCGCCTGGGACAATATCAACACCTTCTGGAAACACATGGAGTTCTACTAAGATGCCGCTTTCGGGCCCTTGGTCAACGATGCCCGTCAACCGCACCTTGATACTCCGGTCTTCCTTGAGCTGTTTATAAGTGAGCCGGTCATCCGGTAATATATCGACAATTACCGGCTCTTCAGCAAACACACCACCCGACCTTACCTGCATATTCATTTTGATGACTCCACCGATGAGTTAATCATTGAACAATCAACGTCATGACCCGATGAAGGACCGCACGATGGCAGGTCACAGGCGCCTGGCATTGATGTCTTGCAACTTTCGCCACTCAATAACGTAATCCGCCTCAGCGGACTACCCCCCTGACACACCACTTGGACCACAAGGAACGGTTTGACCCGGAATAATTCGATCAATCTTTACCAGGCCCAGAGCGGACTTCCCTAATCCGACTCCATTTCGATAGAGCGTGTAAGTGGCCGTGGCCGACGCATTCCGTTCCATCGGTTTTATATGTTGTTCATATTTATCGCTCTCCAATACAAAATCGAACCCTTGCCCAGACGAAGCTTCTTCTTGCGTTAATAACTTGGTCAGTCGCAGCGACGTATCCGCGATCGGCGCTGTACCATTCAGGCTGTTGAATCCTTCCCAATCCAGTGCGCAGTTGTCGCCCATCTCGAACCGCCCCGGTTGTGCAGGCACATGCACCACTACGCGCTCCCACAACTTTGGCTGGCTATCGCAGTTGAGATAGCCCCATAACGTGGCACTCGGAAACGTCGGCGCCTCAAGGTTCTCCGGTGGCGCGCGATTGACAGTGAAACTTTGAGGGATCGATGTGTCCGGGTTGCCGGTATCTCCGGCAGTGACCCGATACTTCAAGCGAATGATTCCATCACGCTGAAGGTATTGCGGCGGCAAAGTAATGACGGGGGGAGTCTGTACGGGCACAGGAAAATAAGTGCTGTAGAAAAGCACTTCCTCCTGATCGCCTGGCTGGAGCACCCAGATTTCCAACAGATCGCTATTGCCGGGTTGAGTCGAAGGGTCCACCCACAGGGGAATCAACAGTTTGGCCCCCACTACGGCGGCCTCGGGCGGGAGCATGCCACTTGTGCCGACGCCTTCGACCGTCAAAGGCACTGCCAGAACACCGCTACTCCTACTGTTTTTATCTGACCAGGCCATGCTCCATTCTCCAGACCGAACCTTCAAAGGGCCTGGAGGAATTAGACGTGGATATCCCGGATGCGCCTACTGTCAGATCTGACAGGTCTTAGGCCCGTTCGTCGGGGCAATCACTCTTGCGACAACTGTTCCAGTGAGTCCGCTGCGCACCGGGTAATCCGACGACAGGCTTCTTCGAGTTGCGATTGCCCAAGCACTAAACCGATCCGAATATGCCCCGCCGCACTCGGCCCGAACGCCTCACCCGCCAGCACCGACACGCCATACCCATCCAGCAGCCGCTCGGCAAACGCCTGGGCAGCGAGCCCCGTCCGGCGCACGTCCACCATCACGAACATGCCACCGTCAGGCCGAATGGGCGTGAGCCCCGGGCAGTCATCGAGCATGGCGCACACCAAATCCCGACGCTGGCGATACTCGTCACGCATGTACGTCACTTCAGGCAGCTCCTCCTCCAGCGCAACCTGGGCCGCCCGCTGCACAAAGTCCGGCAGGCCGAACAGCATGCACAACGACAGGTTCGCCAGGTGTTCGGCCAGCGGCTCGGGGCCGATGACCCAGCCGATGCGCCAACCGGTCATGGCGTGGGATTTGGACAGACTGTTGATGGTCGCGGTGCGTTCGGCCATGCCCGGAAGGCCGGCCGGGCTGATGTGCTCGCCTTCGTACAGCAGGTCGCTGTAGACCTCGTCACTGATCAGCCACAGGTCATACTCCACGCACAGTTGCGCCAGCGCCTGCCAGGTGGGCAATGGCAGGCTGGCCCCGGAGGGGTTGTTGGGGCTGTTGAGCAGCAGGGCCCGGGTGTGCGGGGTGATCAGGCGGGCCACGTCGGCCGGCTCGACCCGAAACGCATTTTCCGGGCGTACCGGTACCGGCTGCACTTTCGCCCCGCAGGCGCCGAACACGGCTTCGTAGGTGACGTACATGGGCTCGGCAACGATGACTTCGTCGCCGGGGTTGAGCAGGCATTGCGCAACCGCGTACACCGCGCACTGTGCGCCCGGCAGTACCGTGACGTGTCCTGCCCCGACCGACTGGCCGCAACGCCGACGATGGCGGCCCGCGATGCTGGCGCGCAAACCGTGGATGCCGCGAACGTCGGAATAATGGGTATCCCCGGCCCGCAGACTGTCCACGGCGGCGTCGACGATGGCCCGCGGCGTGTCGAAATCCGGATCGCCCACCGACAGCAACAATACGTCCATGCCCTGCTCACGCATGGCCAGTGCCCGGTCGTGGATCTGCCATGCGGCGGCACCTTCACCGGTGATGCGTTGGGTCAAGGCTGAATAGCGCATGTACGGCTCCTGGTTTATGCGGTGTCCAGCCTCAACCCTATCTCAAATCACAAACCGCGCCACCATCGCATTCAAGCCCACCGCCAGGCGCGACAGTTCGTGGGTCGCATCGCTGGTCTGCTGCGCGCCCGAGGCCGATTGCGTCGCCAGGTCGCGGATATTCACCAGGTTGCGGTCCACTTCGCGGGACACCTGGGCCTGTTCTTCCGAAGCGCTGGCGATGACCAGGTTGCGTTCGTTGATCTGGTGGATCGACTGGGTGATCTGCTCCAGGGCGACGCCGGCGGCGCGGGCCAGTTCCAGGGTGCTCTGGGTCCGCTGGTTGCTCTGCTGCATCGATTGCACCGCCTCGCCGGTGCCGTTCTGGATGCCGGCGACCATTTTTTCGATTTCCTGGGTCGACTGTGCGGTGCGATGGGCCAGGGCCCGGACTTCATCGGCCACCACGGCGAAACCGCGTCCGGCCTCGCCCGCGCGAGCCGCTTCGATGGCGGCGTTGAGCGCCAGCAGGTTGGTCTGTTCGGCGATGGCGCGGATCACGTCCAGCACCTTGCCGATGTCGCGCCCCTGGACGGCCAGGCCCTCGACCATGTTGGCGGTGGCTTGCACGTCGTGGGTCATGGTCTGGATCGCCTCGACGGTTTCCACCACCCGGCTGCGACCTTCCTGTGCGGCCTGGGTCGACTGGTTCGAAGCTTCGGAGGTCGACACGGCGTTGCGGGCGACCTCTTCCACGGCAGCGGTCATCTCGTTGACGGCGGTCGCGGCCTGTTCGATTTCATTGTGCTGGCGTTGCAGGCCACGGGAGGATTCCTGGGTCACTGCGCTCAGTTCCTCGGCGGCCGCGCCCAATTGCGTGGCGGAACCGGCGATCTGCTCGATGGTCTTGCGCAGGCTGCCTTGCATGTCGGCCAAGGCCTGGAGCAGACGAGCAGGCTCATCCTTGCCATCGACCTCGATGGCCTTGACCAGGTTGCCACCGGCGATGACCCACGCCGCTTCCAGTGCACGATTGAGCGGCGTGACGATGCTGCGAGTCAGCAGCAATGCCAGCACCACGGTAGCCAGCGCGGCAGCGACCGAGACGACGATGATGCCGGTCATGGCGCTGTCATAGTGCTCGCCCGCCTTGGCCGATGCGTCAGTGGCACCGGACACGTTGATCGCGATGAGCTTGTTGAGCTGCTCGCCCATCAGGTCGGTACCTTCCTTGATACGCGTATTGATGTGGGAGCGCAGCTGGTCGACCTTGTCCTGGCGCGACAGCTCCAGCATCTCCTTCTGGGCTTGCAGGTACTTGTCGAGGGTTGCCGAAAAGGTCTTGTAGAGCTCGGTCTCTTCCGCAGTGGAGGGCAGCTTGGCGTAGCTGTTGTTGGCCTTGTGGAGTTTCTCCACCAGCGCCCCGATGCGGGTTTCGGACTCTGCGAGGCTGGTCGGGTCCCGGTTGACCAGGATCCGGAACGAGAGAATGCGCATGCGCAGCACGTTTTCCAGTACGTTGGCGAGGTAGCCGACACTGGGGACCTGGGTCTGCTCCATGTCAATCGAGGCCTGGCGGATAACGGACATGCGATTGGCGGCGAATACGCCGAGGGCGATCACCAGTAGGGCAATGAAGGCAAAGCCGAGAAAGGCACGGGGAGCGATATTCAGGCTGCGTAACGACATGGAAGGACCTCGGGGTGATGGGGTCGAGCATCCATGCCGGTCAGCGTATCGATTGAAAGAGTTATGGGAACGCCTGACCCCGTTATCGGCTGGGCTTCAGCCTTCTTTTAGGGCGCCGATAAAATATATTTCATGATGTGTCAAAAATTCGTGGCCGATTACCGGGCAGCGACCTGCCAGAGCCGGGCGATATCCCGAGCTCGCTCGCTCAACAGGCGCGGTGCATCGGCGCAGGCCTCTTGCAGCGTCATCGGCCCGCTGACCAAGGCGAAGGCTGCATCGATACCGTGCTCATACAGCGCCTGGTAACCCTCCCCCAGCGTGCCGGCGATGACCACCACCGGTACACCGTGACGACGTGCGATACGGGCCACGCCAAAGGGCGTCTTGCCACGCAGGGTCTGGGCATCGAAGCGGCCTTCCCCGGTAATCACCAGGTCGGCGCCCTCGATCACATCGGCCAGGCCAGTCAGTTGGGCGACAACGTCCACCCCGGTCCGAAACTTCGCACCCAGGAACGCCTTGGCCGCGAACCCCAGGCCACCGGCGGCGCCGCTGCCCGGTTCGTCTCTTACATCGTTGCCCAACGCCTGGGCGCACTGTGCGGCGAAGTGCGCCAGGGCTTGATCCAATTGCTGCACCTGCCCTGGGGATGCGCCTTTCTGGGGACCGAAAACCACTGAAGCGCCATGGGGCCCGCAAAGGGGATTGTCGACATCGGCGGCAATCTCGAAGCTCACGCCGGCCAGGCGCGGATCCAGGCCACTCAGGTCGACGCGCGACAGTTTTGCCAACGCCAGGCCACCAGATGGCAGCGGTTGTTCCTGTTCATCCAGCAGTGTCACGCCCAGTGCCTGCATGGCACCCGCGCCGGCATCGTTGGTGGCGCTGCCGCCGATCGCCAGGATCACCCGCCCGGCCCCTTCATCCAGGGCCGCACGAATCAACTCGCCGGTGCCGTAGGTGCTGCTGGAACAGGCATCGCGTTGCCCCGGCGGCACCAACTGCAAGCCACTGGCCTCGGCCATTTCGATGATTGCCGTGCGGCTGTCGGGCAACCAGCCCCAACGCGCCTCGACCGCTGTACCCAAGGGCCCCAGCACCCAAGTATGGCGCCACTCGCCATTGCACGCGGCCAGTACCGACGCCACCGTCCCCTCGCCGCCATCGGCCATCGGGCATTTGATCAACTGCGCATCCGGCCAGACCTGGGCCAGCCCTGCGGCGATGGCATCGGCTACGCCCTGGGCGCTGAGGCTGTCCTTGAACGAGTCGGGGGCGATGATTATTTTCATTTTGGTCTCCGGTTCCGATGCTTGGCATGCTGCCAGCTGACGGCAGACGTAGCGCCGGTCTGCTGCACAAAAGACACTGGGGATTATTGTTCAGATTCACAAATATCGGTGCGTACACCCAAGATCCATTGTGGGAGCGAGCCTGCTCGCGATAGCGGTGTGTCAGTCCACATCGATGTTGACTGAACTGACGCTATCGCGAGCAGGCTCGCTCCCACATTAAGTTATGTGGACGTACTCTCAGTCTGCGGCAGCAGTTGGACGCCGAGGTACAACGCCAGCATTCCGTCCAGTCGCAATGGGTCCACGCCGCTGAGCTCGGCGATGCGCTCCATGCGGTAGCGCAGGCTGTTGCGATGGATGCCGAGGGCTTCGGCGCAGGCCTGGCTCTGGCCGTCGTGTTCACACCAACTGCGCAAGGTCGCGAGCAGTTGGCCGTTGCTGTCCTTGGCGATGACTTTGCGCAACGGCGTGAGCAACTCATCGAGGGCATCATCATTGCGATGACGCCAGAGCATCACCGGCAACCGATAGCGATTGAGCGTCAGCAATCGCGACAGCGGCAACACATCCCGTCCATAGGCCAGCAAGTCGCCCACGCGCCGATAGCAACGCCGCAGTCCCGCAAGCCCTTCGGCCTGGCCGCCCACCGCGACCCGCAGGATGTTCCAGCCCAGCCCGTCGAGCTTGCCCAGCAAACGCTCGTTCTCCACCGAGGCAGTGACCGGTCGACACCAGAGCAAGGAGGACTTGGACGAAGTCAGGCACCAACTGTCGGGGTAACGGGACATCAGCCAGGCGCTCAGGGCCTCGACGGTCTGTCCGGGGCCATGCTCCAGGCCCAATTCGAACAGGTACGGCACCCGCGACAATTGCGGCTTGAGGCCCATCTGCCGCGCTTCATCCAGCAACCGTGGCGAATCCCCCGCGTCCCCCAGCAACAACGCCAGCAAGTCATCGCAACGCTGGCGGCGCCATTGCTGTTCGGCCTGCTGGTTGCGCTGGCCCAGCAGCATTTCGGCGGTCATGCGCACCAGCTCGGCATAGGTGCGCAACTGCTCCGGCTCGCCGGTGATGCCCAGCACGCCGATCAGCCGTTGATCGAGCATCAGCGGCAGGTTGATGCCCGGCTGCACGCCCTTGAGCTGCAAGGCCGTGTGCGCGTCGATCTCCACCACCCGACCATTGGCCAGGACCAGTTGCGCGCCCTCGTGGCGGGTATTGATCCGCTCGCGCTCGCCACTGCCGAGGATCAGGCCCTGGTTATCCATGACATTGACGTTGTACGGCAGGATCGCCATCGCCCGGTCGACGATGTCCTGCGCCAGGTCGTGATCGAGTTCGAACATGGGCGGTGTTCCTTGCAAGGGTGATTGGTCAGGCGCACAGGGTCTGTGTTCAAACCCTGTGCCCAGGCACAAAGACACAAGGCCCTGGGCTGGCCGAGACTCAAGGGGCGGTCAACGTTACCCCTTGGCTCGCAAAAATCATAATAAAGAGAGACCCGCCATGTCCCAGAGCGCAGCAGCCCTTCTGGCTACTCCAGACGAAAAAAACAGCGTCTACAAACGCATCACCCTGCGTTTGATTCCCTTCATCTTCATCTGCTACCTGTTCAATTACCTTGACCGGGTCAACGTCGGCTTCGCCAAGCTGCAGATGCTCGACGCGCTGAAGTTCAGCGAAACCGTGTACGGCCTCGGCGCTGGAATCTTCTTCATCGGCTACGTGCTGTGCGGTGTGCCGAGCAACCTGGCCTTGACCAGATTCGGCCCACGGCGCTGGATCGCGCTGATGATGATCACCTGGGGCACACTGTCGACCTGCCTGTTGTTCGTCACCACCCCCACCGGTTTCTACACCCTGCGCCTGCTCACCGGCGCTGCCGAAGCCGGGTTCTTTCCCGGCGTGGTGCTGTACCTCTCGCAATGGTTCCCGACGTTCCGCCGGGGCCGGATCATGGCGTTGTTCATGTCGGCCATTCCAGTGTCCGGTCTGTTGGGCAGTCCGTTTTCCGGCTGGATCCTCAACCACTTCGCGGCGGGCCAGGGTGGCCTCGCGGGCTGGCAGTGGATGTTCCTGCTGCAGGGTATTCCCACCGTCATCCTCGGGGCTCTGGCGTTTTTCCTGCTCAGCGACACCTTCGCCAACGCCAGGTGGCTGACCGCCGAGGAACGCGCCGTGCTCACCGCCGACCATGCCGAGGACCTGGCGAACAAACCGAAGACCGACAGCGACTCCCTGCTGGCCGTGTTCAGGAACCCGGCGATCTGGGCCTTCGGCCTGGTGTATTTCTGCATCCAGAGCGGCGTGTACGCGATCAACTTCTGGCTGCCGTCGATCATCAAGAATCTGGGTTTCAGCGATAACCTGACCATCGGTTGGCTGAGCGCGATTCCCTATCTGCTGGCAGCGCTGTTCATGTTGCTGGTGGGCCGCTCAGCGGACCTGCGCAAGGAACGTCGCTGGCATCTTGTAGTACCGATGCTGATGGGCGCGCTGGGGCTGCTGATCGCGGTCAATTTCGCCAGTACCCCGGCCATCGCCATTCTCGGCCTGTCCATCGCCACCATGGGCGCCCTCACCGGCCTGCCGATGTTCTGGCCGGTACCCACCGCCCTGCTCAGCGCGGGCACGGCAGCCGGCGGGTTGGCGTTGATCAACTCCATGGGCCAGATGGCAGGCTTCCTCAGCCCGTACCTGGTGGGCTGGGTGAAAGATGCCAGCGGGTCGACCGATGCGGCGCTGTACCTGCTGGCGGGGGTGATTGTCTGCGGGAGCGGGCTGGCGTTGCGCATGACCCGTACACTTAAAGCCTGACACCCAACCCTGTGGGAGCGAGCCTGCTCGCGATAGCGGTGTGTCAGTCAGCATCAATGTTGACTGGACTGACGCTATCGCGAGCAGGCTCGCTCCCAAAGGGGTTCAGGGGTGTTTGATAAATGTGTTTGATCCACACGGTCGTTCTGGGGTTTGATTGAGCCTTTCCCATCGATAAAAAGGATCTTGTCATGAGCTACCGCACACTGGGTCACTCCGGGTTACAAGTCTCGACCTTGACCCTGGGTACCATGATGTTCGGCGAACAGACCAGCACCGAGGATTCGTTGCGGATCATCGACAAGGCCTGGGACCAGGGCATCAACTTCATCGACACGGCGGACGTCTACACCAACGGCCGTTCCGAAGAGATCGTCGGCGAGGCGATTGCCAGTCGCCGCCAGGAGTGGGTGCTCGCCACCAAGGTCGGCTTCGGCCCGCCGGACGGCGTGCCCAACCGCAGCGGCCTGAGCCGCAAGCACCTGTTCAATGGCATCGAGGCCAGCCTCACGCGCCTGGGCACCGATTACCTGGACATCTATTACCTGCACCGCGAAGACCACAACACTCCGCTGCAGGTCACCGTGTCGGCCATCGGCGACCTGATCCGCCAGGGCAAGATCCGCTACTGGGGCCTGTCGAACTACCGTGGCTGGCGCATCGCCGAAGTGATCCGCATCGCCGACAGCCTGGGCGTCGACCGACCGGTGATCAGCCAGCCGCTGTACAACATCGTCAACCGCCAGGCAGAAACCGAGCAGATCACCGCCGCGCAGAACTATGGCCTTGGCGTGGTGCCCTTCAGCCCCCTGGCCCGGGGTGTGCTCAGCGGTAAATATGCGCCGGATGCCGCACCGGACGCCAACAGCCGCGCCGGCCGCCAGGACAAACGCATCCTGGAAACCGAATGGCGGGTCGAGTCCCTGCGCATTGCCCAGCAGATCCAGCAGTACACCCGGGAACGGGGCGTGGGTATCGTCGAGTTCGCCATCGCCTGGGTGCTGAACAACCGCGCCGTCACCTCAGCCATCGTCGGGCCGCGCACCGAGGAACAGTGGGATGGCTACACCAAGGCGCAAGCGGTGACGATCACCGCCGAGGATGAGGCCTTCATCGATTCGCTGGTGACGCCGGGACATGCGTCGACACCGGGGTTCAATGATGTGGGGCATTTCGTGCCGGGACGCGTGCCGCGTACGTCATAAAACCAGTGACTTGTGGCGAGGGGATTTCTCCCCGCTGGGGGGCGAAGCCCCCCTCTTTTGCAATCTGACACAAAGTGTTGTCAGGTCCAGGGGCTGCTTCGCAGCCCAGCGGGGCGGTGCAACGTTTCGCTAAATCCCCTCGCCACAAGGTTTATCGCTCAAGGTGTACTGATTCATTCTTCCAGAGAGTTATTGTGTCCAAAGGCATCGCCCTATCGGTCTCAGCCTCCGTGCTGTTCGCCGTCATGTATTACTACACCTCGCTGCTCGCACCGCTGACCGGCGTGGAGATTTTTGGCTGGCGCATGCTGCTGACGATGCCGTGTATGACGGTGTTCATGCTGATGGCGCGGGAATGGAAACTGGTCACGGCACTGGTTCAGCGCCTGATTGCCAACCCACGATTGCTGATCGGCGCGATGGTGTCTTCGATACTGATGGCCGCGCAAGTCTGGCTTTTCATGTGGGCGCCACTCAACGGCTACAGCCTGGATGTGTCATTGGGGTATTTTCTGTTGCCGCTGTCGATGGTCCTGACCGGGCGCATCGTCTATGGCGAACGCCTGTCATACCTGCAGAAAGTCGCGGTGTTCTTCGCCACCCTTGGCGTGTGCAACGAGTTCTATCAAGTAGGCGGGTTTTCCTGGGCGACCTTGCTGGTGGTGATCGGCTATCCCATCTACTTCGTCCTGCGCAAACGCATCAAGACCGATAACCTGGGCGGGCTCTGGCTGGACATGACACTGATGCTACCCGTAGCACTCTGGTTCGTGCAGAGCGGTGAGCAAGGCTTCAATGTGTTCGATCAGTACCCGTGGCTGTCGCTGCTGATCCCGGTGCTCGGGGTGATCAGCGCGTCGGCGCTGGTGTCCTACATCCTCGCCAGCCGGCTGTTGCCGTTCGGCCTGTTCGGGTTGTTGAGCTACGTCGAACCGGTGCTGTTGCTAGTGGTAGCGCTGCTGCTGGGCGAAAGCATCAAGGCCGGAGAATGGCTGACCTATATCCCGATCTGGATGGCCGTGGCGGTGCTGGTGTTCGAAGGCTTCAGGCACATGACGCGGCAGCGACGCCGCGCTTGAAATTACCCCAATCCCCTGTGGGAGCGAGCCTGCTCGCGATGGCGGCCTGTCAGTCAATGCAATAGTGACTGACACATCGCCATCGCGAGCAGGCTCGCTCCCACACTCGGGGTTTAACTGTTACTCAGTCGTCAACACCCCACGCCGCACCTGATCACGCTCGATGGACTCGAACAGCGCCTTGAAGTTGCCTTCGCCAAACCCATCGTCGCCCTTGCGCTGGATGAATTCGAAGAACACCGGCCCCATCAGGGTTTCCGAGAATATCTGCAGCAGCAGGCGCCTGTCGTCCGGGTTGGAAGAGCCGTCCAGCAGGATGCCCCGCGATTGCAGTTCATCCACCGGCTCGCCGTGGTTCGGCAACCGCCCTTCGAGCATCTCGTAGTAGGTGTCCGGCGGCGCGGTCATGAAGCGCATGCCGATCTTCTTCAGCGCATCCCAGGTCTTGACCAGGTCGTCAGTGAGGAACGCGACGTGCTGGATGCCTTCGCCGTTGAACTGCATCAGGAACTCTTCGATCTGCCCGGCGCCCTTGGACGACTCTTCGTTCAACGGAATACGGATCATGCCGTCCGGAGCGGTCATGGCCTTGGACGTCAGGCCGGTGTACTCACCCTTGATGTCGAAATAACGGATCTCGCGGAAGTTGAACAGCTTCTCGTAGAAGCCGGCCCAGTAGGCCATGCGGCCGCGATACACGTTGTGGGTCAGGTGGTCGATGATCTTCAGGCCCGCGCCCACCGGATGACGGTCGACGCCGTCAAGAAACACGAAGTCGATGTCATAGATCGAACTGCCTTCACCGAAACGGTCGATCAGGTACAGCGGCGCACCACCGATGCCCTTGATCGCCGGCAGGTTCAGCTCCATCGGGCCGGTTTCGATATGGATCGGCTGGGCGCCGAGTTCCAGCGCACGCCGGTAGGCCAGTTGCGAATCCTTGACCCGGAACGCCATGCCGCAGACCGACGGCCCATGCTCGGCCGCAAAGTACGACGCCACGCTATGGGGTTCATTGTTGAGGATCAGGTTGATCGCGCCCTGGCGATACAGGTGCACGTCCTTGGAACGGTGCGTAGCGACTTTGGTGAAGCCCATGATCTCGAAGATCGGCTCCAGGGTATTGGGTGTAGGGGATGCGAATTCGATGAATTCAAAGCCCATCAGGCCCATCGGGTTTTCGTATAGATCTGCCATGTCGGCACCTCATCATGCTTATCAATTAACGGAACGTTAGTTGCGGGCGATGCTGAGGGCGTGCGGTGGCGCGCAGGAGATACCGCGAACGCTGCGGGCGAGGAAATCGCCATAGATCAGTTGTAACCCAAGTATCTTCATTGTCGACCCAAGGCTTTTGCGGGCGAGGCTTCTGCTGCCAGAAGACGTTATTCTTATATGCGTAAATCGATTCTACACAGCGTAACCGAATTTGTCCGCCTCCTGTATCAAATCGTCTTTTCCGCCGACCGCGCAAGGGGTTTGTTGCACAGGAAAATGCCCGTCAGGATCAACCCGCCGCCCACACACATCAAGGCAGTGAGCCGTTCGTCCAATAGCAGCGCCCCCAGCAGCACCGCCGTCAGCGGGTTGAGGGCAATGAACACACCGGAACGGGTTGCACCGATCCGGCGGATACCGTCGTACCAGGCGATGTAGGCCAGGGCCGAGCCCAACACGCCCAGGTAGAGCAGGCTCAGCCATTGCCTGATGTCCAGCCCGCGCAGGGCTTCGAAGCGAACCTCGCCCCCGGCGGCACAGGCCACCCACAGCATCAGCGTGCCCAGCAGGATCGACCAGGTCACGGTCTGCAACGGGCCGAGGCTTTCATTCAGGCTCCGGGAAAACAGCGAATAGATGCCCCAGCCCAGCACGCAGCCAAAAATCAGCAGATCGCCGATCCAGCTCTGCGCGCCGGTCTGCAGCAAGGCAGGATCGCGACTGACGATGACCAGCCCCGCGCCGCCGATGCACAGCACGATCCCGGCGACCTTCAACCGACTCAGCCGCTCCTTGAACAGCCACCAGGACGCCAGGCCGATCACTGCCGGGTTCAAGGCCACGATCAGCGAAGCCCGCGAGGCATTGATGTAGTGCAAGCCGTAGAAGAAACACAAGTTGTAGAAGAGGATGCCGAAAAAACCCAGCACCGCCAGTTGCACCCCCTGTTTCAGCGTGGGCCTGGCCAATGGAATTCTCGCCAGGGCGAGGAACAGCAGTAACGCCACGCTGGCCAGCAAGAAGCGCAGGCTGGCGGCCAGCAAAGGCGCCAGGGCATCGGACAGAATCCTGCCAGCCACGAAGGTGCCGCCCCAGATCATGGTGACCAGGGACAGCTTCAGGTACACCGGCAGGTCCGAGGGGGTTGGTAAGGTTTGTTCGAGGGTTTTCATGGGCCACCACAGACAAATAAAACGAGGGACACAACCTTGTGGCGAGGGGATTTGTCCCCGCTGGGCAGCGTAGCGGCCCCAAAATCTTGCGATACGGCAGGTTATTCAAAGGGAGCGCTGCGCGCTCCAGCGGGGATAAATCCCCTCGCCACAAGGTTGTGTCTATCCAGTTCGAATCTAGTACCCCATTATCTAGCTCATATTAAGTCATCGTAAAATGAGCAATCCCTCATGACCCTCACCCAACTCGAAATCTTCTCCCTGGTGGCCGAGCTGCGTGGCTTCACCGCTGCGGCGACGCGCCTGGGCATCAGCCAGTCAGCCGTGTCCCATGCCATCAAGTCGCTGGAACAGGAGCTGGGGGTGGAGCTGTTCAGGCGTCATCAATCCCTGGTGGAACCCAGCGACATCGGTCAGCGACTGCTGCTGCGCGCCCGTGCCATGCTCGGGTTGGCCAATACCCTGCGCCAGGAGGCCGCCGACGCCCGCGGCATGCGCCGTGGCACCTTGCGCATCGGCTCGTTCGGCCCAACGTCATCGGTGAAGTTGTTGCCCGCCATCCTGCAGCGCTACCGCGCCTTGCATCCGGGAATTGAAGTGCACATCGACGAAGGGCCGGACCGGCAAGTCATCCAGTGGCTGGACGAGCGACGGATCGATGTCGGCTTCGTGGTACTGCCCGAGGACCGTTTCGATACGTTCGCCCTGATGGAAGACCGGATGGTCGCCCTCCTTCCCACCGGCCATCCTCTCGCCGCACGAACCAGCCTGAGCCTCAGGGACCTGTGCGACGACCCCTTCGTGCTCACCGAGGCCGGATCGGCGGAACTGGTCACACGCCTGTTCAATACCGCCCGGCTCACGCCGAACGTGCGCTATCGCTGTTCACAACTGCTCAGTACGTTGAACACCATCAGCCAGGGTGAGGCCGTGACCGTGGTCTCCGAAGGCTCGCTGCCGGAAGGTGATCATCCGGGTTTCGTCATACGCCCCCTGGCGCCCCCGGTTCCGCGTCGGATCGGCCTGGCGGTGCTGGACAGCCGCCAGGTCTCGCCCGCCACCCAGGCATTTATTGAACTGGCCTTGTCTATTGAATGAAAAAAGGCTTGATTCCAGCGAGGCGATATCACAACGCCATCTCTTGATAATCGAAGCACAACTTTCAATCGAATTACCCACTTAAACCTATACTTGGCACACACTCCGACCTGCCCCAGACAGCGATTCAACTTGAGGAAAACGTTTGCTCTTGTTACATGACGAAAAAGATAAGATTTACACTGTCTGGTTTAACTACTACAATTTTTTCTGCCTGTGCTGGATAGCAGGAGAGTCATTTATCACCGAGTCGCTTCAAAGCGCTTGGCTTATAGCTTTGTCTGCGGTTGGTCTCAGCCATATATTTGATTGGAGTAACGATAATTGTCCAGACTCGTTGAATTTCGTAAAGCCGAAAAGGCCCTTCAGGATCAGCTCAAACAGCTGGAGTTGCTGAAGAATGATGCCGGGCTCAAGAAAGAAATCGAATTCGAAGAAAAGCTCCAGGGGCTGATGAAGACCTACAACAAGGGCCTGCGCGATATCATCGCAATTCTTGACCCGAACCCGTCAAAAGCGGGACCTTCATCGGCCAAGCCCCCTAAAACCCGCCGTGCGCGGGTGGTCAAGGTCTATCAGAACCCGCACACCGGCGAACTGATCGAAACCAAGGGCGGCAATCACCGTGGCCTGAAAGCCTGGAAAGAACAGTACGGTGCAAGCACCGTCGACTCCTGGGTACGTACCTGACATCCGGGATGAATAAAAAAAGCCCTGAGCATTTCAGGGCTTTTTTCATGGGCTCAAACTTATGAGGCAGCCCTGGCGTATTAGCTTGATCGCCTTATAGTTTCAGGCTATTTCGTACCGACTGTATTTCATCCTGGCTTTCAACAAACACCTGCGCCTGCCCCGCGTAGGACAGTACATAAGCCCGGCCCTCATTAAGTGCTGCGACCAGTGTCTGAGACAACACATGTCGGCCGTTCTGCGTGATCGTACAGGTAGTTTCCAGAGCGGTTACCCCACCCAATAGGGAGGCGTGAATCTTATTGCACACACTTTGATAACCACCCTGGAAAAAATCCTTCTGGATTGACTTGCGCATTTCCAGCAGCACACCTTGCAAGTTGACTTGATGACCGGGCTCGACGGGCGTTGCGGTCAGTTCCATGACCATGACCGCGTTGCCTGCCGGGTCATTCTTGGTCGCACGCTGGCGCGAAGTTCCCGGTGCCGCCGGCGCGGCGGATGCGTCGGCGGGCAGCGGCTCGATGAACCAGCCCTGGGGCCAGGTGACCTGCGGTTCGCCTGCCTGAACGCCGGCACTCGCGACAACGACAAAAAACAGGACGAACAACGAAAGGCACGGTCGAATCATTGCGCTGCACTCAAGGACGAATCGCGAAGTCTGAAGCCCGCCACAGAACCAGGCAATAGCCGCACACGGTTTGGCGATGCCGCGCCCCCTGCGTATCATGTTTGACGCAAGCCACAGAACCGTCGCGCCAAGCCCTGCGACGCCGTTTGCCCCACTTATTTTCCGGAGGGCCCATGAGCCTGCACGAACTCGACACTTTCCCGGGCGTCACCGCCCAACCCGATGCCGCCACGGCCAATTTCGTCTTCAACCACACCATGCTGCGGGTCAAGGACATCACCAGATCCCTGGATTTCTATACCCGCGTACTGGGTTTCTCCCTGGTGGAAAAACGCGACTTTCCTGAAGCCGAGTTCAGCCTGTATTTCCTCGCCCTGGTGGACAAGCGCCAGATCCCGGCAGACGCCGCGGCGCGTACCGAGTGGATGAAATCGATCCCCGGCATCCTGGAACTGACCCACAACCATGGCACCGAAAGCGACCCGGCGTTTGCTTACCACAACGGCAACACCGACCCACGCGGGTTCGGTCACATCTGCATCTCGGTACCGGATGTGGTCGCAGCTTGCGAGCGCTTCGAAGCACTGGGCTGCGACTTCCAGAAGCGCCTGAGCGACGGCCGCATGAAAAGCCTGGCGTTCATCAAGGACCCGGATGGTTACTGGGTCGAGATTATCCAGCCGGCACCGCTCTAAAGCTCACCTTGGCCACCTGTGGGAGCGAGCCTGCTCGCGATAGCGGTGTATCAGTCGACATCGATGTTGACTGAACTGACGCTATCGCGAGCAGGCTCGCTCCCACAGGGCTCGGCGGTGGATATACGAAGCTCAATAAAAAACCCCATGAGCCAGGCCCATGGGGTTTTGTTTTTCCAGCGTGCGGCTGCTTATGCCGGCGCAGAAGTCCGGATCAGATGATCGAAGGCGCTCAACGAAGCCTTGGCCCCCTCGCCCACCGCGATCACGATCTGCTTGTACGGCACGGTGGTCACGTCACCGGCGGCGAACACGCCAGGGATCGAGGTTTCGCCACGGGCGTCGACGATGATCTCGCCACGCGGTGACAGCTCGACGGTCCCCTTGAGCCAATCGGTGTTGGGTAACAGGCCGATCTGCACGAAAATCCCCTCCAGCGCCACGTCGCGTACTTCACCGCTTGGACGATCCTTGTAACGCAGGCCGTTGACCTTCTGACCGTCCCCCGTCACTTCGGTGGTCTGGGCGTTGGTGATCACCGTCACGTTCGGCAGGCTGTGCAATTTGCGTTGCAACACCGCGTCGGCGCGCAATTGCACATCGAACTCCAGCAAGGTGACATGGGCCACGATACCGGCCAGGTCGATGGCCGCTTCGACGCCGGAGTTGCCTCCGCCGATCACCGCCACGCGCTTGCCCTTGAACAGCGGACCGTCACAGTGCGGGCAGTACGCCACGCCCTTGTTGCGGTATTGCTGCTCGCCCGGCACGTTCATTTCACGCCAGCGGGCACCGGTAGCCAGGATCACGGTCCTGGCCGTCAGGCGCGCACCGCTGGCGAACCGGACTTCATGCAGCGCGCCGTCCGTGCCGGGTACCAACGCATCGGCACGTTGCAGGTTCATGATGTCCACGTCGTACTGCTTGACGTGCTCTTCCAGGGCGACGGCCAGTTTCGGCCCTTCGGTTTCCTGGACCGAGATGAAGTTTTCGATGGCCATGGTGTCGAGCACCTGCCCGCCGAAGCGTTCGGCCGCCACACCGGTGCGGATGCCTTTACGGGCCGCGTAGATCGCCGCCGACGCACCGGCTGGGCCACCGCCGACCACCAACACATCGAAGGCCTCCTTGGCGCTGATTTTCTCAGCCTGGCGTTCGATGCCGCTGGTGTCGATCTTGGCGAGAATCTCTTCCAGGCCCATGCGGCCCTGACCGAAGTTCACACCGTTGAGGTAGATGCTCGGCACGGCCATGATCTGACGTTCGTCGACCTCGGCCTGAAACAGCGCACCGTCGATGGCGACGTGGCGGATGTTCGGGTTCAGCACCGCCATCAGGTTCAGCGCCTGGACCACGTCCGGGCAGTTCTGGCAGGACAGCGAGAAATAAGTCTCGAAGTTGAACTCGCCTTCAAGGGCGCGGATCTGTTCAATGACTTCGACACTGGCTTTCGATGGATGGCCGCCGACTTGCAGCAAGGCCAGTACCAGCGAAGTGAATTCGTGGCCCATGGGAATGCCGGCGAAACGCAGGCTGATATCGGCTCCCGGGCGGTTCAACGAGAACGATGGCTTGCGCGCATCGGTGCCGTTGTCGAGCAAGGTAATCTGGGTGGAGAGGCTGGCAATGTCTTTGAGCAGCGCCAGCATTTCCTGGGATTTCGCACCGTCGTCGAGGGATGCAACGATCTCGATCGGTTGGGTGACCCGTTCCAGATATGACTTCAACTGAGCTTTAAGATTGGCGTCCAACATACGGGCGATTTCCATTTTTTGAATTTCAGAAAAAACAACGCCCGGGCGAATCTCGCCCGGGCGTTTTCGGGGGCGAAGCGGCTTACTGGATCAAGAGCTGATCGCCCTCGCGATGACGCATGGACTTAGATCTTGCCGACCAGGTCCAGGGACGGAGCCAGGGTGGCCTCGCCTTCTTTCCACTTGGCTGGGCAGACTTCGCCCGGGTGAGCGGCAACGTACTGAGCGGCCTTGATCTTGCGCAGCAGCTCGGAAGCGTCACGGCCTACACCGCCGTCGTTGATTTCGACGATCTTGATCTGGCCTTCAGGGTTGATCACGAAAGTACCGCGGTCAGCCAGGCCGGCTTCTTCGATCAGCACGTCGAAGTTGCGGGAGATGGTCAGGGTCGGGTCACCGATCATGGTGTACTGGATCTTGCCGATGGCTGGCGAAGTGTTGTGCCAGGCCGCGTGGGCAAAGTGAGTGTCGGTCGACACGCTGTAGATCTCGACGCCCAGCTTCTGGAACTCGGCGTAGTTGTCAGCCAGGTCTTCCAGCTCGGTTGGGCAAACGAAGGTGAAGTCGGCTGGGTAGAAGAACACGACAGACCACTTGCCTTTCAGGTCGGCGTCCGACACGTCGATGAAAGCGCCGTTTTTAAATGCGGTAGCTTTGAACGGTTTAACTTGGCTGTTGATGATAGGCATCGATGTTTCTCCATCAGGGTTGAAAAGTTGATGGAGGGAAGCTTACCCACTCATTCCCGGCCTGGCTCATTGGCAAAGCTGATGCGAATAATTGGTTTTGGCTATCAACGGGCTGTATAGATAGAAAAAATCTCTGTAGGAGCTGTCGAGCGCAGCGAGGCTGCGATCTTTCCCCAGGCAATTAAATCCTGAGAACGAAAGCAAAAGATCGCAGCCTCGCTGCGCTCGACAGCTCCTACAATGTAACGGGTTAAGCCGTGGGGGTGCGCATGGTGACGAATTCTTCGGCGGCGGTAGGATGCACGCCGATGGTTTCGTCGAAATCGCGCTTGCTGGCGCCGGCCTTGATGGCGATGGCCAGGCCCTGGACGATTTCTCCGGCATCCGGGCCGACCATGTGGCAACCCAGGACCTTGTCGGTCCGGGCATCCACTACCAGTTTCATCAGCGTACGTTCCTGACAGTCGGTCAGGCTCAGCTTCATCGGCCGGAAACGGCTTTCGAAAATCTGCACTTCATACCCCTCTTTCCGGGCCTGTTCCTCGGTCAGGCCCACCGTGCCGATGTTCGGCAGGCTAAACACCGCGGTGGGGATCATCCGGTAGTCCACCAGGCGGTACTGCTCGGGCTTGAACAGACGCCGCGCCACCGCCATGCCCTCGGCCAGGGCAACGGGTGTCAGTTGTACGCGCCCGATCACGTCACCAATAGCCAGGATCGACGGCTCGGTGGTCTCGTATTTTTCATTGACCTGGACAAAGCCCTTCTCATCCAGCGTGACAGCGGTGTTCTCCAGGCCGAGGTTATCGAGCATCGGCCGCCGGCCGGTGGCGTAGAACACGCAGTCGGTGAGCAGCGTGCGGCCGTCCTTGAGGGTCACCTTCAAGCTGCCATCGGCCTGCTTGTCGATGCGCTCGATGTCGGCGTTGAACTGCAGGTCCAGGCCGCGGCGCGTCAGTTCTTCGGCCAGATGCTTGCGCACTGCGCCGTCGAAGCCGCGCAGGAACAGCTCACCGCGATACAGCAGGGACGTCTGTGCGCCCATGCCGTGGAAAATCCCGGCGAACTCCACCGCAATGTAGCCACCGCCCACCACCAGCACGCGCTTGGGCAGTTCCTTGAGGAAAAAGGCCTCGTTGGAGCTGATGGCATGCTCACGCCCCGGAATCTGCGGGATGACCGGCCAACCGCCGGTGGCGACCAGGATGTGCTCGGCGGTGTGGCGCTGGCCGTTGATCTCGACCTCATGGGGACCGGTGATCTTCGCATGGCCCTCATGCAAGGCCACGCCGCTGTTGACCAACAGGTTGCGATAGATGCCGTTGAGGCGGTTGATCTCCCGATCCTTGTTGGCAATCAGCGTGGCCCAGTCGAAACTCGCCTCGCCCGCCGACCAGCCATAGGCCGACGCCTGCTCGAAGTCCTCGGCATAGTGCGCACCGTAGACCAGCAGCTTTTTCGGCACGCAACCGACGTTCACGCAGGTACCGCCCAGGTAGCGGCTTTCCGCCACGGCCACCCTGACACCAAAACCGGCGGCGAACCGCGCAGCCCGCACACCACCGGAACCGGCGCCAATCACATACAGGTCAAAATCGTAGGCCATTACTGTCTCCTTTGGCAGGCCACCAGCATACCCGCTGTTTCCAGATGGGCCAGCGTTGCGTTGGTTATGGGGGCGGAAAATGAAAATGCCAGTGTGAGCTTAATCAAAGCCGAGCGCGGATCCTGTGGCGAGGGGATTTATCCCCGCTGGGCTGCGCAGCAGCCCCAAAGCAACCAACTCAATCTGCCTGACACACCCAAGTCGCCTGGTTTTAGGGCTGCTTCGCAGCCCAGCGGGGATAAATCCCCTCGCCACAGATAAATCCCCTCACCACAGGGGGTCT
Source organism: Pseudomonas sp. B21-056 (assembly GCF_026016325.1). Classification (NCBI taxonomy): domain Bacteria; kingdom Pseudomonadati; phylum Pseudomonadota; class Gammaproteobacteria; order Pseudomonadales; family Pseudomonadaceae; genus Pseudomonas; species Pseudomonas sp. B21-056. The sequence continues at coordinate 4,049,242 of NZ_CP087203.1, forward strand.
GTGCCAGACATGGCAATGCATTGCGCAAAAAAAAAGCCCCGAACCAGTCGGGGCGTTTTTCAGTTCGCGGCGTGGGCTATCAGTAAGCCTTGCCGGTCTTGTAGAAGTTCTCGAAGCAGAAGTTGGTCGCGTCGATGTAGCCTTCGGCGCCACCGCAGTCGAAACGCTTGCCCTTGAACTTGTAGGCCATGACGCAGCCATTCTGGGCCTGCTTCATCAGCGCGTCGGTGATCTGGATCTCACCGCCCTTGCCTGGCTCGGTCTGTTCGATCAGGTCGAAGATGTCCGGCGTCAGGATGTAGCGACCGATGATCGCCAGGTTCGACGGTGCATCTTCAGGCTTTGGCTTTTCAACCATGCTATGCACGCGGTAGATGTCGTCGCGGATCATTTCGCCGGCGATCACGCCGTACTTGTTGGTTTCCTGCGGGTCGACTTCCTGGATCGCCACGATGGAGCAGCGGAACTGCTTGTACAGCTTGACCATCTGGGTCAGCACGCCGTCGCCTTCGAGGTTGACGCACAGGTCGTCCGCCAGCACCACGGCAAAGGGTTCGTCGCCGATCAGCGGACGGCCGGTCAGGATCGCATGGCCCAGGCCTTTCATTTCGGTCTGGCGGGTGTAGGAGAACGAGCACTCGTCCAGCAGTTTACGGATGCCGACCAGGTATTTCTCTTTGTCGGTGCCCTTGATCTGGTTTTCCAGCTCGTAGCTGATGTCGAAATGGTCTTCCAACGCGCGCTTGCCGCGGCCGGTCACGATGGAGATTTCCGTCAGGCCCGCATCGAGGGCTTCTTCGACACCGTACTGGATCAGTGGCTTGTTCACCACCGGCAGCATTTCTTTGGGCATGGCCTTAGTCGCTGGCAGGAAGCGAGTACCGTAACCGGCTGCAGGGAACAAGCATTTCTTGATCATATGAATCCTTTAAAAGGCGGTGTGTACGACGAGTTTCGGCGCAGTCTAATCAGGCCGCAGGCACCTTACAATGCCTGCACTGGCCAACCGATGCCATCATAGAGAAATAAACCGTCGGATAGTTCAATCGCCTTTCGTTTCGGGGGGTTCAACGGTCTTCCTGCAGGCCCGCAGGCACCATTTGCGTGCATTTGGCGTATCATGGCGCCCTTGATCCCGCCAATGAGGCAGCTAGATGTCGGCACCACGAAACGCAAACGGTTATTCAGTCAGTCAGGACAAGGACGGTCAGTGGTGGATTGTGAACTACCACGGCGAGCAGGTTGCCGGTCCCTTGCCCACCAAGACAATGGCGGTGGAAGTGGCCGCGGTGTTCCAGGATGAGCGCCCTGCCCCTGCGACCAAGGAGCGTGAAAAAGCTCCGGCACGCACCGATCGCCGCAAGAAATAACCGGACAGGCCCGCGTCAATCGCCATGCGGCATTGACGCGGGCCTGTTGTTTATCTGTACCGAAATGCCCATTCGCTATAACCTCGCGCAGTCCCCCCTCCTTTCGATGACCACTTCATGAGAACTGTTCTGGCGCTGTTTACGGTCCTGGCCCTGGCGGGTTGTGCCTCGACGGAAAATACCTACCTGGCCAACGGTGAGCAGGGCCTGACCATCGACTGCTCAGGCGAAGCCAACTCCTGGGCCGCCTGCTATGAAAAGGCAGATGCCTCCTGTGCCGGCACCGGCTACCGTATCGTCGGTACTGATGGCACGCCCCAGGCCAATGAAAGCGACAAGACCCTGGGCGTGAACGTCGGCAACTTCACCAGCCGCAGTGTCGTGGTGGTGTGCAAGTAAGGTCCAGGCGAACCTGAGGCCCTGCCTCAGCCGGAAATGCAGGCGTTGGCCGCAGCCTGCACATCACCCGGGCGCACCGGTACATTGGACATGCTTTCATGCAGCTTGATGCTGCTGCCGCTGGAACGCTCGTCAATGTCGAACACCGCCGCCGGCAGGCTCGAGAGTTTGCCGGGGACGATCAGCCGGACGCCGTTCTTGTGGGGTTCCATCTGCAACGCGCCGCGGCTGTCGGCCAGCTTGTCGGCGACGCATTTGGCATATTCCTGAGGTTTCTTACCGGAGATAACACTCATGGTGGGCGGCGTCTGGTTGATGTCCGATACCGATGCACATCCACTCACGGCCAATGCCAACACCCACACACTACGCTTCATATGATTCCTCCGATAAAGACCCTCGGACAGTGTAAACGCCGTTTTTCTCCGGCGCCCTGCGCTTTTTTATCCGACGCGCCGCGCTAAATCAGCAAAGCCACGGCGCGGGCCGGATATTTAGCCGTCGGTGCTGATAAACTGCGCGCCATTATTGCAGCCCCCTACCGTGTCGAGCGTGTAGAAAAAGCCCTTCTGGAGGCGCCCATGAAATTCATCCACCAACGCGAGCACCTCAACGAGGACGACATCGTCGTCATCGAATGCTCCCAAACGTGCAACATCCGCTTGATGAACGATGCCAACTTCCGCAGCTTCAAGAATGGCGGACGGCACACTTACCATGGCGGCGCGTTCGACACGTTCCCGGCGCGGATCACCGCACCGAGCACCGGTTTCTGGAACATCACCATCGACACCGTCAGCCGCCGGGCCATCAGCGTCACGCGCAAGCCGACCCTGACCCACAAGATCAAAATCATCCGACGCTCCAGCTCGAAACTGAGCTGAGCCCTGCTCGCATAGGCAAAACCGTGGCCCAGACAACCAAATACGTCATCAAGTACAAACTCAACGACGAACGCCGCTTCGAGTTCGCGCAGCTGGAAACCGGCACCGAGGAAGAAGCCCGGGCAGCGCTGGAGGCGTCGCATGGACCCGACGATGTGATCAGCGACGTCAAGGTCAGCAAGGCGTTGTAAAGTTTTCCCAGGAGCTTTGTGGCGAGGGGATTTATCCCCGCTGGGGCGCGAAGCGGCCCTAAATCCTGACACCTCGGTGTAACAGGCAAATTGAGTTGACTGTTTTGGGGCCGCTTCGCAGCCCAGCGGGGATAAATCCCCTCGCCACAGGGTGATGCGGCGTGAGAGATGGCCCCCGGTCCACAATGGAACATTGACCGCAAGCCCCGGAGTGTTAATCAACAGGACACCCACCAAACTGACCAATCCTCCCCCCCAGGATTGTCACCATGTCCCCTCCGACCCAATCCATCAGTGCAATCAACCGACCAGCCCTGGAACAGAGCCTTGAGCAGGATGGCAGCGGCGTGCTCCGCAACCTGCTGTCGGCGACTCAATGCCAACAGCTCAGCAGCCTGTACTCGCAGCCTGGGCTGTTCCGTTCCCGGGTGATCATGGCCCGCCATGGCTTCGGGCGCGGCGAGTATCAGTATTTCCGCTACCCCTTGCCCGCTATCGTCCAGCAGTTGCGTGAAGCGTTGTATCCGCTGCTGGTCCCCCTGGCGAACCGCTGGAACGAACGCATGGGCCTTGAGACGAGATACCCCGACGCGCATTGCGATTTCATTCGGCACTGCCATGGGGCCGGGCAGCAGCGTCCGACCCCGTTGTTGCTGCAATACGGCCCCGAGGATTACAACTGCCTGCATCAGGACCTGTACGGCGAGCAGGTGTTTCCCTTGCAGGTGGCGATATTGCTGTCGGAACCGGGCCAGGACTTTACCGGCGGTGAGTTCGTGCTCGCCGAACAACGCCCGCGCATGCAGTCGCGCCCCCAGGTCATCGGTCTGAAACAGGGCGATGCCGTGGTGTTTGCCGTGCATCAACGGCCGGTCAAAGGCGTTCGCGGTTATTATCGGGTGAACATGCGCCATGGCGTCAGCCGCGTGCACAGCGGCCAACGGCACACCCTGGGAATCATTTTTCATGATGCGCAATGACGACAACCCGATCACGCTGGACCTGTTCGCCGACGAACCGCCGACGACATCCGGCCAGATCGAACGGATCGGCCAGCAGGCGTTCGTCCTGCGCGGGTTCGCCCTGCCCTGGCTGGAGCGTTTGCTGCCGGCCCTGGAAACGGTCTTGCAGGCCGCGCCGTTCCGGCAGATGGTCACGCCTGGCGGCTTTACCATGTCGGTGGCCTTGAGCAGTTGCGGCGCGCTGGGCTGGACCACCGACCGCAGCGGCTATCGCTACACTGCCCATGACCCACAGACCGGCCGCCCCTGGCCGGACATGCCGGCGCTGTTCCGCGAACTGGCCCAGGCCGCCGCCCGAGCGGCGCACTTCGAGCACTTCGAGCCCGACGCCTGCCTGATCAACCGCTATGTGCCCGGGGCGCGGATGTCGTTGCATCAGGACAAGAACGAACGCAGCCTCAGCGCCCCCATCGTGTCGATGTCCCTCGGTCTGCCGGCGATGTTCCAGTTCGGCGGGTTCGAGCGCAGCGACAAGACCTTGCGCGTTCCACTCTTTCATGGCGACATCGTGGTCTGGGGCGGCGTCGACCGGCTGCGCTATCACGGCGTGTTGCCGCTCAAGGATGGTCGTCATCCACGGTTCGGCGCGCAGCGGATCAACATGACATTCCGCACCGCCGGCTGACCATGCAGAATTCAACCGCAAGACCCGGAGTGTCGCCCTCCCGCAGGCTGGTTACTGTAGCCAAAACGGGCCAATGGACAGAACGACCATGAACACCACTTCGAACACCCTCGCCCCTGAACTGGACCCTCGCTGGGCCGCCGTGCTCGCCCGGGACCCACGCGCCGACGGGCAATTCGTCTACGGCGTGAAAACCACCGGGATCTACTGCCACCCCAGCAGCCTGTCGCGCCTGCCCAATCCGCGTAACGTCGAATTCTTCGACACGCCGGAACAGGCCCAGGCGGCCGGCTATCGCCCGAGCAAACGCGCCGCCAGGGACCAGACCCAGGTGGCCGCCCAACAAGCGGCCCGGGTCGCGGCGGCCTGTCGGCAGATCGAGGCGGCCGAGGAACTGCCGGGGCTCAATGAACTGGCGCAGAGCGCAGGCTTGAGTCCTTTCCACTTCCATCGGATCTTCAAGACCGTCACCGGCCTGACACCCAAGGGCTATGCCGCCGCCCACCGCTCGCGCAAGGTGCGTGAACGCCTGGCCGACGCCGGGAGCGTCACCGAAGCGTTGTACGACGCCGGTTTCAACTCCAACAGCCGCTTTTATGAAGCCGCCGATAAAGTGCTGGGCATGAAACCCGCCGACTACCGCGCCGCCGGGCAGAACACCGACATCCGTTTCGCCGTCGGGCAATGCTCCCTCGGGGCGATCCTGGTGGCGCAAAGCGAACGCGGCGTGTGCGCAATCCTGCTGGGGGACGACCCGGAGGCGCTGGTCCGCGACCTGCAGGACAAGTTCCGCCGCGCCAACCTCATCGGCGCCGACCGGGAATTCGAGCAGTTGGTCGCCCAGGTGGTCGGCTTCATCGAAGCGCCCGCCCTGGGCCTGGACCTGCCCCTGGATCTACAGGGCACGGCGTTCCAGGAACGGGTTTGGCAGGCCCTGCGGGAGATTCCGCCGGGCAGCACCGCCAGCTACGCCGAGATTGCCCAGCGCATCGGCCTGCCCAAGGCCGTGCGCGCGGTGGCCCAGGCCTGCGGCGCCAACAGCCTGGCCGTGGCGATCCCTTGCCACCGGGTGGTGCGCAGCGACGGCAACCTCTCGGGCTATCGCTGGGGCGTGGAGCGCAAGCGTCAGTTGCTGGCGCTGGAGCGCTCGTCCGGGGACTGAACGCCGATGTAGATCGCCACCGCATCGGGGCCGCTGTAGACCTCGAAATCGGTGGCGAAGCGGCGCAGGGTCTGCGGGTTGTCGGCGAAGTATGCCCAGATCAGGCCCCAGGTCTGGATCACGCAATCGGGCATCGCCCCCTTGGCCGAGAACACCAGGTAATCCCCACCCTCGATGTCCACGGCGGGGTAGCCCGGGCTCGTCGCGTCGACCTCCACGCCGGCGGTCACATCGAAGTAGCCGGTCGCATCCGACTCATAGTTGGAATACACCCCATAGACGAATGACTCCGACTGCCTGGCCGGAATCCGGTCGAACAGCCCCTCGGTGAAAAACCGTTCCCACATCGGGCCGATCCTTGCCGTGTCGGCTTGCTGCTCATCGGTGTTGCGGGTACGGACCTGCAAACCCGCCACGCTGAAGGGTTCGACTGCCTTGAGTTTAACGTCCATGGTTAAGGCTCCTGGGTAAGTGAAGCACGCATGGTAATCCTCTCACCCGGGGGATCAAGCGCTTGCGTTCGATTGAAAAACTCGACTGGTCCTGGCGGGGTCACACCTGCTACAAACAGGGTTTCCTTGCGCTGCCGGAGCACCCTGCACATGAGCCAATGGCCAGACACCCGCATTCTCGACCTGCTCGGTATCGAGCTGCCCATTATCCAGGCGCCGCTGGCCGGGGTGACCGGGCCGGCCATGGTGATCGCCGCCTGCAATGCCGGCGGGCTGGGCTCGATGCCGGCGGCGATGCTGGATGTCGAGCAACTGCGCCAGGCGCTGACAACGATCAGCGAACAGACCGACAAGCCGTTCAACGTGAATTTTTTCTCCCATCAGCCGCCGGCTTTCGATGAACAGCGGGCCGAGGCCTGGAAGCAACGGCTCAAGCCTTACTACGAGGAACTGGGCGCCGATTTCGATGCGCCGACGCCGGTGTCCAACCGCACGCCATTCGATGACGCGGCCTGCCGGGTGCTGGAGGCGCTGCGGCCGAAAGTGGTCAGCTTCCATTTCGGCCTGCCGGAGCAATCCCTGCTGGATCGGGTGAAGGCCACCGGGGCGAAAATCCTTTCTTCGGCGACCACTGTCGAGGAAGCGATCTGGCTGGAGCAGCACGGTTGCGATGCAATCATCGCCATGGGCTATGAAGCCGGCGGCCATCGCGGGATGTTCCTCAGCGACGACCTCAACACCCAGGTGGGCCTGTTCGCCTTGCTTCCCCAGGTAGTGGATGCGGTGAACGTACCGGTGATCGCCACCGGCGGCATCGGTGACGCGCGGGGAATCGTCGCGGCGTTCGCCCTGGGTGCATCGGCGGTGCAGTTGGGCAGCGCGTACCTGTTCACCCCCGAAGCCAAGATCAGCGCGTCCCATCACCGGGCGCTGCGCACGGCCAAGGAAAGCCAGACGGCTGTGACCAACCTGTTCACCGGGCGTCCGGCCCGGGGCATCGTCAACCGGGTGATGCGCGAAGTCGGCCCGATGAGCCCGCTGGCACCGGCATTTCCCCTGGCAGGTGGTGCGTTGATGCCGCTGCGCGCCAAGGATGAAGCCGACTTCAGCAACCTCTGGGCCGGACAGGCGTTTCCTCTGGGCCGGGAACTGCCGACCGGCGAGCTGACGCGGCGCCTGGCGGATGAGGCACTGGCACGGCTTGGCAAGGGGTCGGGCTCCTGAGAGTTCATCGCCGGCCAGGACGCCATCGCGAGCAGGCTCGCTCCCACAGGGTCTGGTGTTGCAGCAGGATCAAGCGTAGATCCATGTGGGAGCGAGCCTGCTCGCGATGAGGCCGGCACATTCAGCCCACTGCCAACTGCAACAGCGCAAAACTCACATTCCGTTTGCCAGGCATTCGCTATATATTTCCGTATATAGCGAACCCGCCCCCTATGGAGTCTTCAATGCGCCCCACCCTTTTCGCGCCGTTGCTGCTGAGCACTTTCCTGACCGCTGGCGCCGTCCAGGCCGATGAAGTACAGGTGGCCGTGGCCGCCAATTTCACCGCGCCGATCCAGGCCATCGCCGCCGACTTCGAAAAAGACACCGGCCACAAACTGGTCGCGGCCTATGGCGCAACGGGGCAGTTCTATACCCAGATCAAGAATGGCGCGCCGTTCGAAGTGTTCCTCGCCGCCGACGACAGCACCCCGGCCAAGCTGGAAAGCGAAGGCGACACCGTCAAGGACTCGCGCTTCACCTACGCCATCGGCACGCTGGCGCTGTGGTCGGCCAAGGACGGCTATGTCGACGATAAGGGCCAGGTGCTCAAGAATAACGGCTTCCAGCACCTGTCCATCGCCAATCCAAAAGCCGCGCCCTATGGCCTGGCTGCGACCCAAGTGCTGGACAAACTGGGGCTGACCGCACAGGTCAAGGGCAAGATCGTCGAAGGCCAGAACATCACCCAGGCCTATCAGTTCGTCTCCACCGGCAACGCCGAACTGGGTTTCGTGGCGCTGTCCCAGGTATACAAGGACGGCAAGCTCGCCAGCGGTTCGGCGTGGATCGTCCCGGCCGAACTGCACGACCCGATCAAACAGGACGCGGTGATCCTGAACAAGGGCCGCGACAACCCCGCCGCCAAGGCCCTGATGGACTACCTCAAGGGCCCGAAAGCCGCCGCCATCATCCAAGCCTACGGTTACCAACGCTAAATGCCGCTGACCAGTGCCGATTATTCAGCGATCTGGCTGACCCTGAAACTCGCCTCGCTGACGACGGTGATCCTGCTGCTCATCGGCACGCCCATCGCCCTGTGGCTGTCGCGCACCCAATCCTGGTTGCGCGGGCCAGTGGGTGCGGTGGTGGCTCTGCCGCTGGTGCTGCCGCCCACGGTGATCGGCTTCTATCTGCTCCTGGCGTTGGGCCCCAATGGCTGGATCGGCCAGGTTACCCAGACCCTCGGGCTGGGCACCCTCACATTCAGTTTCACCGGGCTGGTGATTGGTTCGGTGATCTACTCCATGCCGTTTGTGGTGCAGCCGTTGCAGAACGCGTTCGCGGCCATCGGCAATCGCCCACTGGAGGTCGCCGCCACATTGCGCGCCGGTCCCTGGGACACTTTCTTCAGCGTCATCCTGCCCCTGGCCCGCCCCGGGTTCATCACCGCCGCCATCCTCGGCTTTGCCCACACCGTCGGCGAGTTCGGCGTGGTGCTGATGATCGGCGGCAATATCCCGGAAAAAACCCGGGTGGTGTCGGTGCAGATCTACGATCACGTCGAAGCCCTGGAATACGCCCAGGCCCACTGGCTGGCGGCGGCGATGCTGGTATTTTCATTCGTTGTGCTGCTGGCGCTGTATTCCAGCCGCAGGACCCGGGCAGCCTGGAGCTGATCGATGATTCAGGCGCGTTTGCAGCTCGACCATGGCAGTTTTTCCCTGGACCTGGATGTGCAACTGCCGGGCCGGGGCGTGACGGCGTTGTACGGTCAGTCCGGCTCCGGCAAGACCACCTGCCTGCGCTGCATCGCAGGCCTGGAACGGGCGCCCGCAGGCTTGGTGCGGGTCAATGGCGACGTGTGGCAGGACAGCGAGCGCGGCGTGTTCGTCCCGCCCCATCAACGGGCGGTGGGCTATGTGTTCCAGGAGGCAAGCCTGTTCAGCCATCTGTCGGTGCGGGCCAACCTGGCGTTCGGTCTCAAGCGCATCGCCCCAGCACAACGACGGGTGGAGATGGACCAGGCCACCGAACTGCTGGGCATCGGCCACCTGCTTGAGCGCCAGCCCCACAACCTGTCCGGCGGCGAGCGTCAGCGGGTGGGCATCGCTCGCGCCCTGCTGACCAGCCCGCGCCTGTTGTTGATGGATGAGCCGCTGGCGGCGCTCGATGCCCGGCGCAAGAACGAGATCCTGCCCTACTTGCAACGGCTTCATGATGAGCTGGACATCCCGGTGCTCTACGTCAGTCATTCCCAGGACGAGGTGGCGCGCCTGGCCGACCACATCGTGTTGCTCGACGCCGGTCGCGCCCTGGCCAGCGGGCCGATTGGCGAGACCCTGGCGCGGCTCGACCTGCCGCTGGCCCTGGGAGATGACGCGGGGGTGGTGGTCCAGGGCACGGTCAGCGGTTACGACCCTGCCTATCAATTGCTGACCCTGACATTGCCCGGCAGCCTGTTGAACGTGCGGGTGGCCCATACTCCGCTGGCCGTCGGGCAGCCGCTGCGCTTCAAGGTCCAGGCCCGGGACGTCAGCCTCAGCCTGGCGAACGATGCCCAGACCAGCATCCTCAATCGCTTGCCGGTCACGGTGACCGGTGAACTGGCTGCCGACAATGCTGCCCATGTGCTGATCCGACTGGAAGCCGCCGGTACGCCGTTGCTGGCACGCATTACCCGCTATTCTCGCGATCAGTTGGCGTTGCATCCGGGGCAGGTATTGTGGGCGCAGATCAAGGCGGTGGCGGTGTTGGCTTGAGCTGTGGGAGCTTGCTCGCGATGGGGGCCTGGGGGCCGACCAGGATTTTGTTGAGCGAGTACATATCCATTCCTGCGGTAACGGCTACTTAGGGTTCCGCTTTTACAGCGGCTCACTTTTGAACAGCGCAAAAGTAAGCAAAACGCTTTTGCCCCACCACTCGGTGCCTCGCCTAGGCTCGGCATGCCCGAACGCAGGCATTGCTCCGTGGGCCCGCCGCGAAGGGCCATCCATGGCCCAGCGCGGCTAACCCGGCATCCATGCCGGGTTGCCCACTACGCAATACCTGCGTTCGGCCAGCGTGGTTAACGGGGCGCCGAGATCAACGTCCGCTGCGAGGCGGCCTTACAGCCGGCCTGACTCTTTCGGGTGTACGCCAATCCCATTGTGGGAGCGAGCTTGCTCGCGAAGGCGGCCTGTCAGCCGACCTATCTCTCCCGGTTGTACTTCATCCCCCTGTGGGAGCGAGCCTGCTCGCGAATCGATAGATCAGTCACCATCGATGTCGGATGATCGCTACCGCGAGCAAGCTCGCTCCCACACAGGTTCAGAGGATCCCTTCAGAGTGGGTGGGTGTTCTGAGAATTTCGGCACGACCGCAACGGGCTGCGGTCAATGAATCCATAGGCCACCGGATTCGCTCGCCAAGGATTTTTTCATGCTCGACACCTCGCCGCCGGAAGCATTGCCGGCCGATCTGCATTATGTCGATGACACCAGCCCCGGCATCACCCGAAGGAAGCTGCGGGGCAAGTTCTGTTATTTCGATCCTCAGGGCCAGCGCATCACCGATGCGGCGCAAATCCAGCGCATCAATGCCCTGGCGGTGCCGCCGGCCTACACCGATGTGTGGATCTGCAGCGACCCCCGCGGACATCTCCAGGCCACTGGCCGGGATGCCCGCGGGCGCAAGCAATACCGTTACCATGCGCGCTGGCGCGAAGTGCGCGATGCCGATAAATATTCCAGGATGTTGGAGTTCGGTCGCACCCTGCCCCGCTTGCGCAAACGCCTGGAGGCGATCCTTGCGACACCCGGTTTCAGCCGCGACAAAGTCATGGCCACCGTCATCACATTGCTGGACGTGACGCTGATCCGCGTCGGCAACAGCCAATACGCCCGGGAGAACCGTTCCTACGGTCTGACCACCCTGCGCAGCAAACACGTCGAGGTCAACGGCAGCGCCATCGCCTTCCAGTTCCGAGGCAAGAGCGGCGTCGAGCATCAGATCACCGTGAAGGACCGGCGCCTGGCACGGATCATCAAGCGCTGCCAGGAAATGCCGGGGCAGAATCTGTTCCAGTACCTGGATGAGAATGGTGAACGCCATGCCATCAGTTCTTCGGACATCAATGCCTACCTCAAGACCCTGACCGGCGCCGAGTTCACCGCCAAGGATTACCGCACCTGGGCCGGTAGCGCGGCGGCCCTGGCCGGGTTGCGGACGTTGCGCTGGGAAACCGAGACGGAGGCGAAAAAAACACGTCGCCGAGATGGTCAGGCAGGTCGCCCGGCAACTGGGCAACACGCCAACCGTCTGTCGCAAATGCTACATTCATCCGGCGGTGCTGGAGGGCTTTCTGCTTGGCACGCTGAAGCAACTGCCCAAGCCCAGGGCCCGTAAAGGCCTCAGCGAAGAAGAAGCCGGGCTGGCGATGTTTTTGCAACGGGTGACAGAAGCCACGCAAGCGTGCGAGTCGAAGTTCGGTGTCTGATACGACCAGAACAACGGCTCATCCAACAGGAACATCCAGCCAGCGGTGAACTCCCAACTGTACGATCCGCAACACTCCCACGCGTGAAATCGACAGGAGTCCCAGATGTCCGAACACATTGTCCATTTCCATTGCCAGATCGATCAGGGGACCACGGAACGCTTCCGGGACACTTGCCTGGAGGCCATCGAAAAAGGCGCCGAATCGTTGATGCTCAATCTGTCGACGGTCGGCGGCAGCACCAACTTCGGTTTCACCCTCTACACCTTCATCAAGTCCCTCCCTGTGCCGGTGCGGGCCGTGAATGCCGGCAACATCGAGTCGATGGGCATCGTCATGTACCTGGCCGCCAGTGACCGCACCACCACGCCTCACTCACGTTTTCTGATCCACCCGATGAATTGGTATTTCGGCCAGAAATCAGTGGATCACTCGCGGCTGCGCGAGTACCTGTCCAGCCTCGACAACGACGTGGCGCGGTACGTGGAGATCTACGTCAAGGAAACCGCCGGCGCCGCCACCCAGCTGGATATCTTCAAATGCCTGTGCGCCGAGGAGCGGGTGATTCCGGCAGAAAACTCCCTGGCCTTCGGCATCGCCCACCGGGTCGAGCAGGTGGTGTTCCCCACCGAGGCCAAGCATTGGAAGGTCAGTGGCGGTGACGAATGATGAAGGCAATTTCCAAACGAGACGGCTGATCACTTCCCTCTGATAGCCGTTCGTCGCCGGCAAAATGTTTTTTTCTAAACTTCCCTCGGGCATTTCCTTTCACAGTAAGGCGAGGCAGTTGCTCGCTTAACCAAAATGAGGACTCTCGAAATGGCTAATAGCGGAAACAAGAACCCGGGTAACTTCGCAAACGATCGTGAAAAAGCATCCGAAGCCGGCAAGAAAGGCGGACATGCTTCGGGCGGTAACTTTGCAAACGACCGGGAAAAAGCCTCTGAAGCCGGTAAGAAAGGTGGCGAACGCAGCCATGGCGGCGGCAGAAAATCGTAACCCTGCAACCGTCGGGGCGCAGTTCTACTGCGCCCCGGCGCTTATCATCCGTCGAAATCAACGCTCGCCATAAGCCCTCTTGACCTCCTCGACCCAAACCGGGTCCAGGCGCAGTTGCTCGATATCCAGATTGAACGCCTGCATCCTCGCCAGATGCTCGTCAGCCTCCCGAACCAATGAACTCTGGGCGCTGGAATTGGCGTCCAGCTGGTGCATCTGGGTCAGCCCCAGATGGTAAAAACGCAGCAGCTTCATCGCCGTCGGATCCTGGGCTTGTACCCCTTCCGTCACCTGATGCATCACGTTGGTGATGCGCATCAGGCTGCGCTTGAGCTGCCAGCCGTATACCGCCGCAGCCATCCAGGGTTGCGACCAGAGATACAGGCGCATCAGCGCGGCCATCGCCAGCACCGCCACGATCACCCCACCCAGGTTGAAGCGAAAGTTATCGCTCCCAGGCGTGCCGAACAGCATCACGGCCAGGCTGGACAGCAGCATCGCCAGTGCCAGGAACACCACGGCGATGATCAGCGTGCTGCGGCGGGTCTGCTGTCGGTAGAGGTCGGCGTCCCACGGTTTGATCTCGAACATCGCGGTGCAATTTCCTTGTACGGCACGAAAAGAGTCGAGCATTATCGCCTGCCCGGTCGATTTAGCTATGCTGGGGCTCATTTTGTGTTGCAACCGATCCGAAGGATCCGGATCAAAGTCCATGGCGATACCGCAAGGATCGTGCGATCTTTCTGTGTGGACGTATTTTTCAAGATGCCGTCGCAGTGTGTACGGCATCGTTTTCAAGGAAAGCTGAATGACTCAAAGACATGTAATCAACGCTTCGGTAAGCCCCAAAGGCAGCCTGGAGACCTTGTCCCAGCGCGAAGTCCAGCAACTGAGCGAAGCCGGTTCCGGCAGCATCTATACCCTCTTTCGCCAGTGCGCCCTGGCCATCCTCAATACCGGCGCCCATGTCGACAACGCCAAGACCATCCTGGAAGCCTACAAGGACTTCGAGATCCGCATTCATCAACAGGACCGCGGCGTACGCCTGGAATTGTTGAACGCGCCGGCCGATGCCTTCGTCGACGGTGAGATGATCGCCAGCACCCGGGAGATGCTCTTCAGTGCCTTGCGCGACATCGTCTACACCGAGAACGAACTGGACAGCCAGCGCATCGACCTGAGCTCGTCCCAGGGCATCAGCGACTACGTCTTCCACCTGCTGCGCAACGCCCGTACGCTGCGTCCCGGCGTGGAGCCGAAGATCGTCGTGTGCTGGGGCGGTCATTCGATCAACACCGAAGAATACAAATACACCAAGAAGGTCGGCCACGAACTGGGCCTGCGCAGCCTGGACATCTGCACCGGCTGCGGCCCGGGCGTGATGAAAGGCCCGATGAAAGGCGCCACCATTGCCCATGCCAAGCAGCGCATCCACGGCGGCCGTTACCTGGGCCTGACCGAACCGGGCATCATCGCCGCCGAGGCGCCGAACCCGATCGTCAACGAGCTGGTGATCCTGCCGGACATCGAGAAACGCCTGGAAGCCTTCGTGCGTGTCGGCCACGGCATCATCATCTTCCCGGGCGGTGCCGGTACGGCGGAAGAGTTCCTGTACCTGCTGGGCATCCTGATGCACCCGGCCAACCAGGACCTGCCCTTCCCGGTCGTCCTCACCGGGCCGAAAAGTGCCGCGCCGTACTTCGATCAGTTGCATGCCTTTGTCGGCGCGACCCTCGGCGAAGCGGCCCAGAAGCATTACCAGATCATCGTCGACGACCCGGCTGAAGTGGCACGGCAGATGACCCAGGGGCTCAAGGAAGTGAAGCAGTTCCGCCGCGAGCGCAACGACGCCTTCCACTTCAACTGGCTGCTGAAAATCGATGAAGGCTTCCAGCGTCCGTTCGATCCGACCCACGCCAACATGGCCAGCCTGGGCCTGAGCCTCGACCTGCCGTCCCACGAACTGGCCGCCAACCTGCGCCGTGCGTTCTCCGGGATCGTGGCGGGCAACGTCAAGGACAAGGGCATCCGCCTGATCGAAGAGCACGGCCCTTACGAAATCCACGGCGACCCCGCCATCATGGAACCCCTCGACCGCCTGCTCCAGGCCTTCGTCGCCCAGCACCGCATGAAACTGCCGGGCGGCGCGGCCTATGTGCCGTGCTATCGCGTGGTGACCTGAGCACCCTGCGCCCCTGTGGGAGCGAGCCTGCTCGCGATGACGGCGGTACATTCAGCATTGATGCAGGCTGAACCACCGCTATCGCGAGCAGGCTCGCTCCCACAAAGGGCCTGTTGCGGTTACAGAATTGTGTTCAGCCGCATCAATCCGGATTCATCCAATCCGACGCCAAGCCCCAGGTAATCCTTGATCGACGGATGGACGGTGTCCAGCGGATGCACATGCGTCGCCGTCACCACCAGCACATCCGCACCCGCCGCCTCGCCGGCCCGGATACCGGCGTCTGCGTCCTCAAACACCAGACAATCCTGGGGTGCCACCCGCAACCGCTCAGCCGCCAGTCGATAACAGGCGGGGTTGGGTTTGCCATCGCTGACGTCCTCGGCGGTGACCATCACGGCGGGACGCGCAATGCCGGCGGCTTCCATCCGACGCAACGCCAGTGCCATGGGCGCCGAGGTAACGATCGCCCAGCGCTCGGGCGGCAGTTCATTCAAGAACGCCACGGCGCCAGGCACAGGCACCACGCCTTCGACGTCCTCGATTTCCTCCCGGGTAATCTGCTCGGCCTCAGCCTGGGCATCCACCCCCGGCAGATGCTGGCGAGCGATGGTGTCGATGGCACGCACGCCATGGATGGTGGGCAGGAAGGTCGCCACGTCCACGCCGTGACGCAGCGCCCAACGGGTCCAGATCCGCTCGGCCGCGGCGATGGAGTTCAACAGGGTGCCATCCATGTCGAAGAGGAAGGCGTGGTAGGTGGTGGATAAGGGGTGTGCAGACATGGGTTCCTCACGGTCAAAACACGAGCCCCTGTGGGAGCGAGCCTGCTCCGGGCGGCGATCCGACGAAGACGTCGGCACAGTCAAAATAGACATCGACTGACACACCGCTTCGCGAGCAGGCTCGCTCCCACAGGTTTTGAGTTGTCTCATCAAGTGGTGATCTACACCAACCGCTCGATCGACTGATGCTGCCAGACCCGTTTGTAATACAGCACCTGCAGCAACAACATGCTCAGGTACGCCACGGGAAACGCTATCCATACCCCTTCCAGGCCGAAGTGGGCGTCGAGCAGGTAAGCCGCCGGCACCTGCACGCCGACGATGCAGAAAATCGAAATCGCCACCGTCGGCAGCACCGTGCCGCTGGCGCGCATGATGCCGCTGACGATGGCCTGGAAGCCGAACACCAGCAGGCTCCAGAGCATGATATGCAACAGGTGTTCGGCCTGGGCCCGTGCCGCCGGGTCGGTGATGAACAACCCCAGCAGCCAGTGGGACAGCAGGTACCCCAGCAACACCAGTCCGCCCGTCAGCCAGACGTTGATCAGCAGGCCCGTGCGCAGGATCGGCCCCAGGCGCTCCAGGCGGCCGGCGCCAATGGCCTGGGCGCCGAGGATCGAGGCGCTGATGGCAATCGACAACGCCGGAAACTGCACGTAATTGACGATCTGCGTCACCGCGCCGTAGGCCGCCGTGGCCTGGGAGCCGTGGCGATTGACCAGCGCCAGGATCACCAGCTCCGACAGCGAGATCACCACCATCTGTAACCCCGTCGGCAGGCCGATGCGCAGCACCTTGGCGAGAATTTCCCGGTCCAGGCGCATCGCCGCGAACAAGGCCCGATCCGGCGCCAGGGCATGCTCGCGCCGGTTCAAGCGCCACGCCAGCATCGCCATGGCCGATGCCGTGCCCACCAACCCCGCCATCGCCGCGCTCTGGATACCCATCTGCGGCAGTCCCAGCCAGCCGCGAATCAGCGCCGGTGTGAGCACCAGCCCGACCCCGGTGGACACCAACAACGCCAGCAGCGGCGACAGCGTGTCGCTCACTCCGCGCAATAGCTGTGTGAACAGCACGAACACCAGCAGCATCGGCAAAATCCACATCATGACCCGTGCATAGGAAACGGCGTCCTCCAGCACATCGGCCGGTGTGCCCAACCCCTGCAACGCCTGCCGTGCAAAGACACTGCCGAACACCGCTGCCGCCAGTCCGATGATCACCCCCAGCAGCAGCGTCGAGCCGGCAATCGCCTTCACCGTGCCGGTCTCCCGCGCACCGTAGGCCTGCCCGATCAACACCCCTGCCCCCGCGCCCAGGCCGATCACCAGGGCGATGAAGAAGAACAGGATCGGAAACATCCCCGACACCGCCGCCAACGCCTGAGTGCCGAGCATCTGGCCGATGTAGATGCTGTTGAGCGTGCCGGACATGGACTGCAGGAAATTGGACAGGACCATGGGGGTGAGGAACAGGAGGTAGGTTTTCCAGAGCGGCTGGGTCGGCATGGGAGCTCTTGATGGGCAGGTTCGACAATTCAGGTGTCGGTAATTTAGCGCAATCCATACCTGTGGCGAGGGGATTTATCCCCGCTGGGCTGCGCAGCAGCCCCCAGAACAATCAACCCACTTCATATGACACACCGCGCAGACCGGTTTTGGGGCCGCTTCGCAGCCCAGCGGGGATAAATCCCCTCGCCACAGGTTTCAGGCTGGCAGCTACCTTCGTCAGCCCGATTCGACATTTCACAGACTGTGGCTAATCTGAAGTAGCACAGTGCCACGCTCTGAGTAGGCGTTTGCCTACGGAAGTCGGATTCGGACGACTGGTCTTCAAGTCCGGTCCGGGGTCGCAGATAACCAGTTATTCGCCAATAACCTGTTAGCAACACTGTTCAAGGACCGAACCATGACGTCGTACCCACACGGTCATTCCTTTTCTCCAACCCAGCCTCGCCTTCTCTGGAGTCCCGTGCTCGTGGCCGTTGTCGCCACCGTTGGCGTGCTGGTATTCAACGAGACGAATGCACAGAACATCGGCTTGAGCGCAGTGCTTCTGGTCCTTGGCCTCGGTGCAGGCGTATGGAGTGCCCGGTTGCAACGTCGGCAGTTCGACAACGCTTCTACCGCCGCCGGCGCCCGGCACGACCTGCAAGCCGCCGAGCACGCCACCCACAAAGCCAGCGCGCAACTCAACGAAGTCATCCTCGGTGCCATGCCGATCTGGGCCAAGCAGGTGGAAAGCTCCCGGCAGCAGACCGAAACCGCGATCGTCTCCCTGACCAGCCGCTTCACCGGCATTTCGTCACGCCTGGAAGAAACCGTGCAGGCCTCGCAACTGGCCGCCGGTGAGCTGGCCGGGAAAAGCAGTGGCGGCGCCGTGCAAGTGCTGGCCCAGAGCGAGAGCGAACTGGTGCGGGTGATCGACTCCCTGAAAGCCACCCAAGCCAGCCGCGACGAAACCCTGGCCCAGGTGCGCAACCTCACCGCCTACACCGGCGAGCTGCGGACCATGGCCGCCGACGTCGCCGCGATTGCCGCGCAAACCAACCTGCTGGCCCTCAACGCCGCCATCGAAGCCGCCCGGGCCGGTGAAGCAGGACGCGGCTTCGCGGTGGTCGCCGACGCCGTGCGCAGCCTGTCGAGCAAGTCCAGCGAGACCGGCCAGCAGATGTCGGCCAAGGTCGACATCATCAATACCGCCATCACCCAACTGGTCCAGGCCGCGTCCAGCGGCGCCGACCAGGACAGCCATTCGGTGTCCAGTTCCGAGGACAGCATCCAGCACGTACTGGAGCGTTTCAAAAGCGTGACCGGACAGCTCGCCGAATCGGCGGACCTGCTGCAACAGGAAAGCTTCGGCATCCGCGACGAACTCACCGAAGTGCTGGTCAGCCTGCAATTCCAGGATCGGGTCAGCCAGATCCTCAGCCACGTGCGCGACAACATCGAGGACCTGCATGTGCATATGCAGCAGGCCAGCCGGTCGCCCGACCAGGCCGTTTCCATCGATGCCCGCCAATGGCTGGCTCGCATGGAAACCACTTACGCCACCGACGAGCAGCGCCGCAATCACCACGGCGACTCGGGTGCGCAACAGACTTCACAGGAAATAACCTTCTTCTAGGAGAGCCGTTCATGGCTAAAAGTGTATTGGTTGTCGACGACTCCGCGAGCGTTCGGCAGGTCGTCGGCATTGCGTTGAAAAGTGCCGGCTACGACGTGATCGAGGCCAGCGATGGCAAGGATGCGCTGGGCAAGCTTACCGGCCAGAAAGTGCACCTGATCATCAGTGACGTGAACATGCCGAACATGGACGGCATCACCTTCGTCAAGGAGGTCAAGAAGCTGGCCAGCTACAAGTTCACGCCGATCATCATGCTCACCACCGAATCCCAGGAATCGAAGAAGCAGGAAGGCCAGGCGGCAGGCGCCAAGGCCTGGGTGGTCAAGCCGTTCCAGCCGGCGCAGATGTTGGCGGCGGTGTCCAAACTGATTCTTCCTTGATGGCCGGAGGCTGTGATGCCGCTGCTGTACGAAACACAGGGTGACACCGCGCAAGTGCAGATCGACGGCGAGCTGACGATCTACACCGCCGCCGACCTCGCCGCGCAGTTGCTGCCCTGCCTGGGCAATACGCCGCACATGGAGCTGGACCTGTCCCAAGTGACCGAAATGGACGGCGCCGGCCTGCAAGTACTGCTGATAGCCCTGCGCGAAGCGCCGAAGGCCGGCACCCAACTGACCCTGACCGCTCGCAGCAAGACCGTCAGCGAAACACTCGAGCTGTGCAACCTGCTGGCCTAGCCCTGCATCACCGCCCGACACGACAAAGGATATGAGCGTGAGCATCAATCTCGACCAGGCACAACAAACGTTCATCGTCGAGGCACGGGAGCAGTTGCAGGCGATGGAAGAATCCCTGCTGCAACTGGAAAACGACCCGGCTGACGATGACGCCATCGGTGCGATCTTCCGCGCGGCCCACACCATCAAGGGCTCGGCCGGGCTGTTTGGCCTGGAACCAATCGTCAGCTTCACCCACATCGTCGAAGACGTGCTCGACCGCCTGCGCAACGGCAGTGTCGAGGTGGATACCGGCCTGATCGCCGTGCTGCTCAAGTCCAGCGATCACATGCTGGAGCTGATCAACGTCGTGGCCAACCAGGGCGGAACGCTGACGCCACCGGCCCTGAAACGGGAGATGGAACTGTGCCAGGTCCTGCAGGAATACCAGGCACCCCCGACTGATGACGCCCCGACACCGGCAGCAGACAGCACAACCCAGGAGCCGTCCGAAACGCGCCTCTGGCACATTTCCCTGCGCTTCGGCCAGGACGTGTTCCGCAACGGCATGGACCCGCTGTCATTCCTGCGCTACCTGCAGACCCTCGGTGAAATCGTCCACCTCGACACACTGACTGAGGCGTTGCCCAGCGTCGAAACCTTTGACGCCGAATCCTGCTACCTGGGGTTCGACATCGATTTCCGCTCGGCCGCCGGCCACGGGACGATCAACGAAGTCTTCGATTTCGTCCGGGAAGATTGCCTGATCGAAATCGTGGCCGTCGATGACAACGCGAACACTGGACTGGTTACCACCGCCCAGGAACCGAACGACGCAAGCACCGCCCTGGTCGCCACCGGCGAACTGCTGCCGGACCAGCGCAAGACCCCGCGCATGCCTGCCCAACTCCCCGCCGACCGACAACCGGCCGCCAGTGAAAACAAGGCCAAGGACGGCGCCTATGTGCGGGTCAATGCCGACAAACTCGACGAACTGATCAACCTGGTGGGCGAACTGGTCATCGCCAGCGCCGGCACCAGCCTGTTGGCCCGCAACTGCCACGACGACTCGTTGCAGGAAGCCACTTCGACGGTGTCCGGGCTGGTGGAAGAAATCCTCGACGGCGCCTTGCGCCTGCGCATGATCCCCATCGGCGAAACCTTCAACCGGTTCCGCCGGGTGGTGCGCGATGTCAGCCAGGAACTGGGCAAGGACATCGACCTGATCATCAGCGGCGCGGAAACCGAGCTGGACAAGACCGTGGTGGAGAAGATCGGCGACCCGCTCATGCACCTGCTGCGCAACGCCATGGACCACGGCATCGAAACCGCCGACGCGCGGCTGGCGGCCGGCAAACCGGCCAAGGGGCATCTGCACCTCAACGCCTACCACGACTCGGGCAGCATCGTGCTGGAAATCGCCGACGACGGCGCCGGCCTGAACCGCGACCGGATCCTGGAAAAAGCCCAGGAACGTGGCCTGGTCGCGCCTGGCGCCAGCCCGACCGACCAGGAGATCTACAACCTGATTTTCGAACCCGGCTTCTCCACCGCCCAGGCCGTCACCAGCCTGTCAGGGCGTGGCGTGGGCATGGACGTGGTCAAGCGCAACATCACCCTGCTGCGCGGCACCGTCGACCTGGACAGCCAACCGGGCCAAGGCACCGTGGTGCGCATCCGCCTGCCGCTGACCCTGGCGATCATCAATGGCTTCCTGGTGGGGATCGACCAGTCCACCTACGTCATTCCGCTGGACATGGTCCAGGAATGCATCGAGCTGAGCGAAGACGACGGCGTCGCCAGCCGCGAACAGGGTTACCTCGACCTGCGCGGCGAAGTGCTGCCCCTGGTGTACCTGCGCGATCACTTCAACCACGAAGGCCCGGCGTCGCGCCGGCAGAACGTGGTG
Source organism: Pseudomonas sp. B21-056 (assembly GCF_026016325.1). Taxonomy (NCBI): domain Bacteria; kingdom Pseudomonadati; phylum Pseudomonadota; class Gammaproteobacteria; order Pseudomonadales; family Pseudomonadaceae; genus Pseudomonas; species Pseudomonas sp. B21-056. Next base: position 4,070,687 of record NZ_CP087203.1, read on the forward strand.
GTGGTGCGCTACGCCGAACTCAAGGCCGGGCTGGTGGTGGATGACTTGCTGGGGGAATTCCAGACCGTCATCAAGCCCTTGGGCAAGCTGTTCGGCGCCCTGCGCGGCATCAGCGGCTCGACCATCCTGGGCAGCGGTGCCGTGGCGCTGATTCTCGACGTGCCGGCGCTGCTCACCCAGATCGCCCAGATAGAAAACCGCTACAGCCCTACCCAATTATCACAAGCCAACGCTCGCTGACGCTTTAGCAACTCCATGGAGAGGTACTTCCCAATGAAATGGTTCTACGATCTTAGAATCGCCACCAAACTGATCACGTCATTTCTTGTGGTGCTGGCCCTGACCGCTGTCATGGGGGTGTTCGCGATCATCCAGCTGGGCGAGGTGAACGGCACCACCACCGAGATCCGTGAAAACTGGATGCCTTCGATGCGTGCGGCCTCGGGCATGCGCTTCTACGGCGCGAACTATCGCCTCAAGGAAAACCGCCACATCACCGCCGACTCCGAACAGGAACGCACCACCGTCGAACAGGAAGCGGAAGAAGCCCGCAAGGCCTTCGAAACCCGCCTGGGCACCTATGAAAAACTGCTGTCCAACCCAGACGACCGCCAGCTGTTCGAAACCACCCGCAACGACTGGGCGGCTTACCTGGCCATCAGCAAGGATCTGCTCGCCCTGTCTCGGCAGAACCTGACCGATGAAGCCCACGCGCTGCTCAAGGGCGAGTCCAGGCGTCGGTTCGAGCTGGTGACCGCCGACCTGCAGAAACTGGTCGAGCTCAATGATGTCGGTGCCGGCGCGGCCAGCGAACGCGGCACGGCACTGTTTGAAAAATCGCGCCTGTCGATCATTGCCGTGCTGGCTGCCGCCCTGCTGATCGGCCTGGGCCTGGCGCTGTTCATCTCCCGGATCATTTCCCGCCCGTTGAAGCAAGCCGCATCGGTGGCCGAACAGCTCGCCGAAGGCAACCTGAACGCAAAAATCGAAGGCGGCTCCAAGGACGAAACCGGCATGGTACTCAATGCCATGCAGAACATGGTCGGCAAGCTGTCCCATATCATCGGGGAAGTGCGCAACGCGGCGGACAACCTGGCCAGCGCCTCCGAAGAGGTCAGCGCCACCGCGCAATCCATGAGCCAGGCCACCAGCGAACAGGCGGCCAGCGTCGAGGAAACCAGCGCCTCCATCGAGCAGATGAGTGCCAGCATCAACCAGAACACCGAGAACGCCAAGGTCACCGACGGCATGGCCAGCAAGGCCGCCAAGGAAGCCACCGATGGCGGCGAATCGGTGCAGCAGACCGTGGTGGCGATGAAGAAAATCGCCCAGCGCATCAGCATCATCGACGACATCGCCTACCAGACCAACCTGCTGGCGCTCAACGCCGCCATCGAAGCCGCCCGCGCCGGCGAGCATGGCAAAGGCTTCGCCGTGGTCGCCGCCGAAGTGCGCAAACTGGCCGAACGCAGCCAGGTCGCCGCCCAGGAAATCGGCGAGCTGTCCTCCAGCAGCGTCGACATGGCCGAGAAGGCCGGCAACCTGCTCGATGAGATGGTGCCGTCGATCAACAAGACTTCGGACCTGGTGCAGGAAATCAGCGCCGCCTCCGAAGAACAGGCCGCCGGCGTGGCGCAGATCAACACCGCCATGACCCAGCTCAACCAGGTGACTCAGCAGAACGCCTCCAGCAGCGAAGAACTGGCGGCCACCGCCGAGGAGATGAGCAGCCAGGCCGAACAACTGCAACAGGCCATGAGTTTCTTCACCCTGGACACGCCGCCCAAGTCGGCCAGCCTGCCGGTGAAAGTCGACCACACCCCGGGACCGTCCAGCCGCAAACCGGCGCGGGCTTCGGTGACCGCGTTGCCCAAGGCGTTCGCCTACAACATGGCCAGCGCGCCGGACGAATCCGAATTCACCCGGTTCTGACGGTCCGCTTCCACAGGCTCGCTTAAAGGAGAAAAGGCATGGGCGCCATCGCTACTACACGTCAAACCGCCATGGCGGTCGAGGAAGAAGCGCAATACCTGACATTCATGCTCGGCACAGAGATGTTCGCCATCGGCATCCTCTGCATCAAGGAGATCATCGAATACGGCAACCTGACCGTGGTGCCGATGATGCCGGCCTTCGTCCGTGGGGTCATCAACCTGCGTGGCGCGGTCGTGCCGGTGGTGGACCTGTCGGCCCGTTTCGGCCGGCAGAACTCGTCGATCACCCGGCGCTCGTGCGTGGTAATCATCGAGGCCAACACCGAAGACGGCCACGCCCAGGACATCGGCCTGCTGGTGGACACGGTGTCGGCGGTGCTGGAGATCCCGGCCTCGCAGATCGAACCGCCGCCGAGTTTCGGCGCGAAGATCCGCGCCGACTTCATCAGCGGCATGGCCAAGGTCGACGGCAAGTTCGTGATCGTGCTGGAGGTGGGCCGTGTGCTGTCCATCGACGAAATGTCGCAACTGGCCGAAGCCAGCCCGACCGCGCTGGAGTTTGAAAGCCCGTGAACACCGACTGCAAGGAACGCACCGTGAACTCACTGGCCCTCAGTGATCGAGAGTTCAGCCAGTTTCAATCCTGGCTGTACCAGGCCGCCGGCATCAACCTGTCCGACGCCAAGAAAGCCCTGGTGGCCGGGCGCTTGTTCAAGCGCCTCAAGCACTATGAGCTGGACAGCTACGGCGAGTATTTCAAACTGATCATGAATGGCCAGCGCAAGGATGAATTGCAGGTGGCGCTGGACCTGCTCACCACCAACGAAACCTACTTTTTCCGCGAGCCCAAGCACTTCGATTTCCTGCGCCAGCACGTGCTGCCCCAGGCCGCACCGGGCAAGACCTTTCGCCTGTGGAGCGCGGCCAGTTCGTCGGGAGAAGAACCCTACAGCCTGGCGATGACCCTGGCCGAAGGGCTGGGCACCACGTCTTGGGAAGTCATCGGCTCGGACATCAGCACCCAGGTGCTGGCCAAGGCCCGCGCCGGGCATTACCCGATGGAGCGCGCCCGCACCCTGCCCCAGCCGCTGCTGGTGAAATACTGCCTAAAGGGCACCGGCAGCCAGGAGGGCACGTTCCTGATCGACCGGGCGTTGCGCAGCCGCGTCAACTTCATCCAGGTCAACCTCAACGACACCCTGCCGGAGCTGGGAGAGTTCGATGTGATTTTCCTGCGCAACGTCATGATCTATTTCGACCCACCCACCAAAAGCAAAGTGGTCGCCCGACTGGTCCCCCGGCTCAAGTCCGGCGGGTACTTCATCGTGAGCCATTCGGAAAGCCTCCATGGTGTGTCCGATGCGTTGAAAATGGTGGTGCCGTCGATTTATCGCAAGCCATGAGAACAGCAATGAGAGCCGCAACCCGCGACGTGGCCGAGGTTTACCTGGCACCGGGTGAGTTCCGCTTCGCCACGTGCCCGACCCGGCTGCGCACCATCCTCGGCTCCTGCGTGGCGATCACCTTGTGGCACCCCGAACACCGGATCGGCGGCATGTGCCATTTCATGCTGCCCAGCCGCATGCGCTGCTCCACGGCCCTCAACGGCCTGTACGCCGACGAAGCCATCGAATTGTTCATCCGCGAGGCGCGGGCCCATCACACCGAACCCGAGGAATACCAGCTCAAGCTGTTCGGCGGCGGTGAGATGTTCCCCGAGTTGCAACGGCAGGTCCCCTTCGGCGACGTCGCACGGCTGAACGTCAATGCGGCGCTGGAAATGGCCGCCCTCTATCGCCTGGACCTGATTGCCCAGGACATGGGCAGCACCGGCTACCGGAGCATCATTTTCGACCTGTGCAGCGGCGATGTATGGGTCAGGCACCAACCGATAAGGACCCGGCATTAACCATGTCAAAAAAGATCAACGTATTGCTGGTGGACGACTCCGCCGTGGTTCGCCAGGTACTGCTGGCCATTCTCAGCGACACCCCGGACATCCACGTAATGGGCGCGGCCTCCGACCCGATTTTCGCCATGGACAAGCTGGCCCGGGAGTGGCCGGACGTGATCGTGCTGGACGTGGAAATGCCGCGCATGGACGGCATCACCTTCCTGAAGAAAATCATGAGCGAGCGGCCGACGCCGGTGGTGATCTGCTCGTCACTGACTCCCAGAGGGGCGGAAACCACCTTGCAGGCGATGGCCGCCGGGGCAGTGGAAATCATCACCAAGCCCACCAGCGGCTTGAAGAACTTCTTGCTGGAATCGGCGCCGGAGCTGGTGGCGGCGATCAGGGGGGCCGCCCAGGTCAACGTCCGCAACCTGGGCAAGCGCCCCGCCCCGCTGATGCCGGCCTCCAAGCTCAGCGCCGATGCCGTGCTGCCTGCCGCGAATGGCCACGCCATGGCGCAGACCACCGAGCGCATCGTCGCCCTGGGTACGTCCACTGGCGGCACCCAGGCCCTGGAAGCGGTGCTGACCGCGTTGCCGCGGGTGTGCCCGGGCATCGTCATCGTCCAGCACATGCCGGAAAAATTCACCGCCTCGTTCGCCGCCCGGCTCAACAGCCTGTGCCAGATCGAAGTCCGCGAAGCCCGCAACAACGACCGCATCCACCCGGGCCTGGCCCTCATCGCCCCCGGCGGCAAACACATGATGGTGACCCGCAGCGGCGCGTTCTACCACGTGCAGGTGGTGGACGGGCCGCTGGTCAACCGCCATCGCCCGTCGGTGGACGTGCTGTTCCGCTCAGTGGCCAAGTTCGCCGGCCGCAACGCCACCGGCATCATCATGACCGGCATGGGCGACGACGGCGCCCGCGGCCTGAAGGAAATGCTCGACGCCGGCAGCGCCACCGTGGCCCAGGACGAAGCCAGCTGCGTGGTCTTCGGCATGCCCAAGGAAGCCATCAAACTCAACGCCGCGCAACGGGTGATGGGGTTGCAGGAAATTGCGCAGGTGATTTTGCATAGGTAGTCATGAGCAACCTTGTGGCGAGGGGATTTATCCCCGCTGGGATGCGCAGCATCCCCAACGCAGCCACCTCAATCTACCTGACACCGAGTCGGCTGATTTTAGGGCTGCTTCGCAGCCCAGCGGGGATAAATCCCCTCGCCACAGATAAATCCCCTCGCCACAGTCGGTCTATACCGGCGGTATGGTCGCCAGCACGCCAATCAGCACGGTCAACGCCAGGAAACCACCCAGAAAAATCGCCATCTTCGTCATAAGCACCTCTCAGAGAAATACACAACAAGCAGCCACCTCAGAACCCCTGTGGGAGCGAGCCTGCTCGCGATGACGTCGGCACAGTCAACTTCCTTGCCGACTGACAGACCGCCATCGCGAGCAGGCTCGCTCCCACAGAGTTCTGAGGTGAACTCGATTTCCGATGAACACCCGCAGGATTCTGGCTTGAAACTCAGGTTGCGTTACAGCCGCACCTGCCAGCAAAAAAAGCGGATCAGATCGAAGGCGCCCTCGCCCCAGCCATCGATATACCAACGTATATTTTCCCGCCCTTAATCTCAGTGGTCATCGCCGGAGGCAGGACTTAATCTCGCCGCACTTAAACACCGACGATACAAAGAGGTGCTCAATGCGCTCTCCACTCGCTGCTTCAGCATTGACCCCTTTCAAATACAACGAGCCAGGTGCCTGGTGGGCCGATATCACCCTGGTCAGCCTCATCGTGGCGCTCGCCGTGTTCATTGGCTATGGCGTCGAGCAAATGAACCAGCCGCTCGGTGTGCTCGACGCCTCGCCGTTGTCGCTCGATCTGGCCCACCTGCCGGAATACACCCTGCGTACCACTCTGCGCATGTTCATCGCGCTGTTCGCGTCGTTTGTGTTTTCCCTGCTCATTGCCACGCTGGCAGCAAAAAGCCGCAAGGCCGCCCTGGTCATCCTGCCCGCGCTGGACATTCTGCAATCCGTGCCGGTCCTCGGGTTCCTGACCTTCACCGTGGTGTTCTTCATGGGGCTGTTCCCGGGCAAGGAATCCGGTGTGGAATGCGCAGCGATCTTCGCCATTTTCACCAGCCAGGTCTGGAACATGACCTTCAGCGTCTACCAGTCGCTGAGAACCGTGCCCAACGACCTCTACGAAGTCAGCCGGCAGTTTGCGTTTTCGCCCTGGCAGCGCTTCGTCAAGCTGGAGCTGCCTTTCGCAACGCCGGGGCTGGTGTGGAACATGATGATGTCCATGTCCGGCGGCTGGTTCTTCGTGGTGGCGTGCGAGGCCATTACTGTTGGCAACACCACCGTCAGCCTGCCCGGTATCGGTTCCTGGCTGGCGCTGGCGATCGAGCGCAAAGACATCGCCGCGACCGCCTGGGCCGTGCTGGCGATGGCTGCGGTGATCATGCTCTACGACCTGCTGTTCTTCCGGCCGATCGTGGCCTGGGCGGACCGGTTTCGCTTCGAACAGACGGCCTCCCAGAAGCGCCCGCGCTCCAGGGTTTATGACCTGCTGCGCTCCACCCGCCTGGTGCCCTTGGCATTGCTGGCCCTGGATGGCCTCAGGACCTCGTTGTTCCTCGACAAACTGCCCAGGCTGCCGCGTCTGCGCTTCAAGGCCAGCGCCCGTTTCAGTCGTGCTATCGACCTGCTCTGGCCCGCTCTAATCGCCCTGGCCTGCATGGCCGGCCTCTTTCAATTGTCACGTTTCATCGGCAGCACACTGGGCCTGGAGGACGTCATCAGCGCCTTCGGCCTGGGGCTCGCCACCCTGCTGCGCGTCGCTGTGCTCATCGTGCTCGCCAGCCTGGTGTGGCTGCCCATCGGCGTGTGGATCGGCCTGAACCCGCGCTGGGCCGAGCGCCTGCAACCGGTCGCGCAACTGCTGGCGGCCTTCCCCGCCAACGTGCTGTTTCCGTTTGCAGTGGTCGCCATCGTTGCCCTGAAACTGAACCCCGATATCTGGCTGTCGCCGCTGATGGTGCTGGGCACCCAGTGGTACATCCTGTTCAACGTGATCGCCGGGGCCAGCGCGCTGCCGACCGATCTGCGGGATGCGACCCGCAGCTTCCACATGCGCGGCTGGCAATGGTGGCGGCGGTTCGCGCTGCCCGGTGTCTTCCCCTATTACGTCACCGGCGCCCTGACGGCGGCGGGCGGGTCGTGGAACGCCAGTATCGTTGCCGAGGCCGTGTCCTGGGGCAACGAGCATCTGTACGCGTCAGGGCTCGGCTCCTTTATCGCCCGGGCCACTGAGGCGGGAGACATGCAACGGGTGGCGCTGGGGGTTTCGGTCATGGCGATCTTTGTCGTGGGTTTCAATCAGCTGTTGTGGCGTCCCCTATACGGTTTCGCCGAGCGCCGGCTGCGAATTGATTGAGGGTGATTCAATGCAAGTGATGGAAAAACGTTGCCTGGTGGATGTGCAGCAAGTGGGACATGTCTACGGCACGGCCGGTGGCGCCGAGCGTCGGGTACTGGACGACGTCTGCATGCGCCTGAACGATGGGGAAATCGTCGGCCTGCTGGGTCGCTCCGGGTCTGGCAAGTCGACCTTGTTGCGCTCCATCGCCGGCCTGATTTCACCGACCGCGGGCGTGGTCGACTTTCCCGTCGATGCCCAGGGGTTACCGAGTTCGGTGCGCATGGTGTTCCAGAGTTTCGCCCTGTTCCCCTGGCTGACGGTGTTGCAGAACGTCGAGGTCGGCCTCGAAGCCTTGAACGTGCCGGTGGCCGAGCGCCGCCGACGGGCCCTGGCCGCCATCGACATGATCGGCCTCGACGGCTTTGAAAGCGCCTTCCCCAAGGAACTGTCCGGCGGCATGCGCCAGCGCGTCGGCCTGGCAAGGGCGTTGGTGGTCGCCCCGGATGTACTGTTGATGGACGAGCCATTTTCCGCACTGGACGTACTCACCGCCGAAACCCTGCGCACCGATCTGCTGGACCTGTGGCGTGAAGGGCGGATGCCGATCAAGTCGATCATGATGGTCACCCACAACATCGAAGAAGCCGTGCTGATGTGCGACCGGATACTGATTTTTTCCTCCAATCCGGGGCGCATCATGAAGGAAATCAGCGTGGGCCTCAGCCAGCCGCGCAATCGCGCCGACCCGGCGTTCCAGGCCCTGGTCGAGCATATCTATGTGCAGATGGCCGGTGGTGGACGTTCGGACTCTGCGCGCCAGGGTGTGTTTGCCGGCACGGACGTGGGCATGCTCTTGCCGTCGATTTCCACCAACGCTCTGGCCGGGTTGATCGAGGCGGTCCAGGATCATCCCTTTGACGGCCAGGCCGATCTGCGGGAACTGGCCGGGGCATTGCGCTACAGCGACAGCGATCTTTTTCCGGTCGCCGAGGTGCTGCAACTGATGCGCTTTGCCGACCTGCGCGATGGGCTCATCACCCTGCTGCCCGCCGGGCACCGCTATGCCGGGTCGGATGTCGATGAGCGCAAGCAACTGTTCGCCCGGCACCTGCTCAGGCACGTGCCGCTGGTGGGGCATGTGCGCAAAGTGCTGGACGACCGCCCGACCCGCACGGCGCCGGCGCGACGTTTCCGGGATCAACTGGAGGACTTCATGTCCGAGCACGACGCCGCCAACACCCTGGACTGCGTCACCCAGTGGGGGCGCTACGCGGAGCTGTTCGCCTATGATGAAGTGGCCGATCAGTTCAGCCTGGACAATCCGTCCTGAGGTGATTCAAATGGCAAAGTCGAAGCGCGGACAGACCGAGCGATACGAGATGAACAGGCAATGAGAAAAACTCAATGGGCACTTCGTCTGCTGCTTCTGCTGGGGCTGGCGCTCGGCATCGCGGCGATAGACACCATCACCGATCTCGAAATCGCCGTGGGGGTCTTCCAGATCGTCGTGGTGCTGATTGCCGTGCGGATCCTGCCGGCGCGTGCGGTGGCGGGCCTATCGTTCATCTGCATGGTGCTGACGATCCTCAGCTATCGGCTGACACGCTTCGGTGACTCGGAGGCCGGCCAGATCAACGTGTTGATCAGCCTCGCCGCCATCGCCGGCACGACCTACCTGGCGCTGCGCCTGTCGGCGGCCATCGAAACCGTGCACAAAACCCGGGCGCACCTGGCGCACATCGCCCGGGTCAACATGCTCGGCGAACTCGCCGCCTCCATCGCCCACGAAGTGAACCAACCCCTGGCTGCCGTCGCCAACAGCAGCAGCGCCTGCCTGCGCTGGATGGCGACAGAACCACCCAACCTGCCCAAGGCGCGCCTGGCCGTGGAACGCATCCTCGCCGACACCCATCGAGCCAGCGAGATCATCACCCGCCTGCGCGGCATGGCCCGGCACCAGGTCCCCACCAAGCAATGGCTGAACGTCGCCGACACGATAAACACTGCCCTGCGGCTGTTGGCCGGCGAACTGAACGAGCAAGGCATCACCTTGCGCGTGCACATCCAGGAAGGCTTGCCGCCGATGCTGGCGGACGAAGTGCAGATCCAACAGGTGATCTTGAACCTGGCGATGAACGGAATCGACGCGATGCGCCAGGTTGACGCTGATGAGCGCGTCCTGGCATTTCATGCCGAACTGGAGTCGGGTCAGTTGCTGTTTTCCGTGTCCGACCAGGGCAAGGGCCTCTCCGGCAACGACCATGAGCGGGCGTTCGACGCTTTCTACAGCACCAAGCCGGACGGCATGGGCATGGGCCTGGCCATCAGCCGCTCGATCATCGAAGCCCATGACGGCCGTATCTGGGTGTCCAGCAACCCGCAATCAGGTGCAACCTTCCACTTCACCCTGCCGGCGGTGACAAGGGAATCCGATGACTGAGCCCGATATTGCCGAGTCGATGGTCTACATCGTCGACGATGACAGCTCCGTACGTGTCTCGCTGCAAGACCTGCTGGCCTCGGTGAACCTGCCGAGCATGGCCTTCGCCTCGGCTCGCGAATTCATGGACGCCAAGCTCCCGGACACCCCCGCCTGCCTGGTCCTCGACGTGCGCATGCCGGGGATGAGCGGGCTGGATTTCCAGCAGGAAATGGCCCGCTTGAACATCCTCGTCCCAGTGGTCTTCATCACCGCCCACGGCGACATCCCCATGTCGGTGAAAGCCATGAAGGCCGGGGCCTTGGAATTCCTGACCAAGCCATTCCGTGAACAAGACCTGCTGGACGCAATCAGCCTGGGCCTGAACCGGGACAGGGAACGGCGCCAGGCAGCGTCGGTGATGGATGACTTGAAACAACGCTATGACAGCCTGAGCGACGGCGAACGGGACGTGATGGAACTGGTGGTTTCGGGGCTGCTGAACAAGCAAGTGGCCGGGCGGTTGGGGCTGAGCGAAGTGACGGTGAAAGTGCGGCGTGGCGCGTTGATGCGCAAGATGGATGCGGATTCGTTGGCGGCGTTGGTGAAGATGTCGGAGCGGCTTAAGGGTGTGGATCGCTAGGCGGTGAACGCCACCTGCCTTTTGTGGGAGCGAGCTTGCTCGCGAATGGCGGCGGCACATTCAACACCGATACCAACTGGCCCACCGCTATCGCGATGTAGACATGGACACATCCTTTACGATTGAAACCGGAGACATCGTTTACGTTTCTGTTGGTTTGAAAATACCGGAACCCAACTATCTTCCCCCTCCGCGCTCAAGGATCGACCGCCATGCCCCACCTCCCGACCTTCCAAACCCAACGCCTCATCCTGACCCCGTTACAACTGACCGACGCCCCCGCCATCCAGACCCTGTTCCCTCATTGGGAAGTAGTCCGCTATCTCGACAGCCGAGTACCCTGGCCCTACCCCGCCGACGGCGCGCTGACCTACGTACGCGACCACGCCTTGCCCGCCATCGAGCGCGGCAAAGAGTGGCATTGGATGATCCGGCTGGCGTCGAATCCGGCCCAGATCATTGGCAGCATTTCCCTCTACGACCAACCAGACAACCACCGCGGTTTCTGGCTGTCACCGCCATGGCAAGGCCACGGCTACATACGCGAGGCCTGCGAAGTCATCAACGAGTACTGGTTCGTCACGCTGAATCGCTCGGTGATGGTGGTGCCCAAGGCCGTTGGCAACCAGGCCTCGCGGCGCATTTCCGAGCGTGAGGGAATGCGATTGCTCAGGACGGAACGGGGGCGATTTGTCAGCGGCAAGTTGGACAAGGAAGTATGGGCGTTGGACCGTGAGCAGTGGCTGGGGCGTACTACACAGATACGGTAATTGACTACTGCATCGGCTATATCGAGCCAAAGACAAAATCGGCAGGCTCGAACCGCTCGCTCGTGTCCATCCGGATATTGCGCAGGCGCGCGGTTTCCAGGTGCGACGCATGGAGCCGCTCCGAAAAATACCCCATCAGGATCGAACGACGGCGTGCCCCACTCACATTCAAGCTGGCCGCATGGACCAACTCGGCATCAAACACCAGGATGTCCCCGGCACCACCTGAAAGCTGCACCGAGCGGGACTCGTCAGCGAAATCGAAGGGCGGCATTTCCGGCTGCGGACGATGGCTGCCGGGAACGATTCGTGTCGCGCCGTTCTCGGGGCCGTAGTCGTCGAAAAAAGCCAGGGCGACGGCTGTGTCGCCTGGGCGTTGGGCTGACAGGTCGCGGTGCAACTGCTGATGACCGCCACCCGCCAGGGGCTCGCGTCCTTCCACCTGCGCGAGAAAGAACCGCTCGCCGATCAACGCGCCCACTGCTGCCAGCAACGGTGGCAGACGGCACACCGCCTGGATTTTTGGATCGTTGTCCAATAGAGAATGACGCCAGTCCCAGCCGCGGGGGGTTGGCCATTGATCTGAGGGCATCACACTCGCATCGAACAGGGTGCGGAGCTCTGTGAGCCATTCGGTGGGGATTGCTCGGTGCAGGAGGACGTAGCCGTTCTGGTGGAGTTGATTGCGGTTGGTCATGGGGCTGGCGATTTCCTTATGTCCTTGCATCAAGTAATAGCAGGAATCAGCGGCTGCTTTTGCGAATTGCACCACCCGCCCTCTAGGCCCTTACGGATTTCCGGGAACCCACGCCCATCAAGCGTCATGATCATCTCTGGACAGCCGTTATCGCGTTTTCCTACGAAACCCTGGGAATCCATCACCTTGTCTGCCGAATCCTACGAAACCTATAGTCACTCCGTCGCCCAAGATGGCGATCAGGTTTGGCGACCTGCCTATCGGATCAGCCCGCTAATTTGACTGGAGCGATCCAAATGCAAAGATACATCCCCATAACTGGCATCGACTGCACCCCCGCCTCCCTACTCATCGATACCCAAGCCCCACTTGACGTCTTGCATGCAACCGCTGATTACCGCATTCGTGTGGTGACCCAGGTATTGGAAAACATCGCCTTCCGATCCGAGATCGCCAGCGACACGGTTGTGCTTTCGGATTTTGCACAGCTTCTGGTGATTCCGTTGCGTGATGGGTGTGATTTGCTGGAAGTCATTGGTCGACGACTTCAAGAGCAGGTTGAATGAGCTGATAGAACGACGGGCGCCTGAAAGCGCCCGTTTTTTGCTCATGAGCTAGAGGACCGCACGAACCCAGACGTTTGCATCCTCCTGCCCTACCGTCGCATGGGGGGTGACCAACTATATCCGTGAGCATGAACGACTAAAAACGACCGACAGCGGCCAAGCATGGGGGTCGAACAGTCGCTACCAATTCGACTTTTAAAATGTTTCAGAATCTCAATGTGGCTGACACCAACCCACTTTGACGATAGAGTCAGCCCGTAAATGACCGTCGCAGGAGGCCACCACATGGCAAAACCTAAGATTTCAGCCGTCCAGACCGCCGAGCCTGTGGGAACCCCTGCAGCTAAGCCAAAGGTCCCTGCCAAAGCGAAAGCTGCTGCAAAACCATCTGCTGTTGCCAAATCCAAGACTCCCTCAGGGAAGGCCGCTTCATCAAAGCAGATACACAATTCACATTCTGACGCAGCCGAGCGAATGATGCAGTTGGCTCAACTTCTTTTGGAGGATCCAAAGGAAGCCAAATTATTTGCGAAGAAGACGGGGGTGTACACCAATGCAGGCGAGCTTACGGCTGCTTATCGATAATGTATCAAAACCTCCCTTCGTTCGTTTTGGGCTTCCATGGATGCGATAGAGATGTCGGTGAGGCTGTCCTTGCTGGCGAGTCCCTTACACCAAGCACGAACGATTATGACTGGCTGGGGCAAGGCATCTACTTTTGGGAAAATAGTCCAGAACGGGCTCTGAGTTACGCCGAAAGTATCAAACGCTACAAAAAGCGCGGGAAAGGAGCAATCAGGCATCCGTATGTCATCGGTGCGGTACTCGATCTTGGACTCTGCTTCAATTTGACCGAGGAAGGTGCTTTGTTAGAGCTTCAGAGCGCTTACGCGCTATTGGAAGCAACCACAGCCGCCACCGGCAATCCTCTTCCAATAAACAGCCCGGGGTTCGAAGGCGATTTGGACTTGCTGAAACGTCACTTGGACTGCGCTGTATATGAAAATATGCATGCCGCCCGAAAGAAGCTTGAGTTCCCCGCTTATGAAACTGCTCGCTCCCCTTTCAATGAAGGTGAAGAGCTTTATCCTGGGACAAGCTTTCGGGAAAAAACTCACATCCAGATTTGCGTTCGGGAAATTAGCTGTATTAAGGGCTATTTTCGGCCGCTGAACGATGACGGCAGTCTATTTCAGACTTAACGACTGATGTGTCAAAAAGACCGAAAAATTTCTGCGCAAAAAAATAACGAATTTATTTCCGTTAATAGCGGGTTCTGAGCTTGTTAGCGATGGCATCCGTACATTCAATATTGCAGATACTAATCTACAGCTCCCATAGGTTTTGTGGACTACAAATAAATTCGTCACGTTGTTTCGTTAGGGGCAAAAAACGGCCCAAGGGCCCTTGGCATTTCCAGGCCAGACTTGAGAGGTTAACCTGAGCACCTTTCCACCTGTGTAGTACCTATATGGACATCAATCTACTGACCGAATCCATGCTTGGCCACTGGCGTATGCCCTCGGGTGTCTGGCAGTGCGAGTTCCAGTTTGGCAACCGATTGATTTACGTCCAACACCGAAATGACGAGCCGCCTTACCTTAGGCTTGCCGCCGCGCAACGCGTGGCTAAGGCTGTGTGGGATGATTCACTCCAGGCTTTGAGGTTCGCCGAGCAGCACTGTAAGACACAGATGCCCGAACTGATGCAGTTGTACGAAACCCACATGCCGTGGGAGTCACCGTTGTTCGTGTATTCGATCCATTTCGATCTCGACCAACCTTTTCCAAGCTACGCCATTTCCAAGAACCCTGATTTCGATTGGGACCGTATGCTGATTGACGAAGATAAGCTGTGCCAGGAACGAAGCGTCTGCATGAAGCATTATGAGCCAGGGGATGAGTTTTGGGTTTACGTCAGGCGCGTGAGTTTTCAGCAATTCGAGCTTGAGGATTAGCTTAGCAATCAACTATGGCCTCTGAACCGTCCTCAGGTTTCGTAGCCACGTCTGAATGACCGCTCCTGGCCAAAGCGGCCCTTCGCATTGTGTTCGATCTGTCGGTAGAATCCATTTTCCAACCAGCTTGAGTTGATGCCCATGGTCCAACAGACGACAGTAGCCAGCATCATTGGCCCTTGGAAAGGAGAGGCTCCAACAACGTTACTACAGCACTGTCGAGATGCCTAGGACACGCCCTTTAAAGAGCTGTCAGACCTAATGGTCGCTACTTTTCTGAGCCAGCGAATCGCAGTTTCTCAGATGTTGGCCGAGGCCAGGCTGCGATTGGATTCAGAGCCCCGCGATGACACGGAGTACTTCGATGGTCAGCTAGTTGAGGCTGTTTCGGTGTTTACGACTGACCGCGTCCGACCCTTTACGGTCGTTCACTGCTTGAAACTATCTGCGATCGTCCATAAACGACGACTGGCCGGGGCGACCAACAGGCTAGGTACACGAATGCAATCGCACTGACGACAGGGTTGGAAAGCATTGCTAATCACTTGTGGGGAGAGTCGATATACGGGTTATTAGCCGCTTAGAGACCCCAACCACCAATAAACCAGGGACGCGCAGCCCTGCCCCTATGCCCTTCATACCCCGATTTCCTTTTAAGCTGCTCTCGACAATAAAACAAACTGATCATTGCTGGAATAAGTAACAAGTTGAACAGCCACTGACGCGCATCGGTTGATGTCGAGGTGATCGTCGCAAGAAAATTGATTAGAACCACGCCAATGATTAAAAGGTTATATCCAATATGTCGACGCTTCATTAAGGAAAAGCTTTCCCAATCATAACTCAGCAATTCGTGGGAAAACTTGTCACACGTAGGACACCTATGGGTGGGCGGAAGGGAGTCTGCGATATAACCACAACTAGGGCATCGAAATTTCATGGCGCTATCCTAATACTCTCCCATTAGGTGAAATGCCATATCGCGTTTCTTGTCACGGTAGCGCGAGGTCTATCGAGGGGGAACGTGACAGGAGACGGCAAGCCCGACTATGGTAAAGAGGGTAGCAGGGCACCACCTATTTGCCACTAGTCTGTCCACCGACTGCTTGCCGATTGCTGCCGGTCGCGAAAGGCAGCTTTTGGTCACCGCCGTCCGTCACAACCTGCGACACCCACTCCAAAGCCGTCAGTCATCCTGAGAACCCGACTCTAATGGCCTATACCAATGAACCGCAGAGTCCACATAAACGTGCTTCTGCTCCCGAGGCATAAAACGCGTATCAAGAGAGCCCAACGCTATCGATACCCAGTCGGCAAATTGACCTTCAGTGCGCGACCAGAACAAACTCGAACCACACTCCACGCAGAACTCGCGCAATACCGTCTTCGAAGAAGCAAATGCTTTGATACTGGCAGCGCCTTCCAGTATCCGTAGCGCGTTACGCGGAACACTACCGTATGAGGCAAATGCAGCCCCATGGCCTTTGCGGCACTGGTTGCAATGACAATGACTCACTGCTTTTGGCGCCGTGAGTAGCTCGTATCTGACTGCTGAGCACAAGCAGCTTCCCTGGTATTTTTCATCCATGTGTTACTCGCGCACGTGAAGGAAGCCCGAGCTTATCATCTCGACGCAGTACGTCGACTGGCTTACTTTCGACTCCGGAGCGCCAACGGCACGGACTGCCCTCACGCGCTCGCAGGGAGCGCTTCTAACTGCGTTGCGCTTTCAACACCCCCTCACCTCAAATGTACCGAGCCCTAACCCCAAGTCTCGAAGCAGCGCAACATGATAAATCGATGCCAGGAGCGTTCTTTGTGCACTCGGATATACCGCCCATACCAGCCATCGCCTGAGGAGATCCCGCTAAGGCACTTTCACCTCGAACGAAACGCTTGCACCGAACTTGCCGTTGTCTTTCACCGTAACGCGTACTGGCTGCGTAGTCTTGGTGGTTGCTGTGAGTTGCAAATTGAAGACGCCATTACTCGTGGTAATCGCTGTCGTTACTTTGCTGGCGTCACTCGCATCGCTGGGTACGGCATAGGCCACCAGCTTCCCGGAAGTATCGATGATCTGGTAAGTGGCTGTGCTGCCAGCACTCAAAGACACAACGCTGCCTTCCGTTACTCCGGCAATGCCAAAGTTGATGCTCAGGCCGCTGCAGGCCGCTACGTCGTTCGCATTAAACGAGCGATGCGCCTCTTCGATAGAGTCAATCCACGCGTACAAACGGGTGACCAAGTTGCTCAGCTCGATTGCGCGGTCTGTGCTGGCACGTGCTTTCTCATTCGCATCGCCTGTAACGGTGGCAGCGAATGCTTGGCCTTCAGCCGTAATGGCCTGGCTCACTTGGTCCTTACTGGGCTTAGTGATTTGTTGCCCAATGGTACGCGTGAGTATTCGGTAGGTGCTTTCGGGAGTGGGCTGCATGTCAGCCAGGTACACATTGAGGTCAGTAGCGACCTGAAGGACCGACTGCTTGTACTTGAGATCATATTCCGTTGCTAGCGAATAGGCCGATTGGAAGGAGGCGTCCAACCTGCTCCAGGTACTCGGTGATAGCGTGTAGATGGCGCTCTTCAGGCCTAGCCCAGTTGCGGTGTTGAAGGGTGAAAACGCCCCATCGATGCATTGGATCGAGCTCACCGCTCGGGCGTACATGCCCTCACGCGTGGGTTTATACAACACCGTGTTAGTGCCATACAGTGCACCACCTCCTGCCATGAGCACAGCCACCTGGTGCGAGCCACCATCGGTAACGACCTTGTACCCCCCATACCCGATCAATCCGGCCATCACCACGGTAGAGCCTGCCTGCCAGTAAGCGAGTTGCCCAGACTTGGACTGCAGAGCGCGCTTGAGCAGAAGCGAAATATCTGCACCTGAGGCATTAAGGTGGTCCTGCTCGATCTTTGCCGTGCCCACGGAAGGGTTGAACAGAGCACACGAGGTCAGGAGGGGAGCGATGACAATGCTAGCGAGTACTTTGTTCTTCATAAAACGCCTTCCATGGTCTTGGATGGCAAGAAAGATAGCAAAGTGACATTGCATTGCAAGCCAATCCTAGGGGGCCGTTTAGAATAGGTAATGCTTGACCAATTTCTTGGTATTCAAAGACTCAACAGCCCGTAGAGTAGGCATGCGCCATCTGCGTCAATTTGTACTATGTTCGTTTTGACTCTTCCCCCTCCTCCACTGTAAGGAAGCGCCACTTTGAGTTCACTTCGTCCACTGAAAATGTCTCTCCCTCTGCTAGTTGCTTTCGTGCTGCAATACGGCTGTTCTTCAGCATCGCCGGAGATTCATAGGCTAAATGTGGCACCGGCCGATCCAGGCCACCAACCTGACGTTAACAAGTTGTCGACGGGTAATTTGGGCGTGCTTGTCCCGTACTACGGCAAGGACGGCCATTTCTACACCGCTGGCTATGTGGCGTACCTTGCTGGATACCGCAACACTTCCAAGCTGGAAAACATTTCCTGCTACACCCAAACACCGGACAAAGAGCTGTGGTCGTTGAATGCGGTGCCTGTCGCGGCATATGGCCTGATTCCGGGCTTCTGGTCATTTCGGCACAGGGTGGTCGACGGACTGCATTCGCTGCACGGCGGAGACGCCAAAAAAGTGGATGACCGTCGCGCCAGGCTGAAACAGAAGATCATAGACGCAGTGCAACCAGACTCCGAGGTGCCCGACTGGCAGTTGGGGTTCCTGATTCATGCATTCGGTGACAGCTACGCTCACGTGCATGGTGACCCGACCAAGGCGTACTCCCAATGGATCGGCCATTTGATTCCGTCACTTACAGGTAATAGCCCGGACGCCATATTTATCAACGGCCACTACAAAAACTACAATGCGTATGTGCGGTCGCTGTTTGAAGCGTTATCCCAGGGCGAAACGACCGCGAAAGCCGACCAAGAAGGCCTCGAGCTTTTTACCAAGGAAATCGCGGCGGAAGCTGCCAAGGGTGACGATCCCGACAAAACGGTGATTATTCATATCCGTCACGGCTTCCCCGCGTATGACTTCGGCGCCAACGATCAACTCTGCGAGAAGTTGAACGTCAAAATCAACGAGGACGAGATCCAGGATTTCCTCAAAAAACTATCGTCTGATCTAGATGCATAGTTTCTGCCCACCGTCAGCAACTGCCTGAGCTTCACACCGGCATAATCGGAAAAGTACCTGCTGGTCGCCAGGGTGTGAGTCTCTACCCAGCCACTGAGACTCACAGAGCCGTTTCACCCATGTATTGAAGGGTGGCGAACCAGTGAACGGCCTTGGTCGTGCGTTGGCAATGTGGCCATCGGTATGAAATAAGCGGAATAAGGGGACCGTGTCTTTCTCCAAGCTTGCCCGCTAACTTAACAGCCCCTAATCTGCGCCCCTTTCACGGAGGACCGCATATGCGAGAGCGACAGGCAGCACGATTACTGGTCATAAGCCCTTCTGAAGAAGTTCTTCTTTTTCGATTTCACCATACGGACGACGCGTTGGCCGGCCAAAGCCACTGGGCCACACCTGGTGGTGGCTTGGAGGATGGCGAGACATTCCACACCGCCGCAATACGTGAGCTACGCGAGGAGACAGGTATTCAAGTCGTGACCGTTGGCGAGCCTTTGGCAAATAGGCGGTTTCCATTACTTTTACCCAGCGGCGAAACAGTGCTCTCTGTTGAGCAGTATTTTGTCGTGCATGCCCAAGATACGGTCCTTTCCCGATCTGAGTGGACAGTGCATGAGAAGAAGGTCATGGCGGATCATCACTGGTGGTCAGTCCAGGAGCTGAGAACCACGAGCGATACGGTATGGCCGGAAAACCTGGTTGAGATGCTCATGCACGCAAACGTATTCAAACCGCCTGCCTGACCTCCTCGTGTACATTCAAATATCGATTCAATGAGGATGATGGTAAACCATCATCTGATATGGAAATCACCATGATCCCTGACAAAGCGTGCCCGGTAATACTTTCATCGGTGTCGCCCTTCAAGATCCTCTTGTTCCGACACCCCCTAGCAGGAATTCAACTGGTGAAGGGCACCATAGAAAAGGGAGAAATGCCTAGCGAAGCTGCACTACGAGAATTGGCGGAAGAATCCGGTATCGACGACGCTACGATCGAAGACGATCTTGGGGTATGGAATGCCGACCATCTAAGTCAGGTCTGGTCGTTTCAACTGTGTCATGTGGAAAGAACGCTGCCAGAGCAATGGTCTCATCAGACTGCTGATGATCACGGCCACCTATTCAAGTTTTTCTGGGCATCTCTCGATCATCCCCCCTACGATGATTGCCACCCTGTATTCCAACGAGCTTTAGCTTTTTTGCGCGAGACGCTGAAGGCGCGTCACAAGGGGGAAGATGGGCAGCGTTAATTGCTTGCCGGTTGACCGCTTCTGATCGTCTCTGCCATCCGCGACAGATAGAAGTCGATCAAAACGTCGTTCGACCTGCCACCCGCCCCAAAACCGTCAGTCATCCTGAGAACCCGATGCGCAGCCACGGCCAGCGAGATTGATAACTCTTGGCCTTCTGCTCAAACAAATCTGGCTGAAGATTCTTTGGGTTGATACGCAGAACTCCCTCCTCTACGTCGGCCAAACCGTATGGCGCATAGACCTCACCCGTTTCAGCATCCAATCCAATGCACGTACCGGCAATCAGGTAACGATCAATGCCATCTTTTGCCGACTGGAGCTGAGGATAGGACCTGCCAAACCGCTGGCCGTACCAAAGGTGGACACGCCCCTGATTCTTGAACTCGATGTTGACCTTGAGATCGCGGAAGAGATGCTGAGCCGAAGTGATAACCTCATTCTCAGCCTCCCAGGACAGGTCTTCGTCAAAATAGAAAACGTCGTAGTCCTTCACGCCCCATTCAGGCGGCAGATGCGCCTGATGATTCCAGACAGATTGGAAAAGGCAGCCTGCGGTGAGGAAACATTGATTCAAACGGAGTGAAGGCAAGCGCGAGGTGATTTCAGCATTTATTGGATTGGCCATTGCTAGCTTGACCAACCCTTCGACACTCAATGTCATTATTTCCCCTCAGCAGTGCCCATATCCATGATCCCGTCGCGTACCTGACAGGTTAATCTCCACGCATCTTACGATGATGATTCTCCCCTTCTTCTGCGCACATCGTGGCGAACGGATTTGCGCGCAGATCACAGGCAGCATCTGACTGGTTGGATAGTCGGACCCCCATTACCGTCAGGCAATATAAGGACATTCCCTTGCGTCAAATAGCCCTCAGCGACAAAAAACTCCGAGGTATCCCACGCCGTCTCCGTGCACTGGAGCGCTGGGCGGCGAGGTTCAAAGGCAACTACTTTCCTCGCCGTTATGAGGACCAGCGTTACGACCACTGGAAAATCCCGGTACACGTTTTCCTGGTGCAGGGCCCGCAGGCCTCCATCGAAGTGCAAGCCTTCTGTGTTCAGCAGTTACTCGAAGCGGCGGCTCATTTATCCCGGGCGGCGGATCGCAGCCAAGGCTATTACCGCGTCGCCTGCCTGCTGACGTGGCCTTGGTTGCACCAGAGTGAAGTCACGGTGTTTTATGACCGGGACTACTACTTGGGCTTTCTGGGACAACACAACACCCTGGCTCCGCTAAGCTTGAGCGACAAACTTGCCCTGGATGTGCCCGATTCATCGAGCATGGACATGACGTCACCCAGAGCGACGATGACGTTGATGTCCACTGGTGGTGTATCGGAGAACCTGCCTGATGATCAAAATCGTCTAATGCTGGCGTGACGCGATTGCTGGATTGAACACTCGCAATGCCAGTCACCTGTGCAGCGACTGGCAAGCGCCCCCTCAGCCCGCCTTCACATTCATGGTGATGCGGGCGGTGAAGACCTTCACCCCTCCTTCGTCGAAGATATCGACGGGTACTACCTTGTCTCCGAACGACTCCCAATCGATTTCGCTGCCATCGGCAATGGCGTGAACGGAGGTTTTCGCTTTGGCGAGGTACTCGACCGTCATGCCTTTGGGAATCCACCGAGCGCCGCTGGGAATGGAGACCTCCGTCATCATGCCCCCCGCCAGTTCGGCAGCATTGCACAGCGCGATGGCGTGAACCGATTGCAGGTGGTTGGATCGACAACAGCTTGCTGAGGCCGCATGGCTAGCTGTCGGGCGTGCACCGGAATAACCTCGCAGGGGCTGATAGCGTCTACTCTGGAATGTCAAACAGTCCTTCCTGCGTAACCCTGTGGAGCTTGCAATGTTCAACAACTGGAATGGTCAGGTCGCATTGGTCAGTGGCGCTGGCAGTGAACATGGGATTGGTCTGGCTATCGCACGGCGGCTCGGGGACTTGGGCGCAAAGCTGATCATCACCGGCAGCAGTGCCCGCATCCATGATCGCGTCGCGGAACTGAGCGCAGCAGGTTATGAGGTGCAAGGACGCGCTGCAGATCTCACTCAGCCGACTCAGGTTGTCGAATTGGTGACCTGGGCTGAATCGCTATGGGGGCGGATCGATGTGCTCGTGAACAACGCCGGTATGGCGATGCAGGGTGACGCCGAAACGTTCTCAGAAGTGGCCACTATGAGCGTCGACGCCTGGAACACTTCGATTGCCCGCAACCTGACCACTGCATTTTTGCTCACCCGTGCTGTGCTGCCAGGGATGCAGGATCGTCGTTACGGACGCATCGTCCATATCAGTTCTACGACCGGCACCCGCGTCAGCAACCCCGGCGAGGCTGCGTATGCGGCGGCGAAAGCGGGGCTTGTGGGGATGAACATGAGCTTGGCGCTGGAGGTCGCGTCATACGGTATCACCGTGAACTCTGTTGCCCCTGGGTGGATCGCGACGCAATCCAGCACAGCGCAGGAGTTGATCGCAGCGAAATATGTTCCCGTCGGGCGCGCCGGTAGGCCCGACGAGGTCGCTGCCGCGGTGGCTTTTTTTGCCTCCCCAGAGTCCAGCTACATTACGGGCGAGCTTCTCGTGGTCGACGGCGGCAACTGTCTCTCTGAGAACAAAGGCCCCCGTTGAGTCCTCACTTGACCCTGATCACAACCAGCGAACGTGCATGCTCGCAGCATTGTGCGGTGATGCTGCCCGCAAGGAGCAAGGGGTTCGCGCTACGCTTGCTGCCGGCATTGAAGCCCAGCTCGCGGTGCTATGTGGTGGAGAGAGCGAAATGAACAGCACCGACGCTGCACATGCTCGTGACGCGGGACCTGTGGGAGTTGTGCTTGCCCGCGATGGCAGTAGCATATTCAACATCTTCAGTGGCTGACATACCGCTATCGCGAGCAGGCTCGCTCCCACAGGGGATCTGCGCAGTACACGACATCTGTGTTCGACGCGGGACCTGTGGAGCTGGGCTTGCCCGCGATGGCGGTAGCACATTCAACATCTTCAGTGGCTGACATACCGCTATCGCGAGCAGGCTCGCTCCCACAGGGGATCTGCGCAGTACACGACATCTGTGTTCGACGCGGGACCTGTGGGAGCTGGGCTTGCCCACGATGGCGGTAGCACATGCAACATCTTCAGTGGCTGACATACCGCTATCGCGAGCAGGCTCGCTCCCACAGGGGATCTGCGCAGTACACTACATCTGTGTTCGACGCGGGACCTGTGGAGCTGGGCTTGCCCGCGATGGCGGTAGCATATTCAACATCTTCAGTGGCTGACATATCGCTATCGCGAGCAGGCTCGCTCCCACAGGGGATCTGCGCAGTACACGACATCTGTGTTCGACGCGGGACCTGTGGAGCTGGGCTTGCCCGCGATGGCGGTAGCACATGCAACATCTTCAGTGGCTGACATACCGCTATCGCGAGCCAGCTCGGCTCCCACAGGATTTGCGGTGCATATCCTGTGATCACACCCGGAAAGTGTGGGAGCGAGCCTGCTCGCGATGGCGGCGACACATTCAACATCCCGGTGACTGACATACCGCCATCGCGAGCAAGCTCGGCTCCCACAGGGTGGCGCCTACCAATGAATCCGTCCCGGTTTTAGACGCCTTTGGTCGAAGGCAGCAAAATGGTCAGCACACCAAGCAACGGCAAGTATGAACACAGCGTGTAGACATACTCGATCCCATGGATATCGGCGAGATACCCCAGCAAAGCCGCACCGATGCCACCGAAACCAAACATCAGGCCGAAGAACACGCCGGCAATCATGCCGACATTGCCCGGCACCAGTTCCTGGGCAAAGACAACGATGGCGGAGAACGCCGAGGCGAGGACGAAGCCGATGATCATGCTGAGCACGCCGGTCCAGAACAGGTCCACATAGGGCAGCGCCAGGGTGAAGGGCGCGACACCGAGGATCGAGAACCAGATGACCTTCTTGCGGCCGATCTTGTCGCCGATGGGGCCACCGAAGAATGTGCCGGCGGCCACCGCGCCCAGGAACAGAAACAGGTACAGCTGGGAGCTGGTCACCGACAGCTGGAATTTTTCGATCAGGTAGAACGTGAAGTAGCTGGTGAAACTCGCCATGTAGAAATATTTGGAGAACACCAGCAACGCCAGGACCACCAGCGCAGCGGTCACACGGGCCTTGGACAGACCGTGGGTCGCCTTGCCGCCCTGTTTCAGCTTGAACAGGTTGAGGTGGTTGCGGTACCAGCGACTCAGGCCGTATTGCACGAAGATGGCGAAGACGGCAAACAGACCGAACCAGGCAACATGACCTTGACCATAAGGGATCACAATGGCCGCGGCGAGCAACGGACCGAAGGCACTGCCCGCGTTGCCGCCAACCTGGAAGGTCGATTGCGCCAGGCCATAGCGACCGCCTG
The DNA here is from genome assembly GCF_026016325.1 of Pseudomonas sp. B21-056. NCBI lineage: Bacteria > Pseudomonadati > Pseudomonadota > Gammaproteobacteria > Pseudomonadales > Pseudomonadaceae > Pseudomonas > Pseudomonas sp. B21-056. Next base: position 4,094,792 of record NZ_CP087203.1, read on the forward strand.
AGGCGAGCCGTGCGACACGCGACGTTTCCGGGTGGAAGGTCGAAGAGCCGATGCCCACCAATGCAGAGGCGATGAGGATTGCTTCAAAACTGCCGACGAACGCCAGCATCAGGATGCCGATGAGGGTGCAGACCATCCCGGCAGGCAGCAACCAGGGTTTGGGGTGACGGTCCGTGTGGTAGCCCACCCAGGGCTGCAATAGCGAGGCGGTCAGTTGGAAGGTCAGTGTGATCAATCCCACCTGCGTGAAACTCAGCCCATAGCTGGCCTTCAGCATCGGGTAGATGGAAGGCAGTACGGCCTGTATGAGGTCATTGATCAAATGCGCGAGTGCGCAGGCGCCAATGACCCGCATGACGAGCGGGCTCGTTTGGTGGACGACTGATGCAGTGGTCGAGGCGGTGGCTGCGGTGGACATGACAAAAGCTTCCGGACGATAGGAGTACGAATAAACGTAAACAGAAGATGACGGTATCTTCTGACAGGCTTGCCGCCATCCTAGATTCCATGGGAATGTCTGTCTCACCGGACAAGGGAACCAACTGTCGCAAAAAGGACATCATGATCAGACCCCTGAACGAAGCATTGCTCGAGATCGATGAAGGCGCCTGGACCATGATCGGGAGGGCAACCGATTACCCTGCGGATTGGTTCATCGCACCGCATTCCCATGAAAAGCATCAACTGCTATACGCCATTGAAGGCGTGATGGTTGTGCACACGACGTCAAGCCAGTGGACAGTCCCATCGAATCGGGGGCTGTGGATGCCATGTGGGCAGATACATTCCGTGCGCTGCGTGGGTCATGTGAAAATGCGCAGCGTATTTGTCCGGCCTGATGCAATCGCAGACCTTCCGACCGAAACCAAGGCCGTCAGCATTTCCGCCCTTTTGAGCGAGTTGATCAAGGTTGCGGTGGACCTCCAACTCCCCTACGCGCCGAACACCCGCACAGCCAGGGTGATGCAGCTGATTCTTGATGAACTCACCCTGCTTCCTACCCTGCCGCTGCACCTTCCACAGCCGGCCGACCAACGCATCAGGAAGATCTGCATCACGCTGCAGGGAGACCCTGCCGATGGCTCGACGCTGTCAGACTGGAGCGCCCGCCTTGGCCTTGATGAAAAGACGATCCAACGATTGTTCCGCAAGGAAACCGGGATTACTTTCGGCCAGTGGAGGCAGCAGGTTCGTCTTCTGCAGGCGGTTGAGCGAATGGCAGGGGGAGAAAAAATCATCGATGTTGCGCTAGGGCTGGGGTATGAAAGCCCGAGTGCGTTTACGAACATGTTCAGGAAGCAGTTTGGTAAGACGCCAAGCAAGTTTTTTATGTGAAAGGAACGTTTCCAGGTTCGCCAGTGGCAAAGCCGCTATCGCGAGCAAGCTCGCTCCCACAGGTTTTTCGGTGAACACAGGTCCGGTACCTGCCCGGAACAATGTGGGAGCGAGCCTGCTCGCGATGGCGGCAGCTCATTCAACATCCTAAGCGACTGATACTCCGCTATCGCGAGCAGGCTCGCTCCCACAACTGATTCGGCTCAACTCTCAGGGGTGGCGGTCGAGTCTTCGCTGGATTCCGCAGCGAGTTTCAGTCGGTCAGCTTTACTGATGTACTTGGGCTTGTTTTTTCGGTGCCAGTTTGGCACTCGCCTTTTTGGCGTGAGCCTTCAATAGCTGCTTGATTTTTTTCTGACGATTCATACGCTTCCGCTCAGTTCCTGGCTTGCCGGATAATGACAGACCTCAACCCGTGAAAGCCACTGCCCCCTAAGATCGAACCCCATGAACCCAATCGACGCCCTGCCGTTTCAACGCATCATCACCGCCCATGGCGCGCTTGAGGGTGCGGCGTACTTCGACGCTGAAGAAGACCTCGTCCAGGAGATATTTCCCGATCGCATCGTGTTCCAGACCAACTACCTGGACTACCGCAGCTACGAAGTCGATCTCGCCGACGGCGCCATACGTGTCCTCAAGACGCGGCTGGACAATTACCAGCGCGGCGATAAGGCAAAGGTGATCGAAGATGACATGGATGAGGAAGACTGGGAGGAGCTGGGCAATCTGTGGCAGCGTTTGAGCCGAGACCTGGACACCCAAGGGCCACAGCTCGATTTGGCCGATACCTTGGCCGATCTGTTTGATTGCCTGTTCGACGAGGAACATGCGCAAGCGCTCATTCAAGGCATTCCGGCCCCGACAGCGCAGTGGGATTGGGCGTGGACTCAAGTCGAGTCAGCGCTCGCCCAGGCCAATCAACTGGCCGGGTTCGAATGGAAAGAGTGGCCGTCCTGCGGCGTCGCTGCCGTCAACGCCCTTGCACCGCTGCGGCAGTTGAACATCGAGATCGCTACACCCGACCGCAATACCGTCGAGGCCATCAATGGCGCCGACGATTGGGAACGGGCGCTGCTCCAGTATTTCAACGCACAGCTGGATGCCCATGATCTGAAACTCCTGGCCGTCGGCACTCACTTCGATGAGCACCAGACTTTTGCCTGCCTGCCCATGAACGGCTTGGGCCTGGTCAATGCGCTGGAGATCATGGGCAGACTGGGCATCGTCTATAAATTCTGAACCTCGAGTCGACGACATGAAAATCTGTGATCAATGCAGGAGCCTCATCCTCGAAGACAACGCGGCCTGCCCGCGATGCGCCGAGGAGATGAGGCTCACCGTAGAGGCTCTCGCGCCGAGGTCCAAGCCGCCGGTGTTGCTGAAGGTCCTGAAGTGGCTGTTTATCGGCGTGGTAGCCGCAGTGCTCGTCGCGACGGCGGCGATCACATGGATTCTGAATTCGTTGGGGCCGATGCCTTCTTTTGGCTGATATCCAGCAGAGGCGTAACCACTCATTGCCCAGTGGGTTGCTCGTACCGACGCTGGATACGCCTCAGTTCGCCCGATTGGCGCAGCTGTTCCAGGGCGTTGGCCCACGCAGCGATCAGCTTGTCTTCACTGTCAGGACTGAAGGCGATGTACAGCGATGAACGGTACAGCTCGATGGGTATTTTTCGCAGCGTGCCGGGTGGGATGTTCAACTGGCGGCTGTAATATGCTACCCCCGCATCGGTGTCACCCACGATGATATCGGTGCGTCCCGCCAGCAGCATCCGGTAGAGCAACTTGCTCTCGGTTGCACTTTTGTCGAGGTTCTTGAACCCCAGAAATTGCAGTTTCTCGGGCAACAGCCCGGCATGCCGCGTGGTGATCTGCGGGGCGCCGAGCAGTTGCTCCAGGGAATTCACCGGCGGCGTACTTGCCAGTTGATAGGGATAAATGGCTTCTTCCACGATCGGCCCGACCCACTTGTACAACGGCTCACGCTCCGGTGTGCGGAACAGCGAGTACATGATCGTCTTGGGCCGGGTCTTCAGTACCTGGGTGGCTCGCATACTGGGTTGCAGCACCATCTCGAATTCATCCCCGGTCAGCGCCATGATGGCCCGAACGATCTCCGTGGTCATGCCGGTGAGCTGACGGTTCTCCTGATAGTTGTACGGCGCCCACTCCTCGGTAACGACCTGATACTCCCCGGCCCTGACAACACCCGTGCCAAGCAATAGACAGAGCAGCGCCGTGGCGGGTGTCGAAGGTTTCACGTGTGCTCCTGAGGGCTGATCGCTTTCCATGGGTGAAGCTGATTGACAGGTCAAGGTAAGCATAGACCCAAACACCAGCATGTTGGGCTGAGGCAGCCCAATCCATCTGCAAGACCTCCTCGCAGCAAGCTTTACTGCCAAAGCCCGCAAGTATCTGTTATCCCTATAGTTGCTATCAACACCACCACCGTTCTCGTCATCGCCCTCTCTCTCTAATCTGCCCACCAACGCGATCGACACCGATCGCAACAGTCAAGCAACCCTTATGGAGAGAGCACAATGAACACACTCAACCGCACCCTGGCCATTGCTACCCTGGCACTCGCTACCGCCGGCGCAGAAGCCGCGCCTGCTCAGACCAACGCCACTGCCTCCGCCGTCGGCAGCGTCGTCCAGTCCGCCAGTTACATCACCACCAAGGGTGGCGTCCAGCTGTATTACAAGGACTGGGGCCCGCGTAATGGTCAGGTCGTCACCTTCAGCCACGGCTGGCCGCTGGACTCCGACAGTTGGGAAGCGCAGATGATGTTCCTCGCGTCGAAAGGCTACCGGGTAATCGCCCACGATCGTCGCGGCCATGGTCGGTCCAGCCAGCCGTGGGAAGGCAACGACATGGATCACTATGCCGACGACCTGGCGGCGGTGATCGAGGCGTTGGACCTGAAGGATGTGACCCTGGTGGGCTTCTCGACGGGGGGTGGTGAAGTGGCTCGCTATATCGGTCGCCACGGCACTTCGCGGGTGAAGAAAGCGGTGCTGGTGTCCTCTGTTCCACCACTGATGCTCAAGACCGACAGCAATCCCGGTGGCTTGCCGCTCGCGGTGTTCGACGGCCTGCGCAAGGCGTCCCTGGAGAACCGCTCGCAGCTTTACCTGGACATCGCCTCCGGTCCCTTCTACGGCTACAACCGCAAGGGCGCCAAGCCGTCCCAGGGTCTGATCCAGTCGTTCTGGGCCCAGGGCATGCAGGGTGGCAGCAAGAATACCTATGACTCGATCGCCGCGTTCTCGGCCACCGATTTCCGCGACGATCTGAAGAAGTTCGACGTGCCGACCCTGGTGATCCATGGCGATGACGACCAGATCGTGCCGATAGACGCATCGGGCAAGGCTTCGGCGGCATTGATCAAGGGTGCCCGGCTCATCGTCTACCCTGGCGCACCGCACGGCTTGACCGAGACGCACAAGGATCGCCTGAACCAGGACCTGCTGACCTTCCTCAAGGAATAAGAGCGGCGCACTCGCCATGCAAGGCCCTTCTCAGGAAGGGCTTTTTGCGTTGCAAAGGTATGGAGCCGGTGATCAGCGATGCAGCAACTTGCGCAGCGGCACGCCATCCTTCAGCACCGGCGATTTGATAACGATGTAGCTGAAGTATTTGGCGATACCGATGTTCTTATCCAGCAGTCCCTCCATCACCTCCTGGTAATGCGGAATACTGCGGGTCATGAAACGTGCAAGGTAATCGTAACCGCCACTGATCAAATGGCATTCGAGCACCTCATCGACCAGGCGAATATTGGACTCGAACTTGGCGAAGTCTTCGCGCTTGTGGTCGTGTAGCGTGATCTCCGTAAACACGGTGACCGACTCAGTGATCTTGGCCAGATTGAGATGCGCGTTGTACCCTGAAATATACCCGGCTGCCTCGAGCCGCTTGACTCGCTGCAGACATGGGCTTGCCGACAGACCTACCGCATCGGCGAGACTGACATTGGTAATGCGGCCATCTTTTTGCAGCTCAACCAAGATGTTGATATCAATTCGGTCCAGCTTGACTAAACCTTCCATCGCATGCCTCGTGATTGTTCTATGCAATCATTCTGTCAGTATCAGCGCCTAAGAGATTGTTGATGCTGTGTCACCAGGTCCGCCATGCTGTTGATGTAAAAGTCCGCAGCGCCAGATACATGAGGTTCGCTGCAACCGCGCTGGATCAGGCACAAACCGTTTGCCAAAGATACGTCGGCAGACGAACCGCACACCAGCAGAATATCCTTGGGTTCCAGGTCGTTGGTCAATAGCCAGTCGCGATCCTCCAATGGCTTGTTGGTCGGTGACAGAAAATCTTCCGACACGATTCCCAGACGCTCACAGAATGCCTCGCGATCTGCGCTGTCACGGTCCCCGTAAACCAGCAGCCGATAAAATTTGCGCAGGTACAGCATCGCGCCAGGGGCGTCCTCGTACAGGGACCAGTCACAAACCGAACGGGCGAACGTCATGCCCTCCTCCCAACTGGCCTTGAGCCCCAGACGCTCGGCCAATTGCCGATGTGCAAAACACAGCAGGCCACTGAACCCCAGCTCGGAGAAGCGAGGATAGAGCCCACGCATCACCTGGTCATATTCAGCCAAGACCTGTTCTCTACTCAGTGTATCTGGACAACTCTGGAGCAGCGGTTGCAATGCCGTCCAGATGCCAGAGTTCCGATCGAACAGGACCTCATCGCAATCAATCAGCAGTGCACGATAGTCCGTCAGTTCCATGGCCTAAATGCCTCCCATGTTGGCATTTCAAAAATAGATACTCGTCAGGGTGCTCGGTCGGCATTTACTTCAATGTGCCGACCGAGACCAGGCGTCAGTTCAGAACCCGTGACAACGCTTTTTCGAGAATATCCAAGGCTTCGTCGACCTGCGCCTCTTCAGCGACCAGAGGCGCGAGGAAACGCAATACGTTGCGATACACACCACACTTGATCACCAGCAGACCGCCATTGCGTGCCTCATCAATCACTTGCTGATTCAACTCTGGATCCGGACTGCGAGCCGCATCGTCCTTGACCAGTTCGATCGCAAGCATAAAGCCCGTACCGCGTACATCGCCGATCTGAGGAAAGCGCGTCTGCAGGCGAACCAGCCCCTGACGCAGACGTTCGCCCAGCTTCACGCCGCGTGCCAGCAATTGCTCCTGCTCGTAGGTATCGATTACCGCTAACGCCGCTGCGCAAGCCAGAGCGTTGCCGCCATAGGTACCGCCCAGACCGCCGGGGGCTGGTGCATCCATGATTTCTGCCCGACCCACCACGCCCGAGATCGGCATGCCGGCGGCCAGGCTCTTGGCTACGGTGACCAGGTCCGGCTGAATACCGGCGTGCTGGAACCCGAACCATTTGCCTGTACGGCCGAAGCCGGTCTGCACTTCATCGGCAATCAACACGATGCCATGTTGTTCGGTGAGTGCCCGCAGCGCCCGGAGAAATTCGACCGGTGCGCTAAGGAATCCGCCGTCGCCCTGAACCGGTTCAATGATGATCGCAGCTACCCGGTCTGCAGAGACCTGAGTGGCGAACAGCTCGTTCAGCGCCTGCAGTGCCATCTCGCTGGTGAAACCGCGATAAGCATTCGGATAAGGTGTATGGAAGACTTCCGGCGCCATGCCGAAGTTCTGCTTATAGGGCTGGCTCATGCCCGTCAGGGTAGTACCGAGCAAGGTTCGACCGTGGAAACCGCCACGGAAAGAAATAACTGCCGGACGCTTGGTATGGGCGCGGGCGATCTTCACGGCGTTTTCAACCGCCTCAGCACCCGAGGTGAACAGTGCAGCCTTATGCGCAATGCCACTGGAACCACCGACCAACCCGCACAAACGCTGTACCAGGTCGAGGTAGGGCCGGTAGGCAACCACCTGGAAGCAGGCGTGAGTCACCTTCTGCATCTGCGCCTGTACTGCCGCCAGCACTTTCGGATGATTGTGGCCGATGTTCATCACACCGATACCGCCGACGAAGTCCAGGTAACGCTTACCACCCACGTCCCACACTTCTGCCCCCTGGGCCCGATCGATAACCAGCGGGTGGGCAGTGACCAAACCGCGCGGCACGAACTGATCACGCTGTTGGAGCAGATAAGGGGTTTCTTCGCATTTGCTGTTCATGGCATCTCCATAGTGAGCCAGGCAACCAGGAGGAGGCTGCGATGTGCCTTAGGTTAAGCTTTCGACGCAATGCTCTAAGCCGAACTTGGCCGCTGAGAAATACGGATCGACTGTTTTAACCCCGGAAAACGGCAGAATCCGTCAGGCGCTGCTGGCCCATGGAATCTGCCAGTTTGTGCCGCCATACAACCCCCCGCCCTCGTTTTCACCACCCTTATCGACAGATTCTGCTACGCCATTCGGGCATGCTCCATTCTCTGCACATAAGAGGAAATGCCCATGGCCCTGCTTTACAAAGCCGACCCGGTACGCGGCGAACAATGGAAAGCGCTGTTCGCCGACCAGGCCCCGGATATCGAATGGCGCGCCTGGCCGGATATCGGCGATCCGAAGGATATTCGCTACCTGGCAGCCTGGCAGGCACCGGACGATCTGGAAACGCTGCTGCCAAACCTGCAAGTGTTGTTCGCCCTGTCGGCCGGCGTCGATCAACTCGACCTTGGCCGCCTGCCAGCGAATTTGCCGGTGGTGCGTTTGCTCGACCCGGGCATTACCCAGGGCATGTGCGAATACGCCAGTTTCGCCGTGCTCAGCCTGCACCGGGATATGCTGCGCTATCGTCAGCAACAGGCCGGAAAGTGCTGGCAAGCACACCGACTGCTGCCCGCGACAAAACGTCGGGTCGGGATTATGGGCCTGGGCTTGCAAGCCCAACAGATACTCGCCACCTTGCAACCTTATGGCTTCACCTTGTCAGGCTGGGCGCGCAGCCGACATTGCATACCCGGGGTCGACTGCTTTGCCGGCGCTGAGCAACTGCCAGCATTTCTGAGTCAGTGCGACATCCTGCTCTGTGTCCTGCCGCTGACCGAGCAGACCGAAGGGATTCTCGACCAGCAACTGTTCCAGCACCTGCCCAAAGGCGCCGCGCTGGTCAATATGGGGCGAGGTGGGCACCTGGTGGAAGAGGATCTGCTGGAAGCTCTGGCCAGCGGCCAGCTCAGTGCAGCAGTGCTAGACGTGCTACAGGAGGAACCGGCGCAGCCCGAACATCCGTTCTGGCAGCACCCTCAGATTTTACTGACCCCGCATATCGCGGCGATGACTCAGCCGGAAAGTGCGTTTGGCGTGCTGCTGGAGAATATCCGTCGGCATCAGCGTGGCGAGTCCATGCTCGGCCAGATCGATCGCAGACAGGGCTATTAGCGCCTCCACACAGCTACCAGAAAAAAAGCCCGCAGTGTGAGCGGGCAAAAAGGGTGAGCCTGATGTTCTGGAATGTGGCTTAGAGTGCTTCGGCAATCGCCCTGCCGACATCCTGGGTCGAACCCTGCCCGCCCAGGTCCGGTGTGATCGGCCCTTCGGCAATCACCCGCTCGATGGCCTTGAGAATCCCGTCATGGGCCGCCCGGTAACGCTCATCCCCATTGCCCAGGAAATCGAGCATCAAGGCACCTGACCAGATCATCGCAATCGGGTTGGCAATGTTCTGCCCGTAGATATCAGGGGCCGAGCCATGCACCGGCTCGAACAGCGACGGGAACCGTCGTTGCGGGTCAAGGTTGGCCGAAGGCGCGATGCCGATGGTGCCGGCGCAGGCCGGGCCGAGGTCGGAGAGAATGTCGCCGAACAGGTTCGACGCCACCACCACATCAAAGCGATCAGGCTGCAGGACGAAACGCGCGCACAGAATGTCGATGTGCTGCTTGTCCCACTTCACCTCGGGATACTGCTCGCCCATCAACGCCGTGCGTTCGTCCCAGTACGGCATGCTGATGGAAATCCCGTTGGATTTGGTCGCCGACGTCAGGCGCTTGCGCGGGCGGGTCTGGGCCAGGTCGAAGGCGAACTTGAGAATCCGGTCGACGCCACGCCGGGTAAACACCGACTCCTGGAGCACGAATTCGTTATCGGTGCCTTCGAACATCTTGCCGCCGACCGAGGAATATTCGCCCTCGGTGTTTTCACGGATGACGACGAAATCGATGTCCCCCGCCTCGCGTCCGGCCAGCGGGCACGGCACGCCGGGAAACAGGCGCACCGGGCGGATGTTCACGTACTGGTCGAAGTCGCGACGGAACTTGAGCAACGAGCCCCACAGGGAAATATGATCCGGCACCTTGTCCGGCCAGCCCACGGCGCCGAAATAGATGGCGTCGAAGCCTTTCAACTGCTCAAACCAGTCGACGGGCATCATTTGCCCATGTTCCAGGTAATAATCGCAGTGGGCCCAGTCGAGCACTTCGATGCTCAGGTCCAGATCCCACTTGCGCGCAGCCTGTTCCAATACCCGCAGCCCCTCGGGCAATACTTCCTTGCCGATACCATCGCCGGCGATCGCGGCAATCTTGAATGTCTTGCTCATGTCGTTACCTTCGCGGATTCGCGTCAATCAAGCCTATGCAAACAACCGTTGCTCTACAGTCCACCGATATGGAAAGCCTTGACTTCCAGGTACTCGTCCAGACCGTACTTGGAACCCTCGCGGCCCAGACCGGACTGCTTGACGCCACCAAAGGGGGCCACTTCCATGGAAATCAGCCCGGTATTGAGGCCGATCATGCCGAACTCCAGCGCCTCGCCGAAACGCCATGAGCGACGCAGGTCCTGGGTGAAGAAATAGGCACCCAGACCATAGGGCGTGGCATTGGCCAGGGCCAGGGCCTCTTCCTCAGTGCTGAAGCGCATCAACGGAGCAACCGGACCGAAGGTTTCTTCCTTGGCCAGCAACATCCCGGCATGAGCCTCGGCAAGCACCGTCGGCTGAACGAACTGGCTGTCACCCGCAGGGATGCCACCACAGAGCAGACGAGCACCATTGCCCAGGGCATCGTCAATATGCCGGGCGACCTTGCTGACCGCCGCCGCGTTGATCAGTGGGCCGATAGTCACGTTGGCCTCCAGGCCATTGCCGACCTTGAGCTTGCCTACCTCCTCCACCAGGCGCTGAGCAAAGCGTTCGTAGATCCCGTCCTGCACCAGAATCCGGTTGGCGCAGACGCACGTCTGCCCGGCATTGCGGAACTTGCTCTGCATGATGCCGGCCACCGCCTGTTCCAAGTCCGCATCGTCAAACACAACGAAGGGGGCATTGCCGCCCAGCTCAAGGCTCAAACGCTTGATCTGCTCGGCGCTCTGGCGCATCAGCAAGCTCCCCACGGCGGTCGAACCGGTGAAGGAAATCTTGCGCACCGTCGGGTTACCGGTCAGTTCTTCGCCGATACCCGCCGGCATGCCGGTCACGACGTTGAACACCCCCGCCGGTATCCCGACTCGCTCGGCCAGCACCGCCAGTGCCAAGGCGGAAAGCGGCGTCAGGTCCGAAGGCTTGACGATGACCGGACAACCGGCAGCCAGGGCTGGCGCGCACTTGCGGGTGATCATCGCGTTGGGGAAGTTCCAGGGGGTGATCGCGGCGCAAACCCCGACAGGTTGCTTCAGAGTAAGCAGACGACGATCACCGCTGGGGGCCGGTATGGTTTCGCCGTAGATCCGCCGGGCTTCCTCGGCGAACCACTTGACGAAGCTGGCGCCGTAACGGATCTCGCCCTTGGCTTCGTTGAGAGGCTTGCCTTGCTCGCAGGTCATGATCAAGGCGAGGTCGTCGAGGTTATCGAGCATGGCTTGATACCAGCGCTCCAGCAGCGCCGCGCGCTCCGCCGCGGGCCGTGCGCGCCAGGCCGGCCAGGCACGGTCGGCGGCCTCGATAGCGCGACGGGTTTCCACGCCTTGCAGGGCCGGCACCCGGGCCAGGCACTCACCCGTGGCGGGGTTGATGACATCCAGGGTGGCAGCGTTATCGGCGCTCACCCAACGGCCATCAATGTAAGCGTGTTCTACCAGCAGGCTGGGGTCTTGCAAGCGATTCTTGAGCATGATCGAGTCCTGTTCCGAGACAGCCTTCAGTCTATTCAGGCGCCACAGGCCAGGATGCTGAAAGCGCCGTCGCAGCAGCGTTGGCTGCTGAATATCAGCGGATGACAGCAGGCTCTACCGGAGAAATTCACTGATGATGTGAGCGACCGGCTCGCAGGGTCGTGGTGCACCAGGGTATGCGCCGATGCACCTGATCCCGAGTCAGACATTGAAGTGCTTGACCCGCCCACTCAGCTCGCTGGCCAGGCCGGCAAGTTCCTGGCTGGACTCGCGGGTCTGCCTGGCGCCGGCCGAGGTCCGTGCGCAGACATCGCGGATATTCAACAGATTGCTATCAACCTCACGGGCGACCTGGGATTGCTCTTCGGTGGCGCTGGCAATACTCAAACTGCGCTCATTGATCTGTCCGATCGCCTCGACGATGGCATTCAGTGCTGTACCTGCTCCGCGTGCGAGCCCCAGGGTATCGCGGGTTTTTTCGTTGCTGCTGTGCATGGCACTGAGGGCGCTGCAGCTGCCTTGCTGTACCGAGCCGATGATGCCCTCGATCTGTCGGGTCGAGTCCTGGGTCCTTTGCGCCAGGGCCCGTACCTCGTCCGCCACCACGGCGAAACCGCGGCCGCTCTCGCCCGCCCGAGCTGCCTCGATCGCGGCATTCAGGGCCAACAGGTTGGTTTGCTCGGCGATGCCTCGAATCACATCCAGTACCGAGCCGATATCGCCTATCTGGCCCGCCAGGTTCTGCAGCGCATCAGCGGTATGCGCCATATCGCCGGTCAGAGACTCGATAGCGCCGACGGTTCGGGTGACGCTGTCTTCGCCTTGTCGCGCACAGTGGTCGGCGGCCTGGGACACCTGCGAGGCCGAGGCCGCATTACGCGCCACCTCCTCAATGGCACAGGTCAACTCGGTAACGGCAGTCACGGCCTGGTCGAGCTCCTCGCTCTGCCTTTGCAGCCCTCGACTGGCGTCGTCGGTCACTGCGCTCAATGCCTCGGAAGTCGAACCCAATTGTTTGGCAGAACTCACCACCTGGCTGACGGTGTCACGCAGGTCCGTTTGCATGCACTGTAATGCCTGCAGCAGGCGTGCCGCCTCATCCATACCGGTGGTATCAAGCGTCTGGGTCAGGTCGCCCTTGGCGATCCGCTCGGCTGCCGCCATGGCGATAGCCAGCTGTTTGAGCAGGCGCAGTACGATCAAGGTGGCCAGAGTGCCACCCACCAGCAGCAACGCCAGCAGACCGGCGGACATCAGCAGGGTGTCCTGCCGATAGCTGTCGCGCCTCGCCGCCAGCGCCTCGTCGAGCATCGTCATTGCGGAGTCGCCAAGGGCCTGCAGAGCGCCGATCGGTCGATCATACGCGGCCAGATAATCAGCTACCGGGTAGGTCAACTTCACTCCGTAGCCACCACCGGCAGAAAGATCCATTTCGACGGCCGCGACCAACTGCGTATCGGTCAATGCCAGCGCCTGCTCGATCTGTGGGCGCAGCGCCGCCAAAGGTGTTTCCAGCGCAGCGGCGAACGCCTGATTGGTTGCCGCAGCCTTGGTGAAGGCCCGAGTCATCCTGTCGAGGCTGGACAGAGCCTGGGCGGTCAACCCCACCACGGCACCTTGTTGCTCGGGCATGATTCGTCCCTGCACCAGATACAGGCTGCCATAGCCGCGCAACTGACCGAACAACTCGGCGGTTTGCGGCATTTCGATCAGCGCGGCGTACATCAACGAATAGGTTTCCAGGACCGGGTCCAGGGCCAGTTCGAACTGATCGAGCAAGGCATTCTCGATCAACAGGATAGAGGCGATCAGTTGCGAATGCAGTTGCAGGCTCTGCCTGGCTTTGACGGCGCCTTGGCCGATCTGCTCGGACAGCGCCTGCCATTGTTCGCGTACCTTGCGCCAGGCCGTCAACAGTTCCGCATCGACCCCGGCCGCTTGCAGCGCCAGCTCGCTCGCCTCGAAGGCGCGCTGCACCTGCGCCTGCTTGGCCAGGCGCGCCTGTTGCAGGGTGCCGTCGCCGCCGAGCACGGTGGCAGCCAGGTCGCGATGCTGTTGGGTCAACGCGACCAGATGGAGCAGCGCCTGGACCGGTGGCAGACCCTGCACTTCCCGGTCGGCCTGACGGCCCGTTTGCAGCGCGCCAAGCACGTACAAAGTGCTCGGCACGGCAATCAGGGCAAGGACCAGCAGACCGAGCAAGGCGAACTTGGCGGAGAAGGAAAGGCGTTCGAGAACTTTCATGGACGGACTCCCGGAGTGTTATTGGGGACTTGTCAGAGTCCCGCTTTTTTCTGGGTTACTCGGTTGAGGTATTGGCCCTTGGCAGACACGCGTACGCTTTCCTCGAGCGAGAAATCCGCCGACCATCAAGGGGTATCGGGTGAATGGCAAGAACGCGAAGTAACCCTCCCCGGACTCGGCAAGGGTCACATGAGCAACAACGGCGTTACAGCTTCAACGAGCCCAGCAGCCCATCAAGAAAGCGCTCCCCGGCCCGCATCTGGCTCAGCTCGACGAACTCATCGGGCTTGTGCGCCTGTTCGATGGAACCCGGCCCGCAGACCACCACCGGTATATCCAGGCGCTGGCTGAATAAACCGCCTTCGGTGCCGAAGGAAACTTTTGCGTTGCCGGTATCCGCTGGAGCGAAGCTCCTCAGAAAGCGCACAGCTTCCACACTGGGGTGGGTATCCAGCCCTGGGTAGACGTTCAGCGTCTCGATCTCGATATCGGTTGCGCCGGACAGGCGCTTGGCCTCGCGCACGATCTGCTCGGCCTGTTCGCGCATCTGCTCAAGAAACAGGTCGAGGTTGTCGGCCGGCAAATTGCGCACCTCAAAATCCAGGCTGCACAGGTTCGGGACTATGTTCAGGGCCTTGCCGCCGGTAATCTGCCCGACGTGCACGGTGCTGTAGGGGACGTCGTAATCCGCGTCGCGCGCACCCTGCTGTTCCAGACGCCGTTGGCCCTCGCGCAGCATGGCGATAAAGTCGCAGGCCACATGAATGGCGTTGACCGACCGCGGGGCCAGGGATGAATGGGCTTCCTGACCCCGACACAGAGCTCGGTAGGAACCCTTGCCCTTGTGCCCGAGAACGAACTGCATGTTGGTAGGCTCACCGACGATGCACAGCATCGGCCGCAACGGCGCCAGGTGCAGGACGTCGAGCAAACGGCGTACGCCAACGCAGCCGATTTCCTCGTCATGGGACAGGGCCAGTTGCAATGGGCGGTTCAACGAGCAATCAGCGGCCTCGAGCATGGCGTCGATCGCCAGGGCAATAAAACCCTTCATGTCGCAGCTGCCCCGGCCATAAATCCGCTCATCCTTGAGCGTCGCCTGGAACGCCGGCACGCTCCAGGCCTGGCCGGCGGCCGGCACCACATCGGTGTGCCCGGACAGCAGGATGCCGGGCTGATCATTCGGACCGGTACTGGCGAACAGATTGGCCTTGCGCCCGCTCTCGTCCTTGACGATCAATGACTCGATACCCTTGCTCAGCAGCAGCTCGCGCACATAGTCGATCAGCGCCAGGTTGGACTCCGAGGAGACGGTGTCGAAAGCGATCAATCGCTTGAGGATTTCCAGTGTCCTCGCTCTCATGACGCCATGGTCCGTTGCTCAGCGACGCCGGCGAAGCGCGTGACATTGAAAGGGGCAATATGCGTGCTGGTGCTGCCGGTGCTGATCAACTCGGCCATCACGTCACCGACACCCGGCCCGAGCTGGAAGCCATGCCCGCTGAAGCCGAAAGCGTAGTACAGACCGTCAACCTTGCCGCTGGAGCCCAGCACCGGAAGCCCGTCCGAGACGTACCCCTCGATACCGCTCCACGTGCGGATGATGTTCAGGTTGGCCATATGCGGCGCAAGCCGACGCATTTGCTGCAACTGCTTGAGGATGCTTTGCGGCTCGAAATGGGCGCGCCGGGTGAGCATGTCCGGCTTGCTGTGGTGACACCCACCGATGATGATATTGCCACGGGGAATCTGCCGGAAATACAGCATTTCCTCGGGGTTCTTGGTGAACACGCCGATCACCGTTTTCAGCGCATAGGGTACGGGTTCGGTGACCGACATCTGCGGCCCCTTGGTGACCAGCGGCACCGGTTCACCGAACTGCGCGGAGAGCTTTTCGCCCCACGCGCCGGCAGTGATCAACAGTCGATCGGCGCGATACTCACGACCGTCAGCGGTGTTCACGTGGAACTGCCCGCCGACCTTTTGTACCTGCGTCACTTCCGTGCGCTCCTCGATACGCGCACCGGCCCGGCGTGCGGCGCGAGCGAAGGCCGGCGCAGCGAGGCGTGGGTTCGCGTGACCGTCATGCGGTGCGTAGGAGCCGCCCTTGACCTCCGGGCCGAGGAACGGGAACCGCTCGTGCAGCTCACGACCGCTGTAGACGCGCAGATCCAGTTCGCGTGCCTGCGGCGCCGCCGCGTAGGCCTCCAGTTCGGCGATCTCGTCCTCGCGATAGCAGACGCGCATGTGCCCGCTGGGAATGAATTCAAGGTCGTCGCCGATCAGTTCCGGCAGGCGCTTCCACAGCGCGAAGGAGCGATTGGCCAACTCCAGTTGACCGAGAAAACGGCCTTGGCGACGCACGTTGCCAAAGTTCACCCCGCTGGCATACTGGCCGATCTGGTCACGCTCCAGGAGTATCACCGACTGACCACGCTGGCGCAGGAAAAACGCCGCGGCAGCGCCCATCAGGCCGCCCCCGACAATCAGTACATCGGCTTGTTGCGGGATCATGACGATACCTCCTCGGTAAGCATCGAGAGGGGTTTGACCGGCGCCTGACCACGCTGGCGCCCCACTTCCTGAACGCAGACGCCAGCAGCGGCGGCAATCACTTGCGCCCCGGCCTGCGAGCAGTAGCGGCCTTGGCACCGGCCCATCCCGACGCGGCTGAAGGCCTTGGCGCGATTGACTTCACAGGCACCCTTCTCGCGCACCGCATCGCGCAACTCGCCAACCGTAATCATCTCGCAACGACAAACGATCGCCTCGTCCGGCAAAGCCTGGGCCTGCGCTGCTGGCCAGGGGAAAGCCTCGGCCAAGCCAAGGCGAAACTCATCCATCACCTGCAGCGCACGACGTTGCGCGGTGACCAACCCGGCATCCACCGGCAGGTGCAGGTCGCGTAACAATGCCAATGCAGCCAGGCGTCCGCCGTGCTCTGCTGCATCGGCACCCCGGATAACAGAGCCGTCGCCAGCGGCATATACGCCGCGGACCGAGGTGCGGCCATCCTCATCGGTGTCCAGCAGCCATTGGCTGGTTGCCTCGTCGAAACGCAAACGGCAACCGGCCAGGTCGGCCAGTTGGGTTTCCGGACGCAGGTGATACCCCATGGCCACGGCATCGCAATCGAACTGCGCGGTTGCCCCGTTCGCCGTACGCACCCGCACGCCGCTGACCCCGCTGTTCGCATCCCCCAACACCTGCTGCGGCTCGACGCCCAGGTGCACCGGGATGCCAGCCAGATACAGCTTGGCCAACAGCTTCATCCCGGTGAACAGGACCCCAGGACGGGCAAGCAACTTGGGTAAAGCCGCGATACGTTTGCGCAACGGCGAGGTGTCGAGCACCCCGGCCACCTTGGCACCGGCCTTGAGGTATTGGCTGGCCACCAGGTACAGCAGCGGTCCGCTCCCCATGAACACCACCTGATGGCCAATGGAGACTGCCTGCGCCTTCAGCGCAATCTGTGCACCGCCCAGGCTATAGCAACCCGCCAGCTGCCAGCCGGCGACCGGCATCAAGCGGTCGGTGGCCCCAGTGCAGAGGATCAGCGCATCGTAATCCACGGTCGAATGTTTGCCCTGGCTGACGCAGCACAGTTGGCCAGGGGTCAGGCTCCACACCAGGGTGTCCGGCCGATAGTCGATCTGCTCACGCAAATGGTCGAAGCTCTGGTGCAAGGCCTCGGCCTTGTCCGCTTCGCTGCCATACAGCGTCGCATAGTCACGGCTGAAGCCCTCGGGCTGGCGGCGATAGATCTGGCCGCCGTCGCGACGGTTTTCGTCGATCAGGATCGGCTTGATCCCCGCCGCCAGCAGTGTCTCGGCGCAGCGGGTACCAGCAGGGCCGGCACCAATGATGACCACCCTTGCAGGCTCTACCCGTGAAATGGCCATATCGCCTCCGGCTGTATGGTAACTATCTCCAGGCCCTCGCGAACCTCATTGCTGCAGGCGCGTAGACGCTCGCCGCTGCGGGTCCAGACCCAGCAGTCCTGACACGCCCCCATCAGGCAGAAGCCGGCGCGGCGCCCTGGGTCGAACTCCGACTGACGCAGCACTGACACCTGGGTCAGCATCGCAACCATCAAGGTGTCGCCCTGTTTTGCCTCGATCGGCTCTCCATCGACCATCAACCTCACCGTCGTCCGGTCGCGCTCGGCCAAGCGCACAAAACGCGCATTCATGCGTAGGTACCTATCAGTTTCATGCTGTTTGATCCTTGCTGTGCCTTGAGCAGCTCGGCGCTTTCGTGGTGGCACAGAACCTCGCTGCCGCCGGCGATGCTTCGGCGTGGCGGCGCACTGCGATTACACAGCCCGTCGATGCGTACCGGGCAGCGGTTGAGGAATGGACACAGGTGCGCAGTGGTATCCACCGCACTGATCGGAGGCAGGTTGCCGCAGGAGGCAGCGCAGCTCTCCAGCCACCCCTGACGCAGCTCCGGTACCGAGTTGATCAACAGGTCGGTATAGGGATGGAACGGCACCTGGACGAATGACTCACAATCACCCGCCTCGACCTTGTGGCCGCTGTACATCACCACGATGTCGTCACACAGCGCGCGGACGGTAGAGATGTCGTGGCTGATGAAGAGGTAGGAAACCCCCAGCTCGCGACGCAGGTCACGCAGCAGTTCGAGAATTGCCGCCCCTACCACGGTATCCAGTGCCGAGGTCACTTCGTCACACAGGATCAGGTCCGGCTCTGCCGCCAGTGCCCGTGCCAGGTTGACCCGCTGCTTCTGCCCGCCGGACAACTCGCCGGGGCGGCGTTGCGCGATGCTTGCCGGTAGCTGCACCAACTGCAGTAACTCAGCCACCCGGCGCTGGCGCTGCGCGCCCTTCATGCCGTGATAGAAACGCAACGGACGGCCCAGGATATCTTCGATGCTGTGTCGCGGATTCAGCGCCGTATCGGCATTCTGAAAGACGAACTGAATTCGTCGGAACTGCTCGCGGGTCCGTCCGACCAGCGTCTTGCTCAGAGGCTGGCCATCCAGCAGGATCCGCCCGGCCGATGGCTCCGCCAGGCCGGCGATAGCCTGGGCCAGCGTGGTTTTCCCTGATCCCGACTCACCGATCACACCGACTGCCGAGCCCTTGCGGACCTGGAGGTCGACATCCTGCAACACCTTCTTCAGGCCATAGCAAATCTCGAGACCACGGACGTCGAGCAGCAAATCATTACCCGTGGCGGGCGTGCCTTGATCGGTCGTATCCTGGTTCGCCGAGGGCTTCATCGCCGACAGCAGGCTACGGGTATAAGGATGTGCCGGTTCTATCAGGATCTGCTCGGTACTGCTGTTTTCCTGGATCTGGCCGTCGCGCAGCACGACGATACGGTCGGCCATCTGCGCCACCACCGCCAGGTCATGCGAGACGTAAACGGCCGTTGTGCCGAGTTCACTGACCACCCGTTTAAAGGCCCGCAGGACCTCGATCTGCGTCGTGACATCCAGCGCCGTGGTCGGCTCGTCGAGAATCACCAGTGCCGGATCGGTGATCAGGGCCATCGCAGCCATCAGCCGCTGCAACTGCCCGCCCGAGACCTGGTGCGGATAGCGCGCCCCAATGCCTTCGGGATCCGGCAACGCCAGCGCCCGGAACAACCCGACAGCCTTGGCCTGCGCCTGCTGCCGTGACAGCGTGCCGTGGATCAGTGCGCTTTCGATCACCTGCTCCATGATGCTCTTGGACGGATTGAACGCCGCGGCCGCGCTCTGCGCGATATAGGCCACGGTGCGTCCGCGCAGCTTTGCCAGCTCGGCATTCGACAGCTTGAGCACGTCGACATCGCCGATATGTACCGAGCCGCCTACGATGCGACAACCGCTGCGAGCGTAGCCCATCAATGACAACGCGATGGTGCTCTTGCCGGAACCGGACTCGCCGATCAGCGCCAGTACCTCACCTTTTTTCAGACTGAAATCGGCACCGTGTACGATCGGTACATCGATCCCCTCTTCATTTCGCGCAGCCACGCGCAGGCCACTTACCCTGACGATTTCGTTCATTTCATTTCTCCGTCCCGCGCGTGGATCGCCCGCCGAAGCTGTCGATGAGCAAGTTGACCCCCATGGTCAGAGTGGCGATGGCGAGCGCTGGCACCAGTACCGCCGGAGCTCCCTCTTCCAGGCCCTGGATGTTTTCTCGCACCAGCGACCCCCAGTCCGCGTCCGGAGGCTGTATGCCCAGCCCGAGGAAGCTCATCGCGCTCAGCAGCAGCACCACATACACGAAGCGCAGGCCGAAATCGGTCAACACCGGACGAAGCATGTTCGGCAGCACCTCGACGAAGATGATGTACGGCATGGCCTCACCCCGGGTGCGAGCGACCCGGACGAAGTCCATCGTCATGACGTTCACCGCAACCGCACGTGCAATACGGAACGAGCCCGGCATGTAGGCAAATGCAGCCATGCACAACAGCAACGGCACAGAGGAACCGAACGAGGCCACCATCAACAACGCGAAAATCTTGTTCGGAATGGAGATCAGCGCATCTTCGGTGCGGCTTATGAGCGCATCGATCCAGCCTCCGGAGGCCGCCGCCACCAGCCCCAACATCACACCCGCCGAACAGGCAAGTACGGTTGCCACCAATGCCAGACCGATGGTGTAGGGAGCTCCATGCAATAATCGGCTGAGAATATCCCGGCCCAGATAGTCGGTGCCCAACGGAAACTGCGTGCTGAGTGGACCAAAGAAACCGTCGCTGGGCATGGCATTGACATCGTAGGGCGCCAACAGGGGGCCGAAGATGGCCATCAGCGCCCAGAAGCTCACGATCAGCAGGCCGATGAAGCCGCCGAAGGACAACTTGAGCCGGCGTCGATGGGGGTGCGCAACGGGCTGCTTCAGTCCATCCTGCTTAATGCTGTTTCCTGTGCCCGGCGTCGGTGGATTAGTGTCAAGTTTCATTTGCGCAGCCTCGGGTTGGACAGAATTGCACACAGGTCAGCCAGCAGTACCAGCACCAGAAACCCGAGGCAAAACAACATGACGCACGCCTGTACCAGCGGCATGTCGCGGGTGACCACGCCGTTTACCATCAGCGTCGCGATACCCGGATAGTTGAAGATCGACTCGACGATGACCACACCGCCCAGCAGGTACGACAGGCTCAATGCGATGGCATTGGCGATCGGTCCGATTGCATTCGGCAGCGCATGACGAAGGACCACCCGTATCGGTCTGGCGCCTTTGAGCACTGCCATTTCGACGTAGGGGCTGCTCAGTTGGTCGATCAGCGCCGCCCGTGTCATGCGAGCCATCTGCGCCACCAATACACAACACAGCGTCAGCACCGGCATCGCGTAGACGCGTACCAGTTCACCGAAGGTCTCGACCTCGACATCACGCGACAGGGCCGACAACCAGCCCAGCTTGACCGCGAAGATCAGTACCGCGACGGTGGCAATCAGGAACTCCGGCACGGAGACGGCGAACACCGCCAGCATGTTGCTGTAACGGTCGAAAATCGAGCCACGGTACATGGCCGACAAAATACCTATCGTCAGCGCCAGCGGCACCGAGACCAGCGCTGCGATGGAGGCCAGGCGCAGGGTATTGGGCAGGCGACTGGCGATCATTTCGTCAACCGCCATGCCATTGACCAACGAAACACCGGGAGTGCCGGTGATCAATCCGCCCAGCCAGTGCAAGTACCGCAGGTACACGGGCTGGTCCAGGCCCAGCACCGCGCGCATTGCCGCCACCGCTTCCGGAGTTGCATCCTGGCCAAGCTGTTCCTGGACTGCGTCGCCCGGTAGCAGGCTGGTGAGAAAAAACACCACAAGCGACACGATAAGCAGCGTAAGCACACCTACAGCCAGACGACTGGAAACAAGCCGTGCGATAGTGCTGTTCATAATGAATACCTTTACTTGATGACCGCGCCTGCATCACCCCACAGGCGCGTCTTGGTTATCGAGCTGTCGTTGCTCTATTCGCTCAGGCATCCAGCCAGACGTGCTCGGCGAACATGTAGCCCATCAAACCGCCGAGCGGGTGTGGAACCAGACCTTTCAACTTGGCATTGTGGCCATCGAGGCTGCTGGTGAACTGCGGGATACCGACACCGCATTTCTCATGCACCAGCACCTGCATGTCGGCGTACATCTGCTTGCGCTTGGCGTCGTCGGTTTCCCCGCGCGCAGCCACCAGTAACTGGTCGAACTGCTCGTTCTTCCATCCCGATTCGTTCATGCCGGCACTGGATTGGAAGAACAGGCTGAACAGCAAATCGGCGGTTGGACGCGCGCCGATGTTGCCGAACCCCAGGGGATGCTTCATCCAATGATTGGACCAGTAGCCATCCGCCGGCACCCGCTTGATGTCGAACTTGAGTCCGATCTGCTGGGCCGACAGTTGTAACAACTGGGCGATGTCCAATGAACCGGTGGCAGCTTCGGAAGCCACCAGCGGCAGGGTGCGTCCGACCATACCGGACTTTTGCAGGTGGAACCTGGCCTTCTCCGGATCGAACTCGCGCTGCGGCAGATCGGCGAAGTAGTAACGGTTATTCGAGGCGATCGGCTGGTCATTGGCGATGGCGCCGTAACCACGGAAGGCGGCTCGATTGATCTGTTTACGATCGAACAGATACTTCATCGCCAACACGAAGTCAGGATTCTGGTTAGGGCCCAGTTCATCGCGCATCACCAGATTGGTATAGCCACCGGTGCGGGACTCCATCAGCGCCACCTTGTTGCTCTCCAGGATGCGCGAAGTCGAACGGGGGTTGACCGGGTTGATGAGGTCGACGTCACCGGCGAGCAAGGCGCTGATGCGCGCGGCCTCGTCCGGGATCGAGAAAAACTCGACTTCGTCCAGGTAAGGCAGGCCTGGCTTCCAGTAACTGTCGTTGCGCACGCCGATCGAACGCACGCCCGGCTGGAACTCCGAGCATTTGAAGGGCCCGGTCCCATTGGCGACAGCGAAGTCGGTGGTGCCGTCACGCACGATGAGAAAGTGCGTCGTGGCGAGAATGGCCGGCAAGTCGGCGTTCGGGCTGGTCAGGCGGATCTGCACCTCATGCGGCCCGGTGGCTTTCACCTCGTCCAACTGCTGTGCGGTGGTCAATGCCTTGGAACCGACCTGGGGAAGCTTGTGTCGATTCAACGAATAAATGACATCGGCCGAGGTGAACGGTTTGCCGTCGTGAAAGACGACGTCCTTGCGCAGCTTGATCGTCCAGGAGGTCGCGTCAGTTGTATCGAACGACTCTGCCAGCGCCATACGCGGCACCAGCGCCTCGTCCAGGGTCGTCAGGCCGTTATAGAACATGTTATGACGGCAGTAATCGGTGTAGTTCGAGCCCTTGGCCGGATCCAGCGTATCGGCGGTCGAGCTGGTCGCACTGGCGACCTTGATGCGGCCACCGCGCCGACCTTTGCCCGTCCCACCAGCCGCTGCGCCGGCCTCCGCGGCAAACAGCCGACCGGCCGGGCCGAACAGGCTGCCGGCACCCGCGACGGCAACGCCTGCCATACCCAGCATACGCAACGCATCACGGCGTGACATGCCCCGATTGAGTCCCTCGAAAACACGCAGGCTTTGTTCGCCGGTGATCAGTGGGGATTCGGATTTATTCTTGTTGTCAGTCATATCGGTTCTACCTGTCGATAATGAGAAGGCTCAATGCTCACGGTTAAGCCTGAGCGACCTGGTAACGCAAACGACGGTGAAGCAACAAACTCGGTTATCCGGATAACAGCGTCCCTGCACACAACCCGGTGCAAGGAACAGCCTCAATGCAAATAGTCCTGTAGCCGGTAGTAGAGGCCCACCGCCGGGAGGAACCAGGGCTTGCCGAAGTGCCCGGGAATCGCAGGCCAATCCAGTTCACCCCAGGGATTGGCCTCGACCTTGCCGTCCATGACCTCTGCCATCACCTGACCCATGTGCACCGACATCTGCACCCCATGGCCGCTATAACCCATGGAGTGGTAGATGCCGCCATGCTGGCCGGCGCGAGGCAGTCGATCAGCGGTCATGTCCACCAACCCGCCCCAGCAATAATCGGTACGGACCTCGGCCAACTGCGGGAACATCCGTGCCATCGCCGCCTGCAGCACCTTGCCGCTCTTGGCATCGGAATTGCCGCCGGACATGGCAAAGCGTGCCCGGCCACCGAACAGCAGGCGGTTATCCGGTGTTACCCGGAAGTAGTTGCCGATCATGCGGCTGGTGACGTACGAGCGACGCTCCGGCAGGAGGCGGTCGAGCAGCGCTTCAGGCAGTACTTCGGTGGCAACGATGAAACTGCCCACCGGCACGATCCGGCGCCGATACCAACCCAACCCGCCATGCTGGCAGGCACCGGTTGCCAAGAGGACTTGCCCAGCCAGCAGGCTGCCGCGGCTGGTGTTCACCCGATAACCGTTGGCCTCGGCCTTCCAGCCCTGGACCGTGGTCTGCTGGTAGATCAGCGCACCGCGCCGAGCCGCCGCCTCGGCCAAACCGACACCGAAGCGCCCGACGTGCATCTGCATGCCGTTGCGTTGCAGCAGTCCACCGTGAAACTCTGCCGAATCCACTTCGGTGCGGACCTGGGCGGCGGACAGCAACTCGACCTCGGAATCGACCTCACGGCGAATCAGCTCGCAGGTCCGCGCCAGCCCTTCATAGTGCTGAGGCTTGGCCGCCAGTTTGAGCTTGCCGCTGCGCCTGAAGTCGCAGGCAATCCGCTCCTGCTCAACCAGCGTAACCACACTCTGGACCGCGCTTTCATAAGCACGGTAATAAGCGCGAGCCTGTTCGGCGCCGAGGGTGGCAACGAGGCCGCTGTAGTCCTGGGCTACCCCGGTGTTGCAATGACCACCGTTGCGCCCGGAGGCTTCGCCGATCACCCGCCCGGCTTCCAGCACCGCAACGCTCGCGCCCTTCAGAGCCAGCGCCCGGGCCGCCGATAGACCGGTGAAACCGCCACCGACGACGACAACATCGACCCGTGCCGGCAGCGCTCCGGTCTGAGCCCCGGTGAACACCGGTGCGGTATCGAGCCAATAGGACTCACTGCGCATGGCTAACCCCTTATAGGTTGAGGAATGACGGCTCAGAGACCGACCAGGCCGGCCAGTCCACCGATATCGGCGATCTGACGATAGTTGTAGCAAGCGTTGCCCGGCTGCTCGTGACCACGGGCGACGAAGGCCTTGTTCTTGATCTTCATGTCTTCGGCCGGCATCAGGTCGTAACGGAAGCTCGAGGACACGTGCATCACGTCCTCCGGACCGCAGCCGAGGTTGTCGAGCATGTATTCGAAGGCTTGCAGACGTGGCTTGTAAGCCTGGGCTTCCTGGGCGGTGAAGACCTTGTGGAACGGCACGCCCAACTTGCCGACGTTGGACATGATCTGTTCGTTCATCGCGTTGGAGAAGATCACCAGGGGGATCTTGTCGGCGATCTTCGCCAGACCGGCCGTTACGTCGGGATGCGGACCCCAGGTCGGCACTGCGTCGTAGTAAAGTTGGCCTTCGCCGCGATACTCGATGCCCCAACGCTTGCACAACCGCGACATGGCGGTCTTGAGAATTTCATCGTAAGGCAGCCAGTCACCCATCACCTGATCCAGGCGATAAGCAGTGAAATCCTTGACGAACTGGTCCATCTGCTCAGGGGCAACGCGATCGGCGAACAGCTCGCGCGTCAGGGGGCCCATCTGAAAGTTGGTCAGCGTGCCGTAGCAGTCGAAGGTGATGTACTTGGGGCGCAGAAAGCTCATGTGGGCAGTCCTGGAGGTTCGTTAATGAATATGCTGTCGACGGCACTGGCCCCGTTTCAGGAGCGACGATGCGTCGCATCACTACAACTTCATTACAGCACCGAGAAACCAGCATATGGCGTTAAAAGTGCGACCTGCTTGATATAAACCACCGTTTTGCCAGCCAGACTCAGCAGACTTTGCGGGGCGCTTCAGAGCAGGGCATTTCCAGGCCCTCTGCACCCTTGCGGCTCATTGCTTCCAGCTCATAAAGCAAGTGTAGGCGGGATCTACCGCAGAAAATGCGCCCGAAAAAAAGACAAAACGGGCGCCTTCCGAGGAAAGCACCCGTTGCCGTTGTTTGCGACTTGCGAGCCACGTCACGCGTATCTCGATACCCACTCAATAACCACGGGAACGATCGATAACATCCGAAAGCGGCTCGCCCTGCTGGTGTCGACGGAGGTTCGCCAGCAGGATCGGTGCAGCCGATTCGGGCTGGGTCATACTCGCCACATGGGGGGTCAGGAACACTCGCGGATGCGCCCAGAAGGGATGTTCGACTGGCAGGGGCTCAGGCTCGGTGACATCGAGGATCGCACGAGACAGCCGCCCCGAATCCAGCGCCTCGAGGAGATCTGCATCGACCAGGTGCGGACCACGAGCGACGTTGATCAACGCCGCACCAGCAGGCAGCGCAGAAAAAACTTCCCGGTTCAGGATACCCTTGGTCGCCGGGGTAAGCGGAAGCAGGCAGACCAGCACATCGCACCCCTCAAGGAAGGTATGCAATTGATCGGGGCCGGCGAACCCCTCAACGCCATCCATCTCGCGCAGGGAACGATTCCAGCCGCGCAAACGGAAACCGTAACTCGCCAGCCGCGCCAGCACGGCGCAACCAAGCGCTCCCATACCCATCACACCGATCGTACGGGCCGAGGCAGGCGGAACCTCGAGTGGATCCCAGACGCGCGCCGCCTTTGCCGCAACATAGTCGAAGAAGTCACGGTGAAGGGCCAGGACAGCCAGGCTGACATATTCCACCATGCCGTTGATGATGCCCGGCTCGACCATCCTGACGATGGGAATGTGCGCCGGCACGGCGGAAAAATCGACATGATCGACCCCCGCTCCCGATGAGAAGAAAACCTTTAGCCGAGGCAACGTGACGATGAACTCCGCCGGTGCTTGCCAGGCGATCAAGTATTCGACCTCGTCGAGGTCGCCGGCATCAGGCCAGACACGAAAGTCGAGGTCAGGGGCATGCTCGGCGAAGTAGTTTGCCCAAGCGGCCGCACGCGCTGCATCAGATCGATAGAGAATGCTCATATGTAAGTCCTACCAGCCGCCTACCCAGCCGTCGAAGAGCCCTTCCGGGAGGGTCTCTTCGTCGGCACCACGGAGAAAATCGAAATCACAGCCGAGATGCGCCTGCTCGATATGTCGGTTGTAAAGATTGCGGTAACCACGCACGTGCCGGGATAGCGGCGGCTGCCACGCCAGGCGCCGGCGCTCGAGTTCCTCCGGCTCGACGCAAAGTTCCAGCCGGCGAGCGGCAACGTCCAGTTCAATGATGTCGCCGTCACGCACCAGGGCGAGCGGACCGCCGACGGCTGCCTCGGGGGAGACGTGCAGCACTGCGGCACCGTAGGCAGTGCCGCTCATGCGGGCATCCGAGATGCGCAGCATGTCGCGCACGCCACGCGCCATCAAATGGCGCGGCAGTGGCAGCATGCCCCACTCCGGCATCGCCGCACCCACGGGTCCGGCATTGCGCAGGATGAGTACGCTGTTCTCGTCGATACCAAGCGCCGGATCATCGATCCGGTCGGCGATCGTCTGTACGTCCTCGAATATCACCGCAGGGCCGCGATGACGGAACAGTTTCGGATCCGCAGCACAGGTCTTCATCACCGCTCCGTCCGGCGCAAGGTTGCCCCTCACCACGACCATCGCCTCGCCGGACCTCACCGGATTGTCCAGCGCGCGAATGACTTCGGTATCAATGACCTCGGCGGTCTCGATGATCTCGCCCATCGTGCGTCCGTCGACAGTCTGCGCATCCAGGTGCAAAAACGGCTTGAGGGTCTTCAGTAGACCCGGTACGCCGCCGGCAGCCATCAATCGCTCGGTCAGATGTTCGCCGGCGGGCTGGACGTTTGCGATCAGCGGTACGCGCCTGGCAATCTCATCGAAGCGGTCGAGGGTCAGCGGCACACCGACGCGGCCGGCGAGAGCCAGCAGGTGGATGATGGCGTTGGTCGAACCGCCCACCGCACACAGGAGCGTGATGGCATTGTCGAAGGCCCGTGCATCGAGAACCTCATCCGGGCACGGGCTGCCTTCGGCGGCCATGCGCACGCTACGGCGCCCCACCTCGCGAGCGATCTGATTGCGACGCCGGTCAACCGCCGGAACCAGGCTACTGCCAGGCAGCGACACACCCAGCGCCTCGCATATGACCGCCATCGAGGAGGCGGTACCCATCTCGGAACAATGGCCGGCAGTGCCCATGACACTTCGCTCGAACGCCGCGAAATCACCTTCAGCGAGCTCGCCGGCACGCAACTGGTCGACCAGACGCCAGACACCGGTGGCATTCGCCAGATTCCCGCCGGTCGATGACCTGGGTGTAGCCGGACCGCTTCCCAGGAAGATAAACGGAACGCCGGCACTGGCGGCTCCCATCAGCAGAGCCGGCTGAGTCTTGTCGCACCCTCCCAGGAGCACCACCGCATCGAATGGATAAGCGCGGATGGACTCTTCAGCCTCCATTGAAAGCAGGTTTCGAAATGGAAACGAGGACGGCTTGATGATGTTCTCGCTAAGCGACATCAGCGGAGC
Source organism: Pseudomonas sp. B21-056 (assembly GCF_026016325.1). Lineage (NCBI taxonomy): Bacteria > Pseudomonadati > Pseudomonadota > Gammaproteobacteria > Pseudomonadales > Pseudomonadaceae > Pseudomonas > Pseudomonas sp. B21-056. The sequence continues at coordinate 4,122,948 of NZ_CP087203.1, forward strand.
CTCGAATGGAATACCGCCTGCCTCGAGAATCCCGACCCTTACCTCTTCCGCAAGGGCGCGAAGGTTGAGATTGCATGGGTTGATGTCAGACCAGGTGTTCAGGATGCCTATAACAGGACGCTCCATCAGGTCTTCACGGCTCCAGCCGACGGCCGATAAGGTCGAGCGATGTACGAAGCCAGGCAGGTCATCCTTGCGGAACCAGCGGGCGCTGCGTAGCGGCCGGCTGTGTTTGGTTTTGTTATCGCTCATGAAATCACCTTGGCGCGGGAAAATTCTAATTGGGCATTTGCAAACAAGTACCCGTCCGACGCACTCCGACCAGGCGTCGCAATCGCCAGGCCGGAGTGAAGTGACGGTGCTGACTCAGAGACCGACCAGGCCGGCCAGTCCACCGATATCGGCGATCTGACGATAGTTGTAGCAAGCGTTGCCCGGCTGCTCGTGACCACGGGCGACGAAGGCCTTGTTCTTGATCTTCATGTCTTCGGCCGGCATCAGGTCGTAACGGAAGCTCGAGGACACGTGCATCACGTCCTCCGGACCGCAGCCGAGGTTGTCGAGCATGTATTCGAAGGCTTGCAGACGTGGCTTGTAAGCCTGGGCTTCCTGGGCGGTGAAGACCTTGTGGAACGGCACGCCCAACTTGTCGACGTTGGACATGATCTGTTCGTTCATCGCGTTGGAGAAGATCACCAGGGGGATCTTGTCGGCGATCTTCGCCAGACCGGCCGTTACGTCGGGATGCGGACCCCAGGTCGGCACTGCGTCGTAGTAAAGTTGGCCTTCGCCGCGATACTCGATGCCCCAACGCTTGCACAACCGCGACATGGCGGTCTTGAGAATTTCATCGTAAGGCAGCCAGTCACCCATCACCTGATCCAGGCGATAGGCGGTGAAATCCTTTACGAACTGGTCCATCTGCTCAGGGGCAACGCGATCAGCGAATAGCTCGCGCGTCAGGGGGCCCATCTGAAAGTTGGTCAGCGTGCCGTAGCAGTCGAAGGTGATGTACTTGGGGCGCAGAAAGCTCATGTGGGCAGTCCTGAAGTTTGTTGATAAACATGATTGCCGACAGCATTGACCCCGTTTCGGGGCGACGATGCGTCGCAGCAACACGACCTCATTACAGCACTGTGAAACCAGCATATGGCGTTAAAAGCCCGATCTGCTTGGTATAAACCACTATTTTGCCAGTCACACTCAGCAGACTTTGCCGAGCGGTAATCGTAGCCGCCACTCACGTTGCAGCAGCACCTGCGGTGCCGAGCGAGCGGTCTCCCGGAAGGAGCAATTCACCCTTTGCTGTTCAACAAAACAAAACGCCCCTCCATGAAAGAGGGGCATTTGTCACACACGGTCCGCGGCATCACCACGGCTTCATAGGCACACTATCCATCGTGCGCCGCAAGCTTACTCGCCACCCTTGTAAACCTCGGCAAGGTCGCACAGATCCCAGTTGCCGCCGGTCAATACCACGCAAACTTTTTCATCCGGCCTGACTTTGACGACGCCCGCCAACAGCGCACCGATGCCGATCGAAGCGGCGGGCTCGGCGATCAGTTTCGCGTCCTTGGCCAGGACACGCATGCCTTGAATGATGTGCTCGTCCTCGACCAGAACAATCTCATCCACGTAGCGCTCGATGATGGGATAGGGGTTCTGCCCCGGCACACTTAACCGCAAGCCGTCGGCAATGGTGTTCTTCAAGGGGAGCGTGGTGCGCTGCTTGTTCAATCGACTGTGATAGTACTTGGGGGTCAACGCTGGCTCCGCGCCGACGATCCGCACCGATGGCTTGGTCTCCTTGATTGCGGTGGCGATGCCAGAAATCAGACCGCCACCGCCCATTGGGACAATGACCGTGTCCACATCCTCCAGATCCTCCAGGATCTCGCAGCCTATCGTTCCCTGACCGGCCATCACCACCGGGTCTTCAAAGCCATGGACGACGGTATAGCCATTCTCTGCCGCAATTTCATACACCCTCTTCCACCGCGCCAAATTGTCACCATCGAAAAGAATGACCTCGGCACCCAGGGCTTCCGTATTGGCGATCTTGATTTTCGGCGTGGTAACCGGAAGCACCAGGAATGCTTTCACACCCAGCATTCGAGCAGCGTAGGCGAGCCCTTGGGCGTGATTGCCGGAAGACGTGGCAATGATGCCATTGGCGATCGCCTCCCTGGGCATCGAGAGCGTCTTGTTCAGCGCACCGCGAATCTTGAACGCCCCGGTGATCTGCAGGGTTTCAGGCTTGAGATAGAGCTGACAACCCACCGCCTTTTCTATTTTCTCCGCACGCAGTAGCGGCGTATGTCTGACATGGGGTTTCAGCCGTTCCTGGGCTTCTCGAATGTCCTGAATGGTTGGATAGTCACGCATGGATGTTCTCTCTCCGTACTGTCGAAAAATCACAATTCAAAGGAACGCAAAAAAAGTCCCGACCTTGTTTTCCAGCGCATTGCGGTAGATTTTTTCGGCAGTGGTGTTGTCCTGGATGGCCATGCCCGTGGAATCGAAAATGGTAATTTCGTCATCGTTTTCCCGGCCAGGCTTTCTGCCCAGCAGTATCTCGCCGAGCTCACCATGGATATCGTCCTGGGTGATGATCTTCGCGTTCAGCGGATGCCAGGTTTCGCCTTTTTCGATGCACTGTGAGATCGAGTCGTTGACTATCTTGGCGTGCCTGAATATTTCAGGATCCAACTCCTGCTTGCCTTTCATATCCGTACCTATGGCGACGATATGGGTTCCAGGTTTCACCCAGCTCGCATCCACCAGTGAGCCTTTGCCACGAGTGGTCGTGATCAGAATATCGGCCTGCTCGACTGCCTCTTTCTTCGAGTCGGCCAAGATCACTGGAATATCGAACTCGCCTTCGATATCCGTTTTGAATCTGGCGAGCGCCTCCGGGTTTCTGCTCCAGGCATGGATCTCTTCGATCTGCATCACCAGGCTGATGGCCCGAATCTGCATCCGGGCCTGGTTCCCTGTACCTATGGTGGTGATTTTCTTTGCGTTCTTCCTTGCCAGCGCCTTTACCGAAACGGCCCCCGACGCCCCCGTCCTGAGACCGGTGAGCAGACTTGCGTCCATGACGCAGATCAGCGCGCAGCTCCTGGCATCAAACAGGAGAATGGAGCCCATGCCATTAGGCACGCCGTATGTCGTCGGATTATCGAGAAAGCCTCCGGAAGAGGCTTTCATCGAGATCATTTCGTTGCTCTTGCAGTAACCGACCTTGAAGTCGATTTCTCCGCGAGGCGCCGGGAGATGTATGCCGATGTAATCAGGCTGTATCACCTGTCCACTGCAGAAGGCCTTGTACGCTTCTTCCACCGTACCGATGACCTCTTGCATGGATATCAATTTGCCGACTTCTTCTTTAGTCAGTAGCAATGTTTTCATCTACACCAACTCGCTGTGATTGGATGAGCATCTGTCAGGTTCACGCATAGGTTCCCAAGCCGAGTTTGCTCACCCTCTCAGGTGCGAGCTCTACGAGAGTGCATGACCCGTTTGCCTGTAATCATTATGCTGCCGAGCGCTCAGCAGAAAATCCCGGATACCCTGGAAATACGCAACTTCCAGTTTTTTTCATCATCTGCGACCAAAGCTAACGCTCCCAAAGACGAGCAATAAGTGGCGGATGGAACATTCGCTGCTGAGGCCTCTGTGCCTGCCGCGTCGATCATTCCGGCCAGCACAGCAGAAACTTCCGAACGCCCCCTCGAAAATGCCCGATCCTGCGATTGCGCGCACCCAATACGGCAGTCCTCCCGGGGTCCGGATGTCTACTATGGGACCAACAACGGCAGTGGCTGCCAGATGCCTGCACGTACCGATAACTTCTTCGGGAAGTAATAGCGTTACGGTATTGGGACGACGCTGCCGCATTGCGCATTGCTCACTACAAAGCGATAAACCAATAGGCTCCAGGCCAGGAGAATAGAATGCCGGCCCCCTTGATAACCATTGAGTCCACACCGCAGCTGCCGCGAAGCGCCGATGCTGTCGTTATCGGCGGCGGTATCATCGGCGTATGCGCCGCCTATTTCATGGCCCGTCAGGGTATGAGCGTTGCTGTCATCGAGAAGGGCCGCATAGGTGCCGAGCAATCCAGCCGCAACTGGGGATGGTGCCGCCAGCAGAACCGCGACGCCCGCGAGCTGCCGTTATCGACCAGAAGTCTCGCGCTCTGGGAGGAGATCACCGCTGACCTGAACGAGGACCTGGGTTTTCGCCGCTGCGGATTGTTCTATCTTTCGGACAGCCAGGCCGAACTGGACGGTTGGGCAAAATGGCGGGATTTCGCGCTCACCCAGGGCGTCACGACTCATATGCTGAGCGGTGCCGAAGCCACGCAACGTGGCGCGGCAACCGGCAAGCCCTGGTTGGGTGGTGTATTTTCGCCGTCCGATGGCATCGCTGACCCATCGCGGGCGGCCCCGCTGATTGCCAAGGGTGTGATCAAGCATGGCGGTTCGATACACCAATTCTGCGCAGCCCGCGGCGTCGAGACCGAAGCCGGCCGAGTGTCGGGGGTCATCACGGAAAAGGGTGTGATCAAGACCCGTCAGGTGGTGATGGCTGGCGGCGCCTGGGCCTCTTCCTTCTGTGCCCAGCTTGGCATTCGCTTTCCCCAGGCGTCGGTGCGATCGAGCATCATGTCGGTCATGCCGGGAGCCCAGGGGCTTCCCGACACGCTTCATACCAGCGATGTGACCGTCACCCGGCGCGGGGACGGCGGCTATACGCTGGCTATTTCCGGACGGGCCTGCGTGGATCCGACGCCGCAGCAGCTTCGGTTCTCATCGTACTTTCTGCCGATGTTCGCCAAGCGCTGGCAAATGCTCTCGCCCGGTGATCTGCAAGGTTGGCAGTATGGACACGAGACGCGCCGCAAATGGGCGCTCGACCGACCTACACCGATGGAGCGCGTTCGTATACTCGACCCTCGCCCCTCAGATGCAATCCTGAAGGAAACCCTTGCCCGTGCGCGCCGGCTGTTGCCCGCCCTGGGCAGCGTGCCCATTCAGGCCGGTTGGGCAGGCTATATCGACAGCACCCCCGACGGTGTGCCGGTTATCGACGAAGCGCAAAACCTGCCGGGCTTCATTCTGGCCGCCGGCTTCTCGGGGCACGGCTTCGGCATAGGCCCCGGCGCCGGGCGCCTGATTGCCGAACTGGCGTCCGGTACGAGGCCATTTGTGGACCACACTCAGTATTCACTTGCCCGCTTGAACAGAGGTGTTTGGGGTAAGGTCTCCGAGTTCTGACAATCGTTCTTCGTTGTTTGGCGGGAGCTTTGCTCCCGCTTTTTTTTATTCGTCAGAACCACCTGCCCGGCAAAAAAACCAGGCATGGACTGCTCCCGAAAACGGTTGAAAACCTATTCGGCCAAGCGCGACAACCAAGCCTCTATCCCTGAAAAACCAGCCGACATTTGCTGCCGGCCTTGCCCTTGATTTGAGCCGTAGATGCGGTCTGTCGCGCCATCTTTTATGCAATCTGCCGAATTACTTTCAGCCCCTTGTCAGGCCTGGCGACAGCTGCGATACAGCCACCGCTCCCAAGGCAACAGAGAACGGACTGCCAATGCAACGAGGTCGCCGGCAAGGCTCTTCATTCTCGCGAGTTTGCCCAGGAGCCGGTTCTGCCGCAGACCCGTTGTCCACCGTAAGAGCAACGAAAAACTAATAAAAAAACCAATGGAGTCACCCCATGAACGTCGTGAAACACAGCTGTCTCGCCCTGGCCGTCACCACCACGGCCTCGCAACTGGCCGTCGCCGGCCAGCAGGAGGAAGCCAAGGGGTTTATCGAGGAGAGCAGCCTGAATCTGCTCAACCGTAACTTCTACATGAACCGCGACTTGCGCAACGGCGGCAGCAACAGTCAGGGCAGCAACGGCGCCAAGCCGGCCAGTGAGCGCAATGGCTACCGTGAAGAGTGGGCGCAGGGCGCCATGCTCAACTTCGCATCAGGCTTCACCCAAGGCACCATAGGCTTCGGCACCGATGCCTTCGCTTACGGCGGGGCCAAGTTGGATACCGGTCGCGGTCGGGTCGGTAACGGCCTGCTGCCGATCAGCAACAACCGAACCTCCGACGCCAATGTGCCGGACGCCTACGGCGAGATCGGTGGAGCAGTGAAGATGCGCGTCTCCTCCACTGTGCTGAAGTACGGCGAACAGCGCCCGACCGCCCCGGTATTCGCCATGGGTGACAACCGCTTGTTGCCGGAAGTGGCCACCGGCTTCCAGCTGTCGAGCAAAGAGTTCGATGATCTTTTCCTCGAGGCCGGTCACTTCACCGCGTACAACGGCAGGAACTCGACCAACTCCAATGACAAGCTGGTCACCAGCTATGCGGGTGTCGAAGCCGACAGCGTGGACTTCGTCGGCGGCTCCTACAAGGTCAGCGATAACCTCCGGCTGATGGCCTACACCAGCAGAGCCGAAGAGGTCTGGCGCCAGTACTTCGGCAGCGCTTCCTACACCCTGCCGTTGGCCGACAAGCAGTCATTGAACTTCGGCCTGACGGCCTACAAGACCAACGACGAGGGGCAAGCCCGCGCCGGCAAGATCGACACCACCAGTTGGTCGGCCAAAGCCGCCTACACCTTCGGCCCGCACAAGGTCAGCCTGGCCTACCAGAAGATTGATGGCGACGAGACCTTCGACTACATCGGTGTCGACTCGATCTGGTTGGCGAACTCGGTGCAGTACTCCGACTTCAACAGTCCCAATGAGCGCTCCATGCAGATCCGCTACGACATCGACATGGCCAGTTTCGGTGTGCCGGGCCTGAGCCTTATGACCCGCTACGTCAAGGGTGACCAGATCGATTTCACCAAGGCCGATCCCAACGGTGCCTATTTCCGTGCCGGAGCCGACGATGAGAAGCAATGGGAGCGCGATATCGAAGCCAAATACGTGGTCCAGTCGGGTTCGGCCAAGGACCTGTCCTTGCGCCTGCGCCAGGCCACCCATCGCTCCAGCTCGTTTGAAAGCGATGTGGATGAGGTGCGGCTGATCATCGAATATCCGCTGAGCATCCTGTAGCGGTTTTTCCCGGTCGGCTTTTCTCTCTCGTGGGTCGACCGGTTTTCTTGAAGGCTTTCTCCACGCTCCTTCGCCTTGAGGCGCCCATTCGGGCGCCTTTTTTTCCAAGTATTTATTGCTGCTAACGGGTCTCAATTAAGTAAAAAATTGGGCCTGAAAAGCTCTCGCGTGGGGAATCTGCCGAATTGACTCCCCCCCCTTGTCAGGCCTCGTGGCAAGTGGGATATAGCCTTCATCGCCGGTGAATTTTTGCCACCGTCCCCACCATTAATGGAGATCTGCCATGTCCGTCTCGCAGAAGCCATCGTATCGCTACCGTCCGATGATCGCCGCCGATGTATCAGCGGCCCACGCCTTGTCGGTCCGATTGAAGTGGCCTCACCGCCTGGAGGATTGGGCCATGCTGCAGCGCATCGCTGAGGGCTTCGTCGCCGAAGATGGCGATCGCTTGATCGGTACAGCATTCACTTGCCCACAGGGCTCCTATGCCACTATCGGCCTGGTTATCGTCAGTGATGATTACCAAGGCCAAGGCATTGGGCGCAAATTGATGGATCTGGCCCTGGAGGCCTGCACGCCACGCACGGCTATCCTCAACGCCACACTGGCCGGTGCCCCGCTTTATATCAGCCAGGGCTTTGTCGAGTTCGGTCACATCCTGCAGCATCAGGGCCAGGCGCAAGCCATCGATCCCCCTGCCCTGTCAGACGGTGAACAGTGTCGGTCCTTGACCGTATCCGACCGGGCTCGCCTACTCGAACTGGCCAATGCCGGCAGCGGTCTGGACCGGGAAACCGTACTCAACGATCTGTCCGATGTCGTCGAACACGCGGTCGGTATCGAACGCGATGGCCAACTTCGCGCATTCGCCATCCTGCGCCCCTTCGGCCGAGGCCACTGCGTCGGACCGATCATCGCGCAGAATCCGGAGCAGGCCAAACACCTGATAGCTACGTTGTTGGCACGGGTGCCGGATCAGTTCTTCCGCATTGATACTCCGGCGGATAGCGGCCTGTCCGACTGGCTCGACACAGCGGGTCTGAAACAGGTCGACAAGGTTGCGCAGATGGCACGCGGGACGCCCCCTCAGTCCGTCGGCGGCGTCAAGCAATTCTCCCTGGTGAGCCAGGCCATTGGCTGACGGCCTCAACACACGACTCCCCTACTTACCCTACCTGGAGAATCCCAGATGTCAGAACCCATCTCAGTGCTGCTGGCTCGCGCCGATGGCACCCCTGTCTCGACTGCCTTTATCCCTGGTCCATTGGGCGCCGGAGATCCTTTCGGCGCGCAGCGCAAAACCGCCTACACCGGCCCGGGAGATATCACCGCCGGGGTGGTCGAGGCCCGTGGCCAGTTCAACGTCGATGAGTATCCTTATGCCGAGATGATCGTGGTCCATTCCGGACGAGTCATCCTGCAGAGCCATGACAGTACTCTTGATCTGGGCCCCGGCGGCAGCGCCGTGATCGGCCGCGGCTCGCCGCTGCGGGTTGAGGTGCAGGGGGATGCCGTTTGGGCGTTCTGCGCCGATATCCAGAGCATCGGCGAACGCAGTCCAGGTCTCACGCTGCTCGACCCGCTCGCCGCGCTCTCCTCCTCCAATCCCCCGGACGCCGAGATTCTGCTCAGCCCGACACCGCAATGCCGCTCACACAGCATGTTCGTCGAAGAACCAACCAATCTGATCATTGGCGTCTGGGATTCGACACCCTATACACGCCGATCGCGCCCCCACAAGCTGCATGAGCTGATGCACCTGATCGAGGGCAGCGTCACCCTGCAGGCGGAGGACGGCAGTGAGCTGGTGGTCAACGCCGGCGATACGGTATTTGTGCCCAAAGGCGTTCCATGCGCCTGGAAGAGCACCGTCTACGTTCGCAAGCTTTACGTCGTCAAATAACGCGAACAGTGTTGGGTGCCGGCGGAGGATATTGAGTCGCGGGCACCATTGACGTTCGACCTGCGGCGAAAAGCCCGGTGGGTACAACGCCGTCATGTCCATGCTGGCGTGAGCATTCATCCTTCCCCGATCCATCGACCACTCATTACGGAGCGCACATCATGGGAATAGGCGGCATCAGTATCGGCAAGTTTCTGATCATCCTGCTGATCGTGATCATGCTGTTCGGCACCAAACGCCTGAGGGGGTTGGGCTCGGATATCGGCGACACGATCAAGGGGTTCCGCAAGGCCATGGGAGATGACAACAAGTCAGCCATTGAAGAACACCCTACGGACCAGGCGAAAAAGTACTGAACGCCATTCACCATCAGTTTCGGCAAATATCACGGGTGGCCTTGTCCGTTGAATGCCGGCTGATGCTGGCAACGCCCCATGCAGCAAGCGCGTGATCCTGGCGCAGCGCTGTCTCGAATCGGTCTGCATTACGTTCTCGTAAAGTTGACGCGATATACAGCAGATTCTCCTTCGCCAACCTCAAGAACGGCATACCCCATCAGGGCCGCTTTGCTAGTTTATTGAGCAGAGACGACACCACGATCTGCTGCTGGCAGTGCTTTCACCACTCAATGGGAGCCCATTGCATGACGACCCAATCTTCGAACCCCTACAGCGTCGACCCGCAAATGTGTCGGCAGTTTTATATCAATGGCATGTGGTCGTCGCCGGACCACCTGGTTACACAACAGGTGTTCAATCCGGCGACCGAGGAAGTGATCGCCGAAGTCGCTCGGGGTTCCACCGAAGACGTCGACCGGGCAGTGGCGGCCGCGCGCACCGCGTTTGCCGATTGGTCCGCCACCTCGGTGGAAACCCGCGTTTCGATCCTGGGAAAAATTCATGAGCTGATCCTGGAGCGCAAGGAAGTGCTGGCCCAGGCATTGTCGCTGGAGATGGGCGCGGCCATTGGTTTCGCACGGTCCATGCAGGTGCCGCTGGCCGCCGAACACGTTCGGGTGGCCCGTGATGTGCTGTCCACGTATCAATTTCAGAAGGTCGAAAATGGCACCGCCATTCAACGCGAGGCCATTGGTGTCTGCGGCCTTATCACACCGTGGAACTGGCCGCTTTACCAGATCACTGCCAAAGTCGCCCCGGCAATTGCCGCCGGTTGCACGGTGGTACTCAAGCCCAGCGAACTCTCACCGCTGAGCGCCCTGCTGTTCGCCCAACTGCTGCATGACGCGGGACTGCCGCCGGGCGTGTTCAACCTTGTGAACGGCAGCGGGGTCAACGTCGGCGCGGCCATGGCAGCTCACCCCGATATCGACATGATTTCCATCACCGGCTCCAACCGTGCAGGCGCACTGGTAGTCCAGGCTGCCGCCCCCACGGCTAAACGCGTCACCCAGGAGCTGGGCGGCAAGTCGCCGAATGTGCTGCTGCCAGACACTGACTTCGCCAAGGCCGTGCCTCCCGGCGTGATGTCGGCGTTCCGTAATGTCGGCCAGTCATGCAGTGCGCCGACCCGGATGATCGTGCCCCGCAACAGGCTGGCGGAAGTTGAAGCGTTGGCCGCCGCGACGGCCAACGCCATCGTCGTTGGGGATCCACAATCGGAAGAAACGGTACTCGGCCCTATCGCCAACAAAGCTCAGTTCGATCGCGTGCAGGCCATGATCGAGATGGGCCTGTCTGAGGGTGCAAAACTGATCTGCGGCGGACCAGGACGCCTGCAAGGTTTCGAGAAAGGTTTTTACACCCGACCGACCATTTTCTCGGACGTCGACAACGCCATGAACATTGCCCAGGAGGAGATCTTCGGACCGGTGCTGTGCATCATCCCCTATGACACAGTGGAAGAGGCCATCGCCATCGCGAACGACACCGTCTACGGCCTCGGTGCCCATGTGCAAGGCCAGGACCTCGAAGCGGTACGCGCCGTGGCCTCGCGCATCCGCGCCGGACAGGTGCTGTTGAACTACCCGGCGTGGAACCCGTTGGCGCCGTTCGGTGGCTACAAGCGCTCAGGCAATGGTCGGGAATTCGGTGTTCATGGGTTTGAGGAGTACACCGAGGTCAAAGCGATTGTCGGGTTTGGCTGATCGCCCTACTCCTCGAACCGACCTTTCGTCTCCCGGTCATGCTCGTATCGCGTCAACGGAAACGCCGGCAGCCACGCCTCGCGACGCACGGTCCAGCATTCGTAGGTAGGCAGCAATTGGTCAGGGGCATCCAGGCTTCCCAGGTTCACTTCGATCTCGTCACCGCTGCGGGCAAAGACCGGCGAGCCGCAGCGGGGGCAAAAGCAGCGACCGGCGTAATCGCGGGTTTCACCTTCGACTTTCACCGCGTCCTGGGGGAACATGGCGGCGGCGTAAAAAAGCGCGCCATGGTGCTTGCGACAGTCGAGACAGTGGCAGAGGCCAACCCGGTACGGGCGTCCCGACGCTTCGAAGCGAACGTTGCCGCACAGGCAGCCGCCGGTGAATCGGTCCATGGTGTGTCTCCTCTGCAATCGAGCATATGAGCCTTCGACCACCCCCGCCGCCGCTGGTTTAACTTACTGACTCCCCACCATCGGCACTGCAATCAGCAATATCGCAGTCCCATGGGCGGCAGTCGACGCCACGACCCCATAACGCATGCGAATGAGCCCGCACGCCAGCCCTTCGATCAGGGTAAACAGCAGGACGGGCCAACCGAGTTGGGTGACGCTCAGCGCCAGGAACGTATGGCACGCCGAAAACGCCACGGCACTGGTCAACGCCGCCCGCAACGCGCTGATGTGCTGCTCCAGATAACCTTGCAGCAATCCGCGAAACAGCACTTCTTCCAGCGCGTTGGCGCCGTAGGCCAATACCGCCATGCCCGCCAGCCAGGTCCAGTAGCCTGGAATGACGCCCGCTTCGACGCCTTGGTAAAGCCGCAAGGGCAAACCGATCAAGCACCCCGCGACGATACCCAGCAGCAGTCCAGCCAGTCGGTTGCCCTTGAACACAACGACGAGCTGCCACAATTGCGCAGACAAACGCCGGATCAGCGCGACCAACGCCAGCGACAACCCTCCCAGTGAAGCCAGCAGGAACGGATTGGCGAGGAAGCCGATTTGCATGTCGTCATTGAGGAACCACATGCGCAGCGGCGTCATTGCGTCGCGCATCAACACGAACGCCAGGATCAGGATCGCGATGCGCAATCCGACCTGGCTCTTCGGCGTCAGACCGAACCAGAGGCCCAGGAGGGTGAGGCCCGGTAGCAAGTAAAGTGCATAGTCCAGCAGTACAACGAGTCCTTCGGCGATCATTCGGCATTCCTTGGGTATCGCAAGTCAGTGTGCATAACGCGTCCCGGCAGTTTACAAAGCTCGGCGGTCTGCGAGGGGCGCATGTTGCGCCATCAGTTTCCCCATCCATTCGATGAACACCCTCAACCGGGCGCTGATGTGCCGGTTCGGCGGGTACGCCAGGTAGAGCGGCATCGGGTCTATGCGCCACGTTTGGAAAAGCGGCACCAGTTCGCCTTTCGCTTCGTGGGGCCGGGACATGTATTTGGGTAGCCACAGCACCCCCAGCCCCGCCAGGCCCGCCGCGAGGTAGGCGTTGCCGTCGTCGACAGCCAGGGTGTAGCGGCCATTGATGTGCAGGTGTTCATTGTCGTTGTGCATGGCATAGGGCACGGCTTTGCCGGTACGGGCCCACAGGAAGCCGACGATGCGATGCTGGGAGTCTTCAAGGTCGCGTGGATGCGCGGGGGTGCCGACACGTGCCAGGTAACTCGGCGCCGCGAAGACGCCCAGCTCAAGGTCACCGATGCGCCGGGCGATCAGCGACTGATCCGTCAGCTCGCCGCCACGCACCACGCAATCGACGCTTTCATCGATGATATCGACGATGCGATCACTGACGCCCATGTCGATCTGGATGTCCGGGTAGCGCTCATGGAAGGTCGGTAGCGCCGGCATCAGGATCAGGGCGGCCAGTGGGCTCGGGACGTCTACCCGCAACCGTCCCCTGGGCAGCGCCTGGGCCTCGGACAGACTGGTTTCGGCATCCTCCATGTCGGCCAGCAGCCGCAGCACCCGTTGGTAATAGACGGCGCCCTGGGCAGTGACGTTGACTTTGCGTGTCGTGCGGTTGAGCAACTTGACCCGCAGGCGCGCCTCCAACTGCTGCACCAGTTGGGTCACGGTGGTCTTGCTCATGTGCAAGGTTTCGGCGGCCTTGGTGAAGCTGCCCGCCTCCACCACCCGGACGAATGCCTGCATCGCGTCAAAACGATCCATTGCTGCTCCGCGTATCGATCAGATTGTTTGGATTTCACAAACAGTGATCGCCAAGGTTGCGCGTTTATCGCCCCGGCACAAGCCCCTAGAGTGACTTCATCGTTGATTGACCTATTTGATCCCTGATGGAGGTTCCCATGACACCCCGTGATGTCGTTTTCCCACCTGGACGCCAGGCGCTTTACGAGCGCAATCGATATTCGCCGGCGATCCGCTCCAATGGTTTTTTGTTCGTCTCGGGCCAAGTCGGCAGCACCGACGACGGTTCACCGGAACCCGACCTGGAGGTTCAGGTCCGGCGTGCCTTCACGAACCTGGAGGCAATTCTCGCCGCTGCCGATTGCACCTTTGACGATGTGGTGGACGTCACCGTTTTCATGGTCGATCCCGAATCGAAGTTCGAGACCATCTGGAAAGTAGTGCCTGAATTCTGGGGCAACGCACCGCACCCGACGCTGACGGCGGTGGGGGTGACGTGGTTGTATGGGTTTCAGTTCGAGATCAAGGTGATTGCCAGGTTGCCTGACGCTGTGCGGTGAGTCAGTGATGGCGCTATCGCGAGCAAGCTCGCTCCCACAAGGGTTTGGGTGTGCTGCGGATATCGAGCCCACTGAAGATCCATTGTGGGAGATTCTATGGTGCATGACTAGCCTTCAAATGCCTTTCTGGCAGGTATTCGCTCTGATTCTGCAGCAGAGCGAATACTACGCGGGCAAGCTTGCGCGACAGCGCCACCATGGCCTGAGTTGTACTCATCCCCCGGGCTAATAACGCCTCATAGAACCCCTTCCATCGCTCCGTGCGCCTTGCCGACATCGCTGCGTTGTGCAGCAGTCGGCGAGCTTCTGGATCACCTCGTTTGGTCAAGCAGCGGCGACCCTGTTTTCGCCCTGATTGCGATATGCGCAGGTCCAGCCCCAGAAAAGCGATGAAGGCATCGGCATTTTTGAAATCCCCCCGCTGAAACGAGGTGAGCAACCGGGCGCCGGTCAACAGGCCAATGCCTTCAACTTTCATGCAGCGCTTGAGCTGACCCAGCAAGCCTGCGTCCTTCAGCTCATCCTGGATCTTTTTTTCGACCAGGGTTTCCAGCCGTTGCATCGCGCCTATCTGGCGTTTGAACGCGGCTTTGAGTAACGGCTCGTTCGCCCAGCTTTGGCTCAGACTGACACGGGCCTGGACCACAGCCGCACGGCGCCGGAAAAGGCTTACGAGCCGGCGATACAAGGGCGATGGCGGGTTCCAGGGATGCAGTTCCTGGCCTTCGTTCTTCAGGTAACGGGCCAACAGGCGAGCATCCAGTGCATCGGTTTTGGCGCGCACGTTCACGCCTTTGCGGTAGTGACTAAGCTCATAGCCACCGACCATGTAGATCACGCAGCCGGCCTTGTGAGCCAGATCGGCGAACTCCAGGTGATAGATATTGGTGGCCTCAATGGCGATATCCACCTGCATGGACAAGGCCTTAAGCCACTTATTGATCGCGGTTTTGTTATTGGGGACTATCTCAAGCTGATCGGTTTCGGCGTGATACATCACCAACTCATCCTTGGCGACATCCACACCCACAATCGGCTTGACGAGGGGAATCGGCATTGCCATTGAAAACTCTCCGGGCTAAGGTTTGAACACTTGAAGGGTTCACCCAGAGGCGCAGGCTTGTTCCTATCGTCGGTCTAGGCCAGATGCATTCTTTATCGGCGCTTGGGTGAAAGGAGGAGGGGTAAAATCTCCCACGGTCTGTACTGCTGCGAACAGTCAGATGTTTAGGACTGAGATAAATACCAGGGGGAACGTGAGATAAACCCGGGCTATTCCGGGATAGGCTGGCACAGGTTGGGATGATTATGGAAATTCAGTTGCAACCTGTGCAATAGGTGACGCCCCGCTCAATCGTCACTGAGCGAGGCAAACATATCAACCTGACGGCGCGCTATCTCATCCTTTCGGACCGCCTTGACGATCTTATAGATCCACTGAAGCGACACCCCCCACTTGCGCGCCAGTTCGCTATGGTTGGTGCCGTTGAATTCGTCGTAGATCTGGCGATCCCGGCGGCTCAACTTGACCGACAGCCCCATCGGAAAATAGAGGTTCTGGCCGCCCCAGTGCGCCGCCATGCGGTCAGAGACTTCCTGCGCAACGTGGCGAGCGGCGGCGTCCTCCATCGATACCAGCTCAACGAGCGCAACGGCGATGTGCTCGGTGAGATCCGTGAGCAGTTCGGGGCCTTTGCTTCTGAACTCAGTCATACACCCTCCTTTACAGCGGTCGGAGCCGGCTCGATACGTTGCTGCCACTGCTTCAGGCTCTCAATCACCCGACTGGCTTGCGCGCCGTTGAGCCATTGCAGGGCCGCGACGCCTGTCATGTTCAGCACGAACTTCGCCAGCGCCTCTTCGGAAGAGTCACGCACCGCGCCGAGGCCGTGCAATGCCAGCCACAGGGACCGCATCTTCTTCGACTGCCCGTCAGCCGCCATGGGGCGCTGTTTGGTCTTGCTTGGACGAACCGTGAAGCCGCGCCGTTTGAGCTGTTCCAAAACCCGCAGCAGGTTTGGAACGCTCAAGTCAGCGGTAGACGTCGCGCCGTCCAACCCCTTCATGCTGGCCAACATCAGGCGGTAGGTGTCGTCATCCATACGCAGCTCGCGCCGGGCGACGTGGATCAGCTTGATTAAAGGCAGGCGGTTCGGGTTGGCGGGCGCTTTTTTCATTGGGCACCTCCAGAACGCGAGCCGCCGCGTCGCTCGTTCCGGGCCGCGTGTATCTGCTGGCGGATCTTGCTGCACTTCACGTGACTGCCAACGGCACGGGGCCGGTCGCACTGATCGCAAATAGCCCGAAACTCCAACACCCCGGACGCGAGTTTGCCTGTGCTTGTAGATGTCATAATCAGCACCCCGCCGTCAGCAGAGCGCGGGGCTGATGCCCTACGGCCTGGTGCAACTGTGCCGACTTGCCCGCCGCGTAACCGGCGGAAACGGCGCCCTCGTCGCGGGCTTTAAGCTTGCGGCGTTTGAGTTCGGCCGGCTCCAGGTCCGGGTGATGCTTCTCCATGAAGGCCTCGATAGCCTCAGCGACGTTGTCCTCAACGCCCGCGAACTCATCCACCTTGTGATACACCGCATCGATCCACCCGTTGGCGAAATGATCGCCCCTGGCAACTTTGGTGGATCGTTTGCAGCGCTTCTGCTTCGGCAGAGAGAGGAATTCCCGGCGGGCCTTCTGTAGCTGACGCACTAGCACCTCATACGCATAGCCGGTCAGCTCAGGCGCCGCCGCGCATCCTACAAAGATAAATCCGCCACCGTGCCAGCCGTGCGTAATGATCATGCGGGTGCCGAAGGCGTGGGCGCACACATGTGCCAAGCGCACCCGCCAAGTTGGCGGCACGCCGTCGGACCCGGCGGCGATTTTGGTTTCGCACGCCATGCTGGCCAGTACATCGCCCATTTCAAGGTTGTACAGCTCCATCAGCTTGTGGGCCTGGCGCAGTGCGATCTCGGCTTCGTTCGGGTTGCTGGTTTTGGACTTTGCCATTTCCAGGCATTTTTTGATTTTTTCGAGCGTGCGGTCGTTGTCCACGTCACACCCCCGCCAAATCAAGAGGGATAGCTTCGTACCGGTCGGTATCGCCGACGCGCTTGTAAAAGCGGATATAGCTGCGGCTACCCGCGACTTGGATCGCATCGCCGATGGCCTCCATCGCCTTTTTCCAGCGCGGATCATCAATGTCATGGCGGCGTAGTGACAGGATTCGGGCGGTACGCAGTTCCCCGTTGCGGTCAGCCCGGAACGCGTCATTGATCAACACTTTGACGCCGGGGTGGGAGTTGGCCGTCCACTCATGCGCGCATTCATCGAGCAGCGCCTTGGCAGACTGCAGGTGCTCGTTGAACTCGATCTGATCCTGATTGGCGCGCATCAGCTTGTAGCGCCCGTCGAAGCTGATCAGGGTCAGATTGCCCTTCGTGCCACGCGACACAACGCCGTATTGCTCCTTGCTGATCTGCAGCAGCGCGTCAATTTCACCGAAAACGTGCGCTTTGAAATTCACCAACATTGCACTGATGGCCATGGCCTGGTCAACGGCTTCAATCACCACCTTGTCGCGCAACAGATCCGTAGGCTTGATGGAGGCCTCGGGCACCATGCGCCCGAGGGCGTCGACGCGGTAGCCGAGTGGGACTTGCAGAACGTCGTTATTGGTCATTGGTCTTTTCCTCCAGAAGTTGGCGGAGCTGCTGTGCAGCGCGCCCGCAAGTTTCATCAGCGCCCAAACCACTGGACTGCACGACCACGCGCTCTGTGCCGCCGGCTTTGTCGTAAACGGTGACGGCCCAGTCGCTGACCCGGTTGTAGCCAATCTCCAGCCATAGGAACGGCATTACCGCGTGGGCCTGGTCGAAGGCGTCCAAGAGTTCGGCCTGACGTACAACGCGTTCGCCGGTACGAATGTCCAAAGCAATCAATGCCCGGCGAAGATGCCGACCGGCATCGTAAAAACGGCTTTCAGCTATGGCGGCGCTGGCCGCCGACAGATGCTCGGCCGGCACGGATGGGCGATGCACATGCTCGAGCACCGTTGAAACGTGCTTCATTGCGTCTGCCCAGGACATGGTTGGCAGCTCCGCCCATACCGCGTCTTGCAAGGCCTCAATTGATGCATTCAGTGACAGGCTCATTTGTCCTGCTCCTTGACCAGGGTGAACCAGACAACGCCTACGCCCCGAATCGAAGCTGTGTTGCGCGCAAGTCGCCCCTCGACGTTGCAGCGCATCCCGCGAAGTTCATGCCCAAAGCGCCGCGCCAGAAGTTCGAGGCTATCGGGGGAAACAAAAATCTTGTTATCCGCGAGTACCAACGCCTTGATCACGATCCCGGCCTCACGCATGTCGCGGGTCAGATCGTTGAAGGTGGCCAGCTTCTTCGGAAAATCTTCGGTGAGGATGCTCAGCGGCCGTGCCAGGGCTGGCGGTACCAGATGTAGGGCGGCCATTTCACACCCCCTTCACTACATCAGCGGTGACAATTGGTACGCCCAATTGGGCAGCCAGATTCATCGCTGCGATCATCAGATTGCCAATAGCCAGGGGGTAAAGCAGCGACACCGTTTCGTCCCGGCCGCCGCTACGCTTGGGCTGGGACAGGCGCGCAGCAATTGCCTGAATGCCGCCCTCGTCAATGACCTCGGCGAGCGCTTTGCCGGCCCGGTCGAAGCGGAACTTCAAGAACTCTTCCAGCCGGGAGGTATCAACCGGCGTCAACGTGACTCGTTCGCAACGCTGCACAACCTCACGCACATCGGCGTTGCGTTCGCTGAGTTTCACGCCCAACTCCGGCTGGCCGATCATGATGATGCTGACGAGTTTGGTGAACCCGACCTCCAACTCCAGGATGCGCTTGAGATGCTTGAGCGTCGGAATCGGCAGGCTGTGGGCCTCTTCAATCACCAGGCAGTGGCGGTAGCCGGCAGCATGGGACTCCTTCAACGCTTTATGTAACTGGGCGAAGCGCGCCTCCGGGCTGCTCTTGGGCTTAGCGAGGGGCGCTACGGCCGCCATCATCGATTCGGCTATGTGGGTGCTTTTCAAGGATTTGCCCTTGGCGTCGTTGTCCTCGGAGGCCAACACATAGGGCTCGATGATGATCACCGGGTCGTTGTTCTCGGCAATGCGGTTCACCAGGTCACGGCGAAGCGTGCTTTTGCCCGCGCCCGATTCCCCCTCCACCGCGAGGAAGCCGCCGTGGCGCGCAGTCTGGTACATCACCTCCCGGACATAGCGAATATCCGGGCTGACCCACATGTCCTGGGCGCACTGCAATTCATCAAACGGGTCGCGAAACAAGCCAAAGGCTTTACGAGTACTTGGCTGAATGGTCTGTTTTGGCAGTAACATAGGTTCGTCCTCCCCGGACGGCTCTTTTTTAAGGGCCGGACCTGCCGTGTTGGCGCACGGCGGGTCCACTTCTTCAAAAGCGTTGGCGATATCGGCGTCATTGGCGCCGGATTCGGTCAGGAACACGCGGATGCGCCCCTGTAGTTCTTCGCTGTCCAGGCTGCGCGGCCAATGGCCGTGGTTCAGCAACTGGGCGACCGTGGCGCCGCTGAGGCTCAGTGATTCGGCCAAGGCCGATTGAGGGCGGCCCACCTCCTGTAGGATTTTCTTAAGCTTCAACATCACTCACCTCCAACCGCTGCCAGCACCAGGCTGAACGGTTTGCGCATGACCTCAACGGGCCGTTTCAGCTCAGCCTCGACGGCATCGAGCTGCTCTTCGGGAACTCCTTCCGGGTAACGCTGCAGCAGCCAACCGAACGTTTGCGCCGTCCAGAGGTTGCCCAGGCGCGGGCGCAGCAGCTTCGCGGCTTCAACATGACTGAGCGGGGCAACCTCGACGGTTGGGGCGTTGACGTTAAGGCTGGTGCCGCGCCGTGGCATGTAGGCCGGCAGCACGGTGTCGGTAACGTGTTTGTGCGGATCAATCAGGCCGCCGAACGGAACCGCCTTGGCCTTGCGGGCCGCCTCGGCGTCCGCCTGATTTGCGGTGCCGGTTGCGATTTGCTCCAACACCTTGCGCGACAGTTGGGCCGGCGTTTCGGCGTGATGCTTGTACGTTTCGCCGATGGTGGCGGAGGTCTCGGCGAAGCCGAATTCATCCACCCCAATACGCTCGATGACGTGGTAATTTTCGCGGCCGTCTTCCCCAACAAGGACGGCAATGGCCGTGTCCTTGTCGCGCCAGCAGTTGCGAGTGATCAGCAGCTTTTCGCCGACCATTACGCTTGGCACCGAGCTGACATCGAACTGAGCCCCCCGGAACGAAACCCGCAGCAGATTGCTGACCTTGCGGTATTCCGGCGTGCTGACCGCCAACTCGCGGCAAACCTCGACGCCGGGCGCTAGCCGCAATTGTTCCTGCCGGATCATCTGCCAGACGCCGTAGCGTGTGCGCCGGGTGCGGGTATGAATGGAGGTGGCGTTGAAATAACGCATCCACTTGCCGGCCCACGCGTTGATCTGCTCCAGGCTCTCAGCGGCCTGAAACTTGAGGGCGCTTTCAAATTCGCGCTCGACGATGTTGTGCGCCTGCTCAACTTGGCCCTTTGCCCGCGCATTGCCGACCTGGTTGATGATCAGGTCAATGGACATGGCACGGCACAGGTTGCGGAAAATACCGCTGGTCATGGCCGCCCCGGGGTCAGTCATCAGCACCCACGGCACGCCGTGGAACGGATCTGATTCGCCGCGCTTTTGCATGGCGTTGATCAAAACGTTGCACAGGTTCTCGGCCGACTCGGCGCCCAGGACATATTCCACGTACAGGGTGCCGCTGGTATGGTCGGTGATCACGTACCGCCACAGGCGCTGGCGCTCAATCTTTTTGAGATTGCCGGGCTTACCGTCGTAGAACTCGGCCTTGTTCATCGCCCGCGCCCCGTCATCGGCCAGGTAGAACTGAGTCGAGATTGACGCGTCCACCTGCCAAACGTGGTTGGGGTGCTTGCTGGCCAGCGAGACCGCCGGGGCATCGTGTAGCAGTTGTTCGGGGTGCAACTTGTAAGCCCGTAAAGCCCGGTTGATTGCGCCGCCGGTCAACGGGCGGAACAGCCCCGTTTGTTCGTCCACCCGGCCGGCCACGATCAAGTTGTTGCTGCGCAGACGTTCAACTGCCCGCTCGATGGTAGACAGCTGCTTATTGTTGGCGCGGATCGATTCGAGCAGCACGGCAGATATCATCCGCGCCTCTTCAATGGGCAGCGCGCTGCAGCCGGCATCACTACGACGTTTGCGGGGCTTCGTCACGCGGATCTCCTTCAGCTTGCGCTGCAGGGTTTGAAGGGACACACCCAGCTCGGCCGCACCCGCCTGGTAAACGGCGGTACGCTGGCCGTGTGGGGCGTTCTCGGCGCGTTGGGCGATTTGGGCCAACTGCTGGATCTGTACCGGGTTCATGGGTTAAGCCTCGGCCGCCGTCATCCACACAGGGGCGCCGCCCTCGGCGTGTTCGGGGAGGTTAAATTCGCTACGGATGGTGGCCAGCGTGATTTCCAGCTGCCGGATCAAATCGGCCTTGTAGGCCCGGTGATCAACGCCGTTTGCGGCGCCGTGTTCGGCCATTAGGGAAAAGCCTTCGCGCAGCTCTCCCAAGATCTTCGCCTCAACCTCAAACTGAACGCCGACAAGTTCAGCACGCAGGTCCTTGATAACCTCGTCCGGCGTGGCGGATTGGATGCGTTTGCGGTGTTTCGAAAGTTCCTGTTTTGTGCTGTCCAGCTCTTTGGTCTTCTTCGCCATAACCTCGCTTTGCGCTTCATAGTCGGCGTTGGTTTCGTCCAGCCGCTGGGTCAGTTCTTCTTTTTCCTTGGCGTGTTTGGCGATGATCTCCTCGGCCAAATCGACAAACGCCTCTTTGTCGCCAGTCTTGGCGATTTCGATCAGGGCTGTTTTTTGATCTTCCGGCAGGCGCCGGTATTGGCGCAGTTCGCGGTAGCCGATGCCCATGCGGCTCATGGATTCGAGCGCCTCTTCGCCGAGCGTGCGCAAGTTGGCGATATCCTCATCCACCTGCTGGCGAGAGCGGCCAAGTAGCGAACAAAATTCGTCCCAGGTGCCGGTAAACTGCTGACCGTCAGCACTTACTTTCCCGCTCAAGCCCCGGTAAAGCTTGGTTTCCTTGACGTAAGCAAGTTTTGAAGTGCTGACCGTCAGCGAAAATTTCGCAAAAGATTCGGCCATCTGAGCCTGGCCGAGCAGTTGATTGACCAGATCACGTTCATCGCTGTGCGAGGCCAGGATTGACGTCATCGCGTTCTGGTTCGCGGTCAAGGTTTCACCGTCCAGAACGGGCAACTCAGCGGCGTCTACGGGTTGGTTTTTGGTGCGAGCCATGGGGTTCTCCTTAGTTCATCGAGCCAGCGGCAATGCGCTGATTGATTTCCTGCATGCGGTTGGTCAGACGGGCCATATGCTCGGCGTGGGCCTGGGCGATTTGCAGCACGCCCACTGAATGAGCGAACCGACCGTTATCGAGCTTCACCGCAAGCCCTTCCTCAATGAGGGTCTGCATGGCGCGGGTGATATTGCTCGGGCTGTCCTGCGTGAGATGGGCCAGCTCGGTGTTGCTGAGGCCAGTCACGGTGTGGCCCTTCAAAGCCTTGAGCACACGCAACACACGTGCTGCGGCTGAGACGGTGCGGCTCATGGCTGCCCCTCCAGTTCAAGTTGTGGGTGTTGGGTTTGGCTGACGTTGCCCCGGTGCCAAGCGAGCGCTTCCATTGCGGCTTGTATTGCCGCCAAGGTTTCCTCGGTGTCGCTGTTCTTTGTGTAGAACGCCAACAACTTTCCGGCGGCGGTAGTGAGCAGCTCTTGAAGCGCCTGCATATCCTGGGCATCGCAGTTGCGGCCGGTTGGGATATCAATGGTCAGCCGGCCGGCGCTGGCGGCGATCCACCGGGTGACGTAATCACAGCCACAAGCCCGTTCGTAAGGGCGGATCAAATTGGCCGGCATGCGGCCAGTTTGTAGCCATTTGTAAACTGACCAGTGATCAGCCACGCCCATCTCATCCGCGATTCGCTCCACGCTTTTGTTGTGGGTTTCCCGCGCAAAGTCCTTGCACAGCTCTAGCGCGTGGCGCAATGAGGTTGGCTGGAGGGTCTTCCAGCGGCGGCGGCTCATTGGAAAGCCCCCGCTAGAGCGTTTTCCAAACAAACCGCGCCTTTGCACATAGGCAAAAGGATTACTCCAGGCGCAATCTTTTCGGGTACATTCCCCAACATGGACATGAGAAATGACCAACCGCATCGAGAAGCTTGAAGCTCAAGTGAACGCCCTGGCGCAGGGCTGGTTACGCCTTGCCGCAGCGTTGGAAGTTGCCGGGGTTGTAGCGCCAGAGTGCATTGAGCAGGCACTGCGGCCTGTGCGCTGGCCTGGGCAGTCGATAGACGCTGAAGCGGCAAGAACGCTGGTATGGCTATGTGACCAGTTGGCTGACGCGAGAAGCGCCCGTTTAACTTCATCAGCAAGGTAGCCATTACGCTGCCAACGCTGCGGAAGGTTTGAGACCGAGCTTCACCGCAATGTCATGGGCCTTGCCATAGTTGGCTTTGGCTTGGCCGTTGAGGACGCGATAGACCTCATTGCGGGTGTAACCGTTTTCGATAGCCCATTGGGTGATGGTTTTGCCTACCCGGCGAAAGTTTTCTTTCACCTGGTCGGCGGTTAGGGCTTTGGCATGGGTGGCCATGGTGGTGGCTCCTGTGATGCAAAGATAATGGCTGGATGTGCGAATGATTATGTGATCTATACATCACATCGTCAAGGATATTTTGTGACTGATACATCACCTTTTTTGCGACTCAAAGAAGAGCGGAAACGCCTCAAGCTCACCCAAGCGGCGGCGAGCGCCGTCGCGGGGGTCAGCCGGGAAACCTGGAGTCGATACGAAGGGGGCACGGTGTCGCCGGGAATGGAAGTGCTGGTAGCTTTTGCGTCAGCCGGCGCAGACGTTCAGTACGTTCTAACGGGGTTGCACGGTTCCGCGTCGCCGACGATGAGGGAGCGGTTGTTCCTCGATCAGTTCAGGCGCAGCACTGAGGCGCAGCAGGACGCAGCCTTACGTGTCCTCTTGAATGAAGAACGCGTTCAGGCTGAAAAATCGCAGTTGGCGGCAGATGAACAAATGCTGCTTGATGGATACCGCGCATTAGACGCGGCCAGCAAAAAAAGAATGCTTGCCAGCATGATCTTGGGCGAGCCAGGCGACGCCGTGGGGGCACAGGCGTCAACTAACACCACAGTGACTGGCTCAGGTAACCGCGTAGCGGGTAGGGATTTTCATACGAAGGAATGAGGTGGGGAGATGCACGTTGAAGGGCAAAACAACAGAGTT
Organism: Pseudomonas sp. B21-056; assembly: GCF_026016325.1. NCBI lineage: Bacteria > Pseudomonadati > Pseudomonadota > Gammaproteobacteria > Pseudomonadales > Pseudomonadaceae > Pseudomonas > Pseudomonas sp. B21-056. The sequence continues at coordinate 4,147,100 of NZ_CP087203.1, forward strand.
GCGATGAGGGATTATTACGAAAAGCCGAGCCTAAACCTAACGCCTGAACAGCTTAAAGAGCTATCGGTTAAACCATGTGGAAGCTGTGAGACACGACTGGTCGCAGGGAGCGCCAGTATTTGTAGACACTGCCGGGAAGCGTTGAGAGAACGCGCGTGGAAGGATCGTATGGGCCGATATTTCTTCGCGCTCTTGTGTACTTGGGGAATGCTGATTCAAATTCAGGAAAAAACGACCGTGATTGATGCCTTCCGTTTTTTCGAATTGGGTGCATGTGCCGGCGCGATAGTTTTTTTCGGCGCTATCCTCTGGGCGGGATTCAAGGACTGGTGGCTGTTTCACGGTGACGAGCTTGGCGATGCGATTAAAAAGCGACTCGGGGGGCAATAGGCATCTTATGAAGCACTATTTGAAGTGCATTGGAATCGGATTATTGACCCAGTCAATGTCCGCATTCGTATTCGCCGCAGCCCCCGGCCAGAAGGGCTCGGAAGCATTTGAAAGCGCCTCCCGTTATTTGAGCGAATTGGATAAGGCAATGGCAAATGCCGTCGCCGTACTACAAGGCGGAGACCTTGCCGTAGTAAACGCACAAAGCAAAAGGTTCACGGCGTTAGCCACCGAGGGCAAAAATCAGTTTGGGGGCTCAGTTTTCGAACCCCTGGGTAGCTGTGGGGCCGCGGGCGTATTCGCGCAAAGCTGGTGGACATCCCAGCTCGCCGCTGCCACCAAAGGCGGCAAAGAGTCGAGCCCCGGCGCCATCAAAGGAGCCCTCGAAAGCTATCAATCGAGTCGAGCGCAGTGCCTAACAGATGCTCAACCTGCAAGTGCACAGGACGCAAAAGGCGGTGACGGCAATTGTCTAACCACCTACGCCCTTGACCCGAAGACGCAAGAGCTGGTCGAGGTTCCCTTGCCGAAGGACTGTAAGACAAAAATTTGAGCCACGGACAGGGCCGGGTTATCAATGCCACCGATAACGGGGACCGGATTCTGGCCGGACTGTTTCAAAATAAAAGGGGCCGAAAAGTGCTCCTGACAACTGCCAAAAACACAACACATAGCAAGGAGTCAAAAATGAGAAGGGATAGAGATGATCACAGCAGAGACCGTGGCCGCCGAGACGACAGCGACGGTCTCAACAACAATCGGGACAAAGGGGAAGGCAGTCGCGATGGCTTCGAAAACTACAGAGACCGGGGGTTTCCTGAAGTGGTAGATACTCTCTCACCCCCACCACGGCCCGACAGAGGAAATGGTGATGGGAGAGACAACGGCTGATCTTTCGGATCGCTGGTGGGCCACCCTGTTTAGTGTGCGCCGCTCAATCCGGTATCACCAACGCCGTCGAGCCTTCTATGACAGGCTGGATCAATTTTCCAACATGCTGTCTTTGATTTTCGGATCCGCTGCGATTTACGGCGTACTTGAGGATAACGCGAAGAATGTGGCCTTGGTGGCATCTGCCACGGTGACCGTTGTCTCATCCATTAACCTAGTTGTTGGAAGTGCTCAACGCGGACGCGCTCACGCGGACTTCATGCGCCGGTACGTTGATTTAGAAAAACGCATGCTTGGGAATGAGTCGGAAGAGCGATTACTTGAGGTCGCAGAGGCCCGACTGAGCATTGAGGCCGAAGAGCCCCCCGTGATGCATGTTTTAAACATCATCTGTCACAACGAAACAATGCGTGCAATGGGATTCAAAAAGGAAGAATTACCAAAGATCGGCTGGTTCCAATCGTTTGTTTCCCAAGTCTTTGATTTTCGCGAAAGCAGTATCCACAACCCCGAGCGTAAAGAGTGACCGGATGGAATCTCTTTAAACCCGATTAAAAGCCCCCCTGACACACGCCGCCCATCATGGCGGCGTGTGTATTTCTGGCGCCCGAAACTGGCGGCGCCGTTACAGGAGGCGCCCCATGCGACCCGAAACCCCTCGCGGCATCCGCAACTTCAACCCCGGCAATATCCGCCACGCTAAAGGCGTCCGTTGGCAGGGCATGACCGTCGCCCAGTCCGACGCCAACTTCGTCCAGTTCAACGGCCCGCGTTGGGGAATCCGCGCCATCGCCCGCGTGCTGATCACCTACCAGGACAAACGCCGGGCCGCTGACGGCAGCCGTATCGACAGCGTTCGCGAGATCATTGAGCGCTGGGCCCCGGCAACCGAAAACAACACCGACGCATACGCCGCCGCCGTAGCCAGCGTCCTGGCGGTCGATCCTGGCTTCGAAGGTTTGGACGTCTACCAGTACGACACCATGCGCGCCCTGGTGCTTGCCATCATCCGCCATGAAAACGGCCCCGGCCCTTTGCCAGGCGGCCAATGGTACGGCGACGCAATCGTTGCCGACGGATTGGCACTGGCGGGGGTTGAACGTGGCATCGTGCACGGCAAGGGCGAGGTGCCGGCATGAAGCTGATCTGCGATTGGCGTTGCTGCTACAAGCTTTACAGCGTCCAACTCGGCGTGCTGATTGCGCTCCTTGGCTTCGCCCAACTTGAAATCCTGCCCTTGTGGCAGGCGCAGCTTTCGGACAGGGCTTACGCCGCCTGCAACAGCGCGTTGGGGCTGATCCTGTTCGTTGCCCGGCTGATCAGGCAAGGCCCCCCTCAAGAGGTTCAGCCATGAAACTGAACCTGTTTGGCCGAACCTTTGCCGCCTTCCTCGCAGGCCTGTTGGGAGCCTACCGCTGGACCGTTCCCATCGCGGCAGCCGGCAGCTGGATTAACCCCACAGTCATCCCGCCGTACCGTCACGGCAAGACCGGCATCGCGGCGGCAAAACGCCGGGCGCGCAAATCCCGCAACCGTATGAGGCAACACCATGGCCGCGCTTGACCGATTGCCATGGCCGCTACCGTCGGGGCTGACCGTTGCCCTGTTGGCCTGCGTGGTCAGCGCGGCGGCCGCCGGCTCCATCGCCTATGGGTTTGGCTATCGGTACGCCGCCGCACTGGGCGATACCGCGCTGGCCAATCTTCAGAGCACACATTCGGCCCAAGCCCTGGCCGCAGAACAAGCCAACCGGGTGCTGCTTCTGCAACAGGTCTCCCGCGCCCAACAAAGCGAGTCGTTGTTGTTCGATTTCATGACTCAGCACGCCAACGAGAAACAACAACTGCAGGAGCGTATCCCCCATGTCACGACCCAATACCGGCCGGCGCCCGGCGCGGCGGCTCAGCCTATTCCTCGTTGCGTGTTCACTGCTGGTTGGCTGCGCGACTTCAACGCCGCCCTCGGCGTGCCCGCCCCAAGACCGGGCGCCGTTGCCGCCGCTGTTGAAGAAGCGGCCCGGCCCGCCGCCGGCACTGACGCCGAACTATTGGAAAGCGGCGTCACTCCGGCCGACATCTTGGCCCACGCCCAGGACTACGGCCTGTGGGCCCGAACCAATTTCGCGCAACTCAACGCCTTGCTCGACCTCCAGGAAAAGGACTGACGCCCTATGGATGTAGCTGAGCACGCTACAGATGACGACATCAGCGCTTCGGAGTTGCGCGTCCGCAACAGCGCCCTGCGACGAGGCTCCGGCCGGTCGGTTTATCGCTGCGAAGAGTGCGGCGATGCGATCCCTGAAGACCGCCGCCAGGCCGAGCCCGGCACCGAACATTGTCTTGATTGCATAGACGCCTTGGAACACTTGGCAACGCGGGGTTTTGAATGAACTTGAACGAGCTGAACTTCGGCTTCCAAACCGTTCAGTGGCTGATGCTCACAGTGCTCAGCATTTACACCTGGATGACCAAGCGACAAGCCGCCAGCGCTCAGGAACTCCTGGAACTGCGCACCCGTATCGTCGCCCTGGAAGAACACGTGCGCCACCTGCCTGACCAGACCGCCGTCACGGATCTGCTCGGCGACATGAAGGCGGTACGCGCTGAACTCTCTGGGGTTAAGGAGGCCCTCGGCCCTTTAGCCCGTTCGCTGGACCGGATCAATGATTACCTGCTGCGAGAAAAAACATGACCGAATACGCCGACTTTTTGCGCCAGGATTACCGCCTGGTGATCCTGCGCCTGCTCGTCGAGATGACCGGCTACCGCGCCAATAGCTCCGTACTGACCATGGCGCTGGACAACTACGGGCACACCCTCAGCCGTGACCAGGTGAAAACCGAGCTGCACTGGCTGGCAGAGCAAGGCGCGTTGACCCTGGCCGATGTTGGCCCGGTGCTGGTGGCAACGCTCACCGAGCGCGGCCAGGACATTGCGGCCGGGCGCGCCCGCGTCCCCGGCATCAAACGGCCGGGGGCATAACCATGGCGGGCAAGTCATCCATCAACCGTCTGCCGCCGATGGTCAAGGCGTACATCCAGAAGCTGTTGCGTGAAGACCGCATGACCCTGGATGACATGTTGGCCGATATCCAGACGCGCTTCCCCAACGAGAAAGCCCCGAGCCGCAGCGCGTTGGGCCGCTTCAAGTTGGGCTTCGATGAACTCACCGACAAGGCCCGCCAACAACGCGAAATGGCCGAGGCCTTTGTAGGGGCCTTCGGCGAAGACTCTTCGGACAAGACCGGCGCGCTGCTGGTGGAAGCGATCTCGACGCTTACCTATCAGGCCGCCATGGGCGCCCATGAGAAAGACGAGGTCACCATTGCCGAAGTGTCCGCGTTGGCGCGCGCCGCCAAGGCCACCATGGAGGCACGGACGATGAGCGTGAAAGAGCGCCAAACCATCGAGAAAGCGGCCCGCGAACGACTGCTACGCGAGCAGGCCGCCGAGTTGGATAACGCCGTGAAGGCCAAAGGCATGACCGAAGACCAGGCCCTGTTCTGGCGCCAGAAATTCCTGGGCGTGAAGCAATGAAACCCTCATCCAGTACGCTGCGCGTCGTAGAGTGGGAGGAGCTGCCGCCGAGCGTCCGGGAGATTCCGGCGGGTTACAACCCGCTGGACGAAGGGATCTTGATGGCCCATCAATCGGAATGGTTGGGCATCGACGCGCAGATCAAGCTGTGTGAGAAAGGCCGGCGCACCGGCATCACCTTCGCCGAGGCATTGGACTCGGTCATCACCGCCGCCTCGCAAAAAGTCGCGGGCGGCATGGACTGCTTCTACATCGGCGACACCAAGGAAAAAGGCCTGGAGTTCATCGGCTACTGCGCCAAATTCAGCCGCGTGATGGCCGAGGCTCAGGCATCCGGCGTCAGTGAAATCGAAGAGTTTTTGTTCGATGACCAGGACGAGGCCGGCAACACCCGGCAAATCAACGCCTACCGCATCCGCTACGCCTCGAGGTTCAAAATCGTCGCGCTGTCCAGCAACCCGGCCGGCGTGCGCGGTTTGCAGGGCAAAGTGATCATCGACGAGGCGGCGTTTCACCGTGACGTTTCGGCCGTGCTCGATGCCGCTACGGCGCTGCTGATTTGGGGCGGACGCATCGTCATCATCAGCACCCACAACGGCAAATCCAACCCGTTCAACCAGATGGTCAGCGACATCCGCGACAAGCGTTACGGCGACAGCGCCCAGGTCTACCGGGCCACCTTCGACGACGCCGTCGCCAACGGCCTGTTTGAGCGGGTCTGCTTCATGGCCGACAAGCAAGCCACGGCCGAAGACAAAGAGGCCTGGTACAAGAAGATCCGCAACGCCTACGGCCCGCGCAAGGCGCAAATGCGCGAAGAGCTGGACGCTATCCCCCGCGACGGCAACGGCGTCTGCATCCCCGGCGTGTGGATCGATGAAGCCATGCGCCCCGGCCGTACAGTGCTGCGCCTGGCGCTGGATGATGACTTCACCCTGGAGCCGGTCTACCGCCGCGAAGCCTATGTCGATGACTGGATCGGGCGCTACCTAACGCCCCTGATGCAACAGGCATTGGCGCCCGACCTGCGGCATTTCTTGGGCATGGACTACGCCCGGCACCGGGACTTTTCCATCATCTGCCCGATGTCGGTCGATCAGGTTCGCCACCGTGACATTCCATTTGTCATCGAGATGCACAAGGTCCCGACCCGGCAACAAAAGCAGGTGCTGTTTTACATCCTGCGCGGCCTGCCGCGTTTTGTCGGCGCCGCATTGGACGCCACCGGCAGCGGCGAAACGCTCGCCGAAGAAACGGCGGACGAGTTCGGCCGCAACCGCATTCAACAGGTAAAGATCAGCCGCGCCTGGTACGGCGCCTGGATGCCGAAGTTTGTGCAATTGTTCGAAGATTCGACCATCACTCTTCCGCTCGATGATTCGCTGCACCAGGACGTGCGGGCTATCGAAATGGTGGACGGCATTCCGATGATTGTTAAAGCCCGTTCCCAAGACCTCAAAGACCCGGACCTCTACCGCCACGGCGACTTCGCCGGGGCCGGCGCGTTGGCGAACTTTGCGACGTTGGAGGTTTCCGCCGGCCCGGTCTCCGTCAAATCACGCCGCCCGCGCCAGGGCAAACGCATCACCCAGGGGTACGCATGAACAAGAGAGGCCTGTGGGTCAGCCCCACCGAATTCGTCAGCTTTGCCGAGGCCAAGCGCAGCACAACACTCAACCAACACATTGCCACCCGCAGCCGCTCAGACGCGGGCGGCTTCAGCGGGGCCAACCTGCCGAATCCCGACCCCATCCTCAAGGCGCAGGGCAAAGACATCACGGTTTACCGCGACCTGCGCAGCTCGGCGTTGGTCGGCGGCAACGTTCGCCGCCGTAAGGCCTCGGTGCTTTCCCTGGAGCGCGGCATCAAACGCGGCGACGCGCCGCCCAAAGTCGAGCGTTTCATTCGCGATTGGCTCACCGACCTGGACCTGGACCGCATTATCCGCGAATTGCTCGATGCGCCATTGTTCGGTTACCAGCCCGTCGAGCTGATGTGGCAGCCGCTGGGCATGCACCTGGTGCCGCAAGACCTGCTCGGCAAGCCCGCCGAATGGTTCTTCTACGACAAGGACAACGCGCTGCGCTTTCGCTCGAAAGAAGCTGGCCAGGACGGCGAACTGTACGACCCGCAACGCTTTATCGTTGCCCGGCAAGACGCGACCTACGCCAACCCCTACGGCTTCCCGGACCTCAGCATGTGCTTTTGGCCGGCGACCTTCATGAAAGGCGGCCTGAAGTTTTGGGTGCAGTTCACCGAGAAGTACGGCAGCCCGTGGGTCATCGGCAAACACCCACGCGGCGCCAACGACGGCGAAACCGATTTGCTGCTCGATAGCCTGGAGGCCATGGTGCAGGACGCCGTTGCGGCCATCCCGGACGATTCCAGCGTGCAGATTATCGAGGCGGCGGGCAAAGCCGGCAGCGCCGAGGTCTACCGTGAACTGCTGGAGTACTGCCGCAGCGAAATCAACGTGGCCATGCTCGGGCAAAACCAGACCACCGAGAAGGACAGCAACCGCGCCAGCGCCACAGCCGGCGCCGAGGTCACCAAAGATATCCGCGACGGCGACGCCGGCATCGTTGCCGCCGCGTTGAACGCCTGCATTCGCCTGGTCGTGGACCTCAACTTCGGCGCCGACGTCGCCGCGCCGCTGTATGAGTTGTGGGAACAGGAGGAAATCGACAAGACCCTGGCCCAGCGCGACAAGGCATTGACCGAGTCCGGCGTGAAGTTCACCGACGCGTACTGGAAGCGCACCTACAACCTGCAGGACGGTGATCTCGCAACGGCGCCGACCGCCGCTGACTCGCCGGACTTCGCCGAGGCAACCGTGCGGCCGCTGCTGGACCAGATCGCCCTCGATCAGGCCATCAATGGCCTGCCCGCCGAAGTGCTGCAACAACAGGCCGAACAGGCCGCGGCCCCGTTCATTGAAGCGCTGCAGCGCGCCCGCGATGGCTCAGAGGCCCTCGGCCTGTTAGCCGAGGCGTTCCCGCAAATGGATGACCAAGCGCTCCAGGAGCAGCTCGCCAATCTGTTGTTCATCGCCGATACCTGGGGCCGCCTGAGCGCCCGCGCCGACCGGGAGGACTGACATGGCCGCCGCAGAGAAGCGCCTCAACCCGGCCGACCTCAAAACCGTCTTCGGACTTGAGCCGGCGAAGGCCATTGCCTACCTCAAGTTCAAGGGCTACGCGGTCACCTGGAATTGGCAAGACATGCTCGACCAGGCGCATGACCAGGCCTTCACCGTGGCGAAGGCCATGCGCCTCGATCTGTTGTCTGATATTCGGGCCGCACTGGAAGCTGCGCTGCAGAACGGCCAAACCCTCAAACAGTTCACCGCAAACATGCAGCCGACCCTGGAAGCCCAAGGCTGGTGGGGGCAACAGGTCATTGTGGACAGCGACGGCGTCGGGGAACTGGTGCAACTCGGCAGCCCGCGCCGGCTCAAGACGATTTATCAGACCAACCTGCAAAGCGCCTACATGGCCGGCCGCAAGGCCGACATGGAGCAGACTGCCGACACGCACCCGTATTGGATGTACGTCTCCATTCTGGACGGCAAGACCCGGCCAAGCCACCGGGCGCTCCACGGCCAGGTGTTCCGCCACGATGACCCCATCTGGTCGGCGATCTTCCCGCCCAACGGCTTCAACTGCCGTTGCCGCGTGGTCGCTTTGACCGAGGTGGCCGTCAAGCGCCGGGGCCTCACCGTCGTATCGAGCGCGGGGCGGATGTTCACCGAAACTGTCGAGACCGGAATAGACAAACGTACCGGCGAAATCAGAACGGCCACGGTCACCGGCCTGCGCACTACCGCCGCCGAGGGCCGGGCGACCACCTTCCGCACCGATCCGGGCTTCAACCACGCGCCGGGCGCCGGTTTGGCCGAGGCGTTGAAACGCAAAGAAGCGGCCGCATAGGAGCACAACATGTTCACCGTTGAGTTGGATCACCAGCGCCTGCAGGACGCGTTGCGCAAAGTCGAATGGGCCGTCGGCGAACTGGCGCCGTTGATGCGCGGCATTGCCGCCGAGCTGCTCAGCCAAACAGAGGAAAACTTTGAGAACGAGGGGCGGCCAGACTGGGCCGACCTGTCGGACACAACTACCGAGCGCCGGGCGAAAAGCGGCAACTGGCCCGGCCAGATGTTGCAAATCAGCGCCGCCGGGTTGGCGGCCTCGGTCACCAGCCTCGCAACCGACAGCTCAGCGCTGGTCGGCAGCAACAAACCCTACGCGGCGATGATGCACTTCGGTGGGGAGAAATCCGACTTCCCTCACCTGTGGGGTGATATTCCGGGGCGGCCATTCTTGCCTATGGACGTAGAAGGTGTGATCCAGCCCGAAGTAGAGGAAGCGATCCTTGAGCTGGCTCTCATGCATCTAGAACGAGCGGCCCGTACCTAGCCCTTGAGGCCGTCGTAGAGACGAAGCAGCGTGATTCCCTTGAAGAGGCTCGAAAAAACGTTGTAAAGGCTTTATAAAGCGATCTCCTGCATGTTTTACAAGGAGATTCACATGCCAGTTGAAGGTTTCCACTCAGAATGGTTTACGGTTGGTAAGCACCGCGTACTCCTTGAAGCTCGAGCAAGCTTCCCTGATGAGGATCACAAATTCATTGCGGCGGTGATTGCCAAAGCTCTGGATCACAATACTGAACGTGCGCGACTCGTTAGGATTTTTTTTGACGACAAGGCGTGCGTGTACAGCATCCATATCGCCACGACAGATCAGACTGATAAACAGCTGGAAGATAGGTTAACCGAAATCGTGCAATCCATTTACGCGTCGGGTAGTTACTACTGTGAGATTGAGGTGGTGGAGGAAGGAAATGAGTCCTCTGATCACTATCACCACATGGAACATCTGAGTGTTAGTGCCGGCGTAGCAACAGACCGTTGGGCACCCAAGACTTAGTGGCTTTCCTCTGTTGCGGTTCGCTAGAGCCGCAACTTAATCAAGTAGAACCTCAGAGAACAAAAATGGACGATTTTGATGGAAGCCACCTCAAAAAATATCTGAACTCGGCCGATGAGACCTCTACGGAAATTTTGGCAGCAAAGCCTGGAATTTTATTGCTTGCCGGTGAATGCGTAGAATTGATCCAAGGACTGATTCAATCCTGTGAGATAAACCTCGCAGCAAGATCACTAGCGGCAAACTCTCTATTTGTCTATCTGGCAGGTATCCGCATCGCCTTGTCGGGACACCCCGCAGCGGTATCAATTCCTCTGCGAACGTCGTTGGAATCGGCCTGCTATGCCTTGTTGGTTGTGCGTAACGAAAGCTTAGTGAACACATGGCTGTGTAGGCATAGAAGTGAAAAGGATCTTAAGGCTCAAAAAAAGGCCTTTGCAGCAGCGGTACCCACGGCAGCTGCATTTATAGAGAAAATTGATTCTGATGCGGCGATGCTAATCAAGGCGTTGTATGAGGCCGCTATAGATTTTGGAGGTCATCCCAACCCCAGAGCTATGCAGGGGCACGTGATGGTCAACGAAAGCAATGACGAATTAATCGACTTTGGATGTTTATACGGTTGGGGGACTTATACGGGCGGAAGTCTTACTCAATGTGTCGAATTTGGAATCGCCATTGCCGTCCTCTTAGCCGCAACCGTCGAGGATCATCCGTTATTTCGACCTTCTAGTACCGTGCTGGGAGAGCTAATGAGGCGCAAAAATGAATTTGCTGAGCAGATAAACGGCTCCCCTATTCAATACGGTGAAGATATGTACAACAAACTAGACCCAGTCTGGAAGCCACTCTTTAAACCCGATTAAAAGCCCTAGGCCACGCATTCGTCCAGTCTGTGCGCATCACCTCCACGCAGCGCACAGCCATGAAACCACTGCACATCTTCAAACCCGGCACGCACACCGCCATGAGCGGCGCCAGCTTCGAATTCAGCGAATCCGACCTGGCCGCAACCGTAGCCGCGTATGACCCGGCGCTGCACGAAGCCCCGATGGTCATCGGCCACCCCAAGCACGACGCGCCGGCCGCCGGTTGGATCAAGTCACTGACTGCCACCGCCCAAGGCCTGATCGCCGAGCCGCAGCAGGTCGACGCCGCCTTCGCCGAGCAGGTGGCCAAGGGCAGCTACAAAAAAATCTCCGCCTCCTTCTACCACCCCGACGCCGCCAACAACCCGGCGCCCGGCGTGTATTACCTGCGCCACGTCGGCTTTCTCGGCGCCCAACCGCCGGCCGTGAAGGGCCTGCGCCCCATTGAACTGGCCGACGGCGAGGAAGGCGTTATCGAGTTCGGCGATTACGGCCACGAACTCAACTCCGACATGTGGCGCCGTTTCCGCGAATGGCTGATCGGCAAATTCGACAAAGAAACAGCCGACCAGGTGTCCCCATCGTGGGCCATCGACAGCCTCGCCGAAATCGCCCGGCAACCCGAGCAAACCCAACAAACCGCTTTCGCTGAACCCACCCGCGCCGCCGAGGAACCCGTCGTGAACGAGCAAGAAAAAGCCGCCCTGGAGGCGGAGAACAAACGCCTGAAAGCTGACATCGCCAAGCGTGACAAGGCCGCCCGCGAATCGGCCCAGGAAAAGATCCACGCCGCGAATGTCGAGTACGCCGAACAACTGGTCGCGGTGGGCATGAAGCCGGTTCACGCCCCGGTTGTGATTGCCGCCCTGGACTACGCCGACTCCAGCGAAACCCCGTTGGAGTTCGGCGAAGAGGACGCCCGCGAGCCGTTGAGCGACGGCCTGAAGGCGATCTTTAGCGACCTGGCCGGCGGCGTGAGCTTCGCCGAGGTGGCTACCAAGTCCCGGGCCGGCAAGGCCGTCAACGAATCCACCAACCCCCTGCTGGCTGACGCTGAAGCCCGCGCCCAACGATAGGAGGCCCCATGGCCACGTTTAACCAGCCCAAAGACTTGGGCGATTTGCTGCTGGTCGAGGTCAGCCCCGGCTGGACCAAGGAAAAAGCAACGCTGCTGGCCGGAACTGACTACCCGCTCGGGCAAGTGCTGGCCAAGGTGTCCGGCAAGTATCAGGTGCTCGATCCAGCCGGCGCTGACGGGGCCGAAAAGGCGGCGGCCGTGCTGGGCGAACCCGTTGACGCAACAGCGGGCGATAAGCCCGGCGTAGTCATCGCACGCGGCGCCGTTGTAGCGCTTGCCGAACTCGCATGGCCGGCCGGGATCACCGAGCCCCAAAAAACCACCGCCCTGGACGAACTCAATGCCCTTGGCATCGTCGCCCGTGCGGCCCTCTGAGTCAGGAGTACCCCATGAATCTGCAAGATATGTTCAGCGTCGCCAACCTCACCGCCGCCGTTAACAAACTCCCGGCGATCCCCGGCAAAGTCGGCGCCATGGGCTTGTTCGAAGAAAAAGGCGTGACCAGCACCAGCGTTGTCATCGACGAACGCGAGGGCCGCCTGGTGCTGGTGCCCAACACTTCGCGCAATGACGACCCCGCACCCGTCAAAGGCGGCAAGCGCAAGCGCCGCAGCTTCGAAACCCTGCACCTCCCGGTAAGCCGGCCGATCCTGCCGAGCCAGTTGCAGGGCATTGCCGCGTTCGGCCAGGAAAGCACCACCGCGCCGGTAGCCGCCGTGATCAACGACAACCTGCAGGAGCTGAAAAACAGCGTCGAAGCCACCCGCGAATTTCAACGGGTCGGCGCATTGCGGGGCAAGCTGCTGGACGCGGACGGCTCGGTGCTGTTCGACCTGTTTGACGAGTTTAACGTTGAGCAAAAGAAAATCACGGTGGCGCTCGGCAACGCCGGGACCAACGTGCGCAAGGCCTGCCTGGATGCAAAGCGCTACGCCGAGTCCAAACTGGGCGGCGTGATGGTCACCGGGTTCCGCTCTTTTTGCGGGCCGGACTGGTTCGACGCCTTCACCGATCACGCGAAGGTCAAGGACGCTTTTGCGCACTACCAGGAAGCCCAAGACCGTATCGGCGGCGATATGCGTTCCGGCTTCACCTTCGGCGGCATCGAATTCATCGAGTACGACGTTACCGTCAGCGGCCAACGTTTCATTCCGGCCGACATCGCTCAAGTGTTCCCGATGGCCCGTGGCGTGTTCCGTATGTTCAACGCCCCGGCCAACTACAACGAAACGGTCAACACGTTAGGGCAGCCGTTCTACAGCAAGGCCGAGGAACGCAAGATGGGCAAAGGCTGGGACCTGGAAGCCCAGGCAAACCCGTTGGCCATGTGCCTGTTCCCAGAAGCCCTGGTCGAGATGAAGGCAGGCTGACCCATGCGCTACTGCACCCGCGCCGACATCGGTAACGCCATCCCGGAGATGACACTAATTCAGCTCTCCAACGATGATCCGGCCGCCATGTCACCCAACGAGAACGTGATCGAGGACGGCGTGCGGCAGGCGGAAGAGCTGGTGGATGGCTACCTTCGGGGCCGCTACAACCTACCGCTCGATCCGGTGCCGACCGTTTTGCGAGATGCGGTGGTCTACCTGGCACGGCATTGGTTGTACCAGCGTCGCCCCGAGGGCGCGTTGCCCGACGCGGTGAAGGACAGCCGCAAGGACACTGTCAAGCTGTTGGAGAGCATTCGCGACGGCGTTGTCACCTTGGGCATGCCCTCGGGCCACGCCGCGCCGGAACCGGGCGAGATTCGCGTTCGTGCACGCCGCCAGCAGTTCGGCCGCGATCTTTGGGAGCGGTATTGATGATTCCACCCAAAACCCAAACCGAGCAGCTGCTCGATGCAATCCGTAACCGCCTGCAGGAGCACTTCGGCAACGGGCTGACGGTCGAGCTGTTCCCCGAGAACCCGGCGGGATATCGCCTGAATCACCCACGTGGGGCGATCTTGCTGGCTTACGGGAAATCGACCTTCGGCGGCTCCGAGGCCGGCGACTCGATGTTCCAGGCACGCAACATTGTCCTCCGATTGACCCTGGTGTTTCGCCAGCTCAACGGCAAGGACGGCGTGATCAGCTACCTCGACCAGATCCGCGCCTGCCTGACGGGATGGTTCGCGCCGCACTGTGATCAGGCCTGTCGGCCCGTAGCCGAGCAGTTTATTGGCCAGGTAGCCGGCCTTTGGCAATACGGCCAGGACTACGCCATTCGCGCCACTCAATTGCAGACCATGGCGCCCGCCGGCGGGCCTCCGCTTTCTCAAACTCGTTTCGAGGACAACTCATGAACCTTACCCGCTACATCTACTCCGGCCCGCAAAGCGCCGCCTCCCTGCGGGTAGGCGACAAGCGCGAGCTGTTCGAAGCGCTGTTGCTCCCAGGGAAATCGGTGGAGCTGCCCGCTGACCACGAATACACCCAGGTATTGATCTCGCTCAAGCACCTGGCGCCGGCGCCGCCAGTTTCTGCGCCCGTAAGTCCGGCCGTGACCGAACCCTCCGAAACCAAAAAAGGAGCGAAACCCAATGGCAGCTAATTATTTGCACGGGATTGAAACAATCGAAGTCGAACGCGGCCCTCGGGCTATTCAAGTGGTCAAGTCGGCAGTTATCGCCCTGGTCGGCACGGCGCCTATTGGCCCGGTCAACGAACTGACTTTGTCGCAGAACGATGCCGACGCCGCCCAGTTCGGTTCCCATCTCACCGGCTTCAGCATTCCGGAAGCCTTGGAGGGCATCTACGACTTCGGCGCCGGCACGGTGCTGGTGGTCAACGTGCTCGATCCGGCTATTCACCGCACCAACGTGGCCGGCCAGGTGAAACAGTTCGGGGACAACGACCTGCTGCAGTTGGAACACGGCGCCCTGCAATCGCTGCAATTGAAGGCGGTTGAGGGAGTTGATGCGTATGTCCCGGACGTGGACTACACGGTGACCCTGCTCACCGGACGGGTGAAGCGCTTGGCTACAGGAAGTATCCCCGCCAACGCCCAAGTGTCAGCAGACTATACCTACGCGGACCCAAGCAAGGTCACGCCCGCAGAGATCATTGGTGGCGTCACCATCGCCGGCCGACGTACTGGCCTGAAGGCGTTCCAGGACAGCTACAACCTGCTGGGCTTCTTCCCGAAGATCTTCACCGCGCCGGGGTTCAGTACGTTGAATTCGGTGAGCGTCGAGTTGATCGCCTCGGCCGAACAAGTCAGCGGCGTGGCTTACATCGACGCCCCAATCGGCACCACCGTTCAACAAGTCATCGCCGGGCGCGGCCCGGCCGGCGCTATCAACTTCAACACCAGCAGTGATCGTGTCCGCCTGTGCTACCCACACGTTAAGGTCTATGACGCCACGACCAACGGCGAGCGCCTGCAACCGCTTTCGATCCGGGCCGCCGGCCTGAGGGCCAAAGTCGATAACGACAGCGGGTATTGGTGGAGCAGTTCCAACCAGGAGCTGATGGGCGTGATTGGCCTGGAGCGCCCATTGACGGCGCGGGTCGACGACCCGAACAGCGAGGTCAACCTGCTCAACGAAAACGGCATCACCACGGTGTTCAATTCGTTCGGCACCGGCCTGCGGCTTTGGGGCAACCGCACGGCGGCGTGGCCGACCGTGACCCATATGCGCAACTTCGAGAATGTTCGGCGTACGAAGGACGTCGCAGACGAGTCGATCCGCTATAGCGCGCTGCAGTTCGTGGACATGCCCGTCAGCGAGTCGTTGCTTACCAGTATCACCGAAAGCGTCAATTTGTATTTCCGCAAATTGATCGGCGACGGCGCGCTGCTCGGGGGCGAATGCTGGTACGACCCGGCCCGTAACCCGCAAACCGAGTTGGAGCTGGGGCACGTTCTGTTCAACTACAAACTGGGCGTTCCGGTGCCGTTTGAGCGCGGCACCTTCGAAACTGAAATCACCGGGGAATACCTGGTCAACTTGGGGGCCGCATAAATGCCAGGCTTTAGCGCACACCGCATTTCCAACGCCAATATCTACCTCGACGGCACCAGCTTCTTCGGCAAGTCCGAGGAGATCGACCTGGGCTCGATCAAGACAGTCATGAGCGACTTCCAGGGGCTCGGCATGGTCGGCTTGATCGAGTTGCCGGACGGCATCGACAAGCTGGAGGGGAAAATTACCTGGAACAGCCTGTATTTCGAAGCGGCCAAGAAGCTGGTCACGCCGTTCAAAAGCGTGCAGTTGCAGTGCCGCTCCAACGTGCAGGTATTCAACAGCGCGGGGTTGGTTGACGAGATCCCGTTGGTCACGACCATGACCATTACGGGCAAAGAGTACCAACTAGGCAGCCACAAGCCCCGAGACCCGACCAAATACGAGACGCCATTCTCCGCCACTTATGTTCGTCAGATCCTCAACGGTGAGGAGGTGGTGTTGCTGGATTACCTGGCCAATATCTTCCGCGTGGGCGGCGAGGATCAGTTGTCCAAATACAGGCGGAATATCGGGCAGGCATAAAAGCGAAAGGGCAGCGAACCTTGCGGTTGACTGCCTTTTTTGTTACTCCGAAATTGCGTTAGGTACCGAGTTGTAGAGCTTCAGAGTCTGCAGCGTAGCGACGTAATAGCCACCTTTTTCCCTAACGTAATTTTCCGCTTCTAGCCATTTGAGCAAGCTCTTAAGCACTTCTTCCTCAGGGGTATTGTCATAGAATCCCATAAGCAGAGGGCCGCCTCTCTCTGCCTTATACTCGCCCTTCGGAAGCCCGAATGTCTCAGCGGTAATCTGTACCGGCACGGGGCAGGCGTTCACCAACAGCGCCAGGATCTTTCCAGTCAATAGATTGAATTGTTCTTTGTTGTCGACACTCATATTCGCCTTCTCCTTGGGATAAAAAAACGTCATCGAGCGCCTGATGTTAGGGCAATTTTCCGAGGCGCGCAGTCTCTTTAAAGTCGATTAAAAGCAAGCGCCACGGCCAGGTGCGAAGCTCAGGGCTCTCGAAGAGCAACCGATCATATCGATCAACCTGGAGCTATTGAAATGGCCGACGCCCTCAGTTTTACCCTCAATTTTCCCTTCAAAAGTGCCAGCGGCGAGTTGATCTCGAAGCTGCCTATCAAACGCCTGAAACGAAAAGACATCAGCGCCGCGCAGGGCGCCGTCAAAGGCGACGAAGGCGCCATGGAAGACATGCTCGTGGCAAAAATGTTGGGCATCACGCTGGAGGACCTCGGGGAGTTCGATATCGCGGATTCGAAACTAGCCACCGAGGTGTTGCGGGAAATGGCTAACGGGGGAGACATTGCTGCGCTCTTGGGACGAGGCGCTGCTGCTGGTATTGAGGCTGCAACCGTCTGAAATCGCCCGGCTGGATATGGACGATTATTGGCGCTGGGCCGAGGTCTGTGAGCGCGAAATCAACCGGCGGATCGAGCTCGCCGAGCAAATGAAGAACTGACCGTCACAGCCAGCCCAACCGCGACTCCCGTTAGTAACGCGCCGCCCGCTACAACAGGGGCGGCGATCAGCGCCAACAACGGCAAGCCCAGACAGAACGCCAACACGGCGGCCCACGCCGAAAAGTGCGTCAGGCACAACCAGGCGAGCCAGATCACACCGACGCCAATGGCCAGTGCATAGATGGTTTTTGCAGTGCGTGTTGCGGCTTTCTCAAACATGCGGACAGCGTAGCAAATTATGGCTAACGAAGTTCTGGTCGGATTGAAAATTGGCGCCGTCGTCTCGGGCAGCCTGAACGCGGCCTTCGGTTCCGCCAAGTCCACCGTTCAGCAGCTAGGGCGCGCCACGGATGGGCTCACCGCCAAGCAAAAGCAGATGGGCGCCGAACTGGCGGCATCCCTGGCGCGCGGCGGTAGCGGCATCGAACGGATGCGCCGTCAGTATGACCAGGTCGGCCGAACGATCGAACAGCTCAAGGGCAAACAGGAACGCCTCAACACCAGCATTGCCCGAGGCGAAGCCCTGAAATCCAAACGCGGCGAGCTGCGTAGCCAGGCTATGGAGACTGCCGGTACGGCCGCCGTCCTCGGCGCGCCTGTGGTTCAGTCGATGCGCACTGCTATCGACTTTCAGGACCAGACTCGGGACATTGCCATCACCGGAGGCTTCGACGAGGCGGAGGAAACACGCCTCAGTAACGTGATGCGGGGCGCGGCGCTGCGGTGGAACCAGACGCAAACCGACGTGGCAAACGGCACCGCAGTGTTAATCGCCGGCGGGATCTCAAGCGCAAAAGAGCTGGCGGCATACGCGCCCGTTATGGCCAAGGCGGCTACCGCAACCCGCGCAAGCATGGACGATCTCGGATCGGTGGCCATCGCCCTCAATGACAACCTGGGCATCGGTGCCGCCGGCCTGGAGCGCTCCATGAATATGCTGGCGTTTGCCGGCAAAAGCGGCCAGTTCGAATTGGCGGACATGGCTAAATGGCTGCCACAACTCACCCCTCAATTCGCCGCGCTGGGCATCACAGGGGAACGCGCCGTCGCGGAAATTGGGGCATCGCTTCAAATCGCCCGCCGGGGGGCCGGCAGCAACGACGAGGCCGCCAACAACTTCAAAAACTTCCTTTCCAAGCTTACCGCGCCTGAAACACTGAAAGCATTTGAGAAGGCCGGCATCGATCTTAAAGGCAGTATGAAGAATCTGGTCAGTCAGGGATTATCGCCCGCTGAGTCGATGATAAAAATCCTGACAAAACACTTGGGCACCAAAGCGCCGGCTGCTGCCGCTGAATATGGGAAGGCCCTTGAAATTAAGGATGACCAGGAACGCCAGATAGCTTTGTCTCGACTTGATGAGGCTTACAAACTCGGCGAGTTGTTCGCGGATCAACAGGTTCTGTCCTTCATTCGACCTGCGCTGGCCAATCAAAAAGACCTCAATAACATCCAGAGTGGCAGTAAGAACGCCGCCGATAAGGGCGTGCTCGATGAGGATTGGGCAAAGCGTATGGGCAGCTCCAAAGAGCAGCTCAAGGCACTACGAATCAATCTCTCTGATATTGGGATATCTGTAGGCAACGCGTTGTTGCCCGCTCTGGTGGACGTGAGCAAGGCCGTTGTTCCCCTGATGCAATCGTTCGCCGCCTGGGCCGGTGAAAACCCCGCGATCATCAAAGGCGTCGTCGGCCTGGTAGGCGGCCTGTTGCTGGGCAAACTGGCCTTCATCGGCGTCGCTTACGGGGCCAATCTGGTTCTATCGCCGATCACTGCAATGAGCACCACCATCACCACGCTCTCTGCCAAATGGACTCTATTGCGTGCCATGTGGCAGGCCGGCAGATTTGCCCCCCTTGTCAGTGGCCTCGGCAAAGGAGCCCGGGCGATGCGGGCCGTAGGCAACGCCGCGAGCTGGCTCGGCCGTGCGGCTTTCAATGACTTGCGCAGCGGCATGCAGGCCGCCGGGCGCGGCGCGGCATGGCTGGCCCGTGGCGGCATGATGTTGGGCAGAGTGCTCGGCGGGCAGCTGCTGATGGGGTTGCGCCTGGTCGGCCAAGCCGTGTTGTGGATTGGCCGCGCCCTGATGATGAACCCCATCGGGTTGATCATCACCGGCATCGCGGTAGCGGCTTACCTGATCTACCGCTATTGGGAGCCAATCAAGGGCTTCTTCGCGGGCCTATGGACTGAGGTCAAAGCGGGATTCAGCGGCGGGTTATCGGGCATCGCGGGTTTGATCGTCAACTTTTCCCCGGCCGGCCTTTTCTACAGGGCATTTGCCGGCGTGATGAGTTACTTCGGCATTGAGCTGCCGGGCAAATTCAGTGAGTTCGGCGGCATGATCATCAGCGGCCTGGTCAACGGCATCAGCAACGCGCTGGTCTCAGCAAAGGATACGGTTGTCGGCGTCGGGACCTCAATCAAGGGGTGGTTCACCGAAACGCTGGGCATCCAGTCGCCGAGCCGGGTTTTCATGGGTTATGGCGCGAATATCAGCGAAGGCGCGGCTATTGGAATCGCCTCCCAAGCTGACCTGGTGCGCAAAGCCGCGCTGGGCATGGCCGCCCAATCCGCCGTCAACATGGCGCCGCCGAACCCGGCCGACGTTTCCAGAGCGAGCATGCTCAGCGGCGCCTCGGGCGCGGGCCCCGGCGGCGCGCCCGGCGCGGGCGGCGTGCAGTTTCACTTTTCCCCGCAAATCACTGTCCCCGGCGGCGCAGGGGTGCAGGAGCAAGTTGCCCAGAGCCTGCAGGCCGGTTACGCCGACTTTGTGCGGTTCATGGAGCGCTACCAACACGACAAGAAACGCCGCAGCTACGGCCCAGCGGATGGGGGGCTAGCCTGATGTTTGCCATTTTGGGCGATATCGAATTTACCGTGGCGGGCGGCATTAGCGGCATGGAGCAAAGCGGCTCGGCCGACTGGGCCGAACATTCGCGGATCCAGGGCAAGCCATTGTTGGAATGGATCGGCGAAGGACTGGATCAGTGCAATCTGACGATTGAGCTGCACCCGGTGCTTGGCGACCCTGAGGAGCGCCTGCGGGCGCTGCGCCGGGCCAAGAGCAAGCACGAGCCGCTGGCTTTCGTCATGGGCAGCGGCGAGTACCTGGGCGCTTATGTCATCCGCGAAATCAGCAACGCCATTCGCCGTTCTACGGCCGTAGGACAGATCAACGCCGCTACCGTACAGGTCAGCCTCGCTGAATACACGGGCGCCTTTACCCGCAAGACGCTCCGGCCGGGCCTGCTCGATTCAGCCCTGACCGGCACCCCGGCTGCGGCGGCCGGATCGCCGGGGCTTATCTCGCGTCTGATGCCATCGCCCAGCGTCACGCAAATGGTAATCGGCCACGCTAAAACGGCCGGCAACATGCTCAGGGCCGGCCAAAACCTGTACGAGACGGTCAAGAGCGGCAACGCCTCCATGATCCTTGGGCAGGTTCCGCAGTTGCTGGGCGTCACGGCGCGGGCCATTGAGCCGCTGCAGGGCCTGACCGCCGCCGCAGGGCTACTCAATGACGGCTCAGACTTGGCGCGCCTCGGCGAAGACGTGCTCGGCAGCGTGACGGGCGCCCGCAGCAGTTTGAACCCGGTCGACCTGGGCAACATCGTGGATCGCTTCTCCGCTTCGCGGGATTCCCTTGACCAGGCGCTCACCAAAATGGACGGCGCCGGAACCCGCTTAGCGGGCCTGGCCGCCCAAGTCTTGACCCGGAGGGCCTAATGTTTATTCCCCATATCACCGTTGAGGGCGAACGTTGGGACCAGTTGGCCTGGCGCTACTACGGCGACCCTCACCGGTACCAGCCCATTGTCGAAGCCAACAAGCACGTGCCTATCACCGCCGCGCTCCCCGCCGGGTTGACGCTGGCCATCCCCGTGCTTGAACCCGCGACGTCCACCGAGGATCTGCCGCCATGGATGCGATGACCCCGGAGCAAGTGCCGGAAGCGCGCTTCGTACTGACCTACCAACAACGCAATATCACCCGCAATATCAGCGAACACTTGCTCTCGCTGACCTATTCGGACTTCCTGACCGGCGAGGCGGACAGCCTGGATGTCGAGCTGGAAGATACCGAAGGCAAATGGCGGGACGCGTGGTATCCCGGACACGGGGATTCGCTGACCTTGGCAATCGGCTGGGAGGGAAAGCCGTTGCGCAACGTGGGCCGCTTTGAGATCGATGAGATCGAATTAAGGTGCCCACCTTCGACGATCAACATTCGAGCCCTCGCCACCGGGATCAACGCCGCGTTGCGCACGACTGAGCACCGCGCCTATGAGAACACCACCCTGGACGCGGTGGCCAAGCAGATTGCCGCCAGGCAGGGGCTTGAGTTGGTCGGCAGCATCGAGCCGATCAAGCTGGACCGGCTGACGCAACAAGAGTCAGACCTGACCTTTTTGCGCAACCTAGCCGGGGAATACGACTACGCCTTTAAGGTCACCGGCAGCCGTCTGGTCTTTCACGCCATCAGCGAGCTGGCTAAAGGCGCCCCGGTGGCCACGCAGGTGCTTCAGGACTTGGCGAACGTCAATTTGCGCGACCAGATCCGGGACGTGCCGAAGGCCGTCGAGGTCAAACACAAAGACCCGACACAGAAAAAGTTGATCGCCTACACCGTGGAAAATGGCGAGACGGTTGCCGTGCCGAGCAGCGCTGGTAAAAGCACCACCAGCGGCGACACCAAAAAGAAACGCAAGCGCAGCGCCTCGGCTGAAGAATCCAAAGCGAAAGCCAAGGCTGAGCTGGCCCAGGCTAACCGCGAGCGTACCAGGGGCGGCTGGACAACCATGGGCCGGCCGAACCTGGTCAGCGGCAACGTAGTGACCCTGGTTGCCGCTGGCAAGCTTGGCGGCAACTATCTGATCACGTCGTCACAACACCGGATGACCCGAAGCGGCGGCTATACCGTGGACAAAGAGGTCTGCCGCGTTTCGGCGCCGTCGATCTCGTTGACTTTGGAAAACACCCAGCCGGATCTGGCCTTGTCGACCTACGGCGTTCAGCACGAAGTGGTGGCCTGATATGAGGGATTACGCGCATGGGCGTTGAATTGGAGTACGGCGAGGTCAGTGCCGTGGATTACGTGACCTGCCGCATTCGGGTGCGCCTGGATGAACGCGACGGCGTTGAGAGCTATTGGCTCAACGTGCCCCAGCGCAACACCCAAGGGACGCAGCGCCGGCCGCTGATGCCGGAATTGAACGAGCAAGTTGCGGTGCTGCTCGATGCCGATGGAGTGGGCGGCGTGTACTTGGGTGGGGTGTACTCAACGGCTGAACCGCCGCCCGTAATCGACGAGGATACAGATTATGTGCGGTTCAGCGATGGGACGGTTTCGATGTACGACCGTGTGGCCGGGGTGATGACGTTGGACTGCGTGGGGGCTTTGCTGCTGAAGTGTGCCCGGAACATCACAGTGGAGTCAGGCGAGCCGGTGGTGGTGAAAGCGCCTTCGGCTACGTTGGAGATCCCGCAGGTGGCCTTGAATGGCAACCTGCAGGTCAACGGAGATATCAACGCTACAGGCACAATCATAGACGCTGGCGGGAATTCGAATCATCACAGCCATTAGAGGACAATTTACAATGGGGAGCTCTTACCAATTTTACCGCTGTTGAGCAAAAACAGGTCTCCACTAAGATCGACGTTTTTCGTGTACAAATTTTGAACCTCAGATAGCACCTTTACACTGAATAATGATTCGTCACACAGCTCAGAAACTCGAAGGCCTGAGGAAAAAACCGCGAACGCGAGCCCTATCGATCTACCGCCCACATCAGCTCTAACCATGCCTGAGACCTGCAAATCGCCAAAGCCAGGAGCGCCAAAATCAGCAGGAAAGCCCAGAGTCACCGAGGGGCACTCAGCGGTTATCATACATTCGCCCATAGCCCCATCACCAAAGTCGTAAGTGGATTGGTGCATAAGCAACATCACACAAAGGACGATGTTAGGTTGCTGTTCTAAGACTGCTCTCTCATCAAAATTCAATTTATTGAGCCGTAGGACGGCAATTAACTCTCTCATCAGTTCATCGGCCGTGAACGCCGGGTAAGTGTTAAAACCTATCAGATGCTGAATTGCCGCGAGTTTTACCTCGCTCAAAGCATGGTGCTGAAGCATTGTGGTTTTGCTTTTCTTGTCATCTTTGAAGAGGTTGTCAATCCAAGATTCAAGGCGCGTCTGGGTGACGTTGAATTTTTCCCTAAGCTCTTCCGCTTTAAACCTATAGACGTGAAGCTTCAGCATTTTTTTTATGTAAATTGGCGCTGGTTTTGATAGGTCTAGCGGCCGATTCATATGGCCATACGAGGCGTAAAATTTGAAGCTTAGGTGGAGAGCCTCAAGGGCCTCATTGACCAGTCCCTTATTCCTTGCGTCGTTATGTGCAACGAAATCAGCAGCCTCACGAAATACCCGAAAACCACCAGAGTAGGCGCGAAGCCGCATAAAAATATTGTCGATGTCATTCTCGTCAAAATTTCCTCCTTGAATTTTGTCGAGCACTTTCTGCGCCTTCATTTTTTCGTTAGCTTTCATAGCTATCTCAGTCCGTATGGGATCGCTAGAGTTTGCCATGCAGGGGCTCTCTGCGGGCACCTTTAAACTCGATTAAAAGCCGCCACAGCCAAGCTTCTGCATCATGGGTTCATGACGACGCCCATCCCCTACACCAGCCTAACCGCCGCCCACTGGCAGCCCGCCCTCGGCTCACCCGGCGAGGTAGTCGAGGGCCTGCGCGATATCGATCAGGCCATCCGCATCATCCTGACCACGCCCAAGGGAAGCGACGCCCACCGGCCTGAGTTTGGCAGCGACCTCCATTTATATATCGACTGGCCCGTTAACCGCGTAACCCCGCACCTGGTGCGCGAGGCGGTCGACGCCATTCGCCGTTGGGAAACTCGCGTCTCAGTCGCCCAGGTGCAGGTACTGATCGAACAATCGCGCATCGTTTTGCGGGTGCAGTGGCGCGTTGCGGACGGCGTCGCGCAGTTGACCGAGGTGCCGTATGCGCGAACTGCCTAAGCCCGAATTCGTCAAGATCGACCCGGCCGCCACCGAGGCCGACCTGATCGCCCGCTACGAGGCCAAATCGGGGAAAACGCTTTACCCGGCGCAAGTCGAGCGGCTGTACATCGATCAGATCGCCTATGCCGTGACCCGCGTCCAAATGGCCATTCAGAATGCCGGCGAACAATCGCTAGTCCGCTTCGCGCTCGGCCCCATTCTCGATTACCTGGGCGAGCTGGTGGCGACCCCCCGACTGTTGGCGGTTCCGGCCCGCTGCATGTTGCGCTTCAGCATGCCGGCGGCCGTCCAGCAGCCCCTGCTGATACGCGCCGGCACTCGGGTCAGCACCCAAGACGCCAAACTCACCTTTGTAACTGACCAGGACGCGGTCATTCCAGCCGGCCAGGCTCAGGTCAGTGTCACGGCCACATGCCTGACGGCTGGTGAGCTGGGCAATGGCTGGGCAGTGGGGCAGATCAGCAGTATTGGTAACCCGCCAGCGGCTGGCCTAACGGCAATCAATACAACCGTCACCGCCGACGGCGCGGAGGATGAAGAGGATGACCGTTACCGTGAACGGATCATCTTGGCCCCCGAAGCCTTCAGTAATGCCGGCAGTCGTGGGGCCTACCGCTACCACGCTTTGGCGGTGCATCAGTCGATTATGGACGTTGCCGTCCACGGCCCGGATGAGGGGCAGCCGGACGGCCACGTCGCGTTATATCCGCTTACCAATACGGGGCTCCCCTCAGAAGACCTGCTGCAGCGGGTGAAAAACCAAGTCAGCGGCGAGAAGCTGCGCCCGCTCTGTGACACGGTGCACGCCTATGCGCCGATAGAAGTTGCGTTCCAAATCAAGGCCCGCATCACTTTCTATGACTGGGCGGATCGCGCTGCGGCCATGAAGGCGGCCCAGGCCGCCGCCGGCAAGTACGCCCAAGACCGGCGGGCGGGGCTCGGCCGGGACCTTGTCCAGGAGCAATTGACCGCCTTGCTGCAGGTGAACGGCGTTTACCGGGCGGACTTGGAGCTGCCCGGCGCTTTGCACGAGTTGGCGGGCAATGAATGGGCAAATTGCAGTTCGATCCTGTTGGAAGACGCGGGGGTGGCCTATGGCTGATCAACCATTGCCCCCGGCGCTGGCGGGAGATGAGCGTTTTGCGCTGCTTTGTGAGTTGCTCAACGAGAAGTTAGAGGGCGTTGATGTCAACGCCATGTTGGTTTACCTGATCGACCTGTTGAAACCCCATCTACTGCCTTATTTGGCCGATCAGTTCTCACTCCTCGACGAGGCCGCCTGGGCGTTGGCGGAATCAGCGGACGCCAAGCGCGACCTGATCAAGAACTCGGCCCAGTTGCACCGTTACAAGGGAACGCCTTGGGCTATCCGGGAAGTGATCCGCCTACTTGGCTTCGGCGAGGTGACGATCCAGGAGGGGCTGAATAACCAGGTGCGGGACGGCTCGATCAACCGGGACGGCAACCATGTCCACGGCAACCCCGCCGCCTGGCCCCTTTACCGCGTTTTCTTGCAACGCGTCATCACCAACGACCAGGCCGCGCTTTTGCGCCGCCTTTTACTTTCTGTCGCCCCCGCACGTTGCCGGCTGGTGTCGCTCGACTATTCGTCAGTTGCCATCCGCCATAACGGTTTTGCCAGACGCGACGGGCAATACAACCATGGGAGCAGCTAATGTCGGACCTACCCGAACTCATTGAATGGACGCCCGGTATTTATCAGCTTGAGACGTCCGACCCCGTATTGGGCGGGCCTGACGGCATTGACAACCTGCAGGGCAAGCAACTCGCCAACCGCACCAGGTGGCTCAAGGACCAGATCGACAAACTCGTCAGCGGCGTGACCGGCGTTGGCAAAGCCATTCAGCTCGCCACGGCCAGGACTATTTCCATTAGCGGCGCGGGAACGGGCAGCGCCTCGTTCGATGGTTCGGCCGACGCCGCTATTACGCTGACCCTGGCGAATAGCGGCGCCGTTGCCGGAACCTATCCGAAGGTCACTGTCAATGCGAAGGGCTTGATCACGGCAGGCACCGCTTTGGCAACCGCGGATATACCGGCGTTGGACTGGAGCAAGATCACCACCGGCAAGCCCACGACATTGGCCGGCTATGGAATCACCGATGCGATGCTGACGAGCAATCAAGCAACCGAGTTGGAGGCTGAGGCGGGGACCAATACGACCAAGTGGGTGTCGGCCCAGAGGGTATTTAAGGCCATTGCCAAGTTAGTGGTGAAGGTTGCCACCCCCACCGACGTCACCGCCGGATCCGTGCTTACGGTTGGTACTTACGGCCTAGGGGTCGGAATTACCAGCACCGAAGTCGACATGAACAACTACCTGACACCAGGTAACTTTATTACACCGCTGGTTGGCTTACTCAATATTCCGGCGGGCTGGTCACCATCGACGCGCCACAGCATGGTGGTGTCCGGGCTCAACAGCACCAATTACCTAGTTCAGACCTTAACGTCTGGCCTGTCTCCAGGAACCCGTCCGGTCGTCGCAACGCGCACCATGTCCAACTCCGGCGTTTTCTCTGCTTGGGTTGAGCATATGACCGGCGACAGCGTTGCGACCCAGGAGCAAGTTAACGCCGGGGCCGATGACACCACCATCGTAACCCCCAAAAAACTGCGGGCCGGTTTTGCATCCAGTTTTGCGGCCAACGGCTATATCGCATTCCCTTCGTGGCTATCCGGTCTGATTCTGCAATGGGGGGTGGGGAGTGGGACAAGCTTTACCTTTCCCCTGGCATTTCCAAACGCATGCTTTTTCGTTGACGGCGGAGAGGTGACAGAGACGGCAAGCTCTTACTACTTCGCCGACGTGGTGGGGTCTACGCGAAACGGTTTTACCGCGCAGGTATACGGAGCAAGTATTGGCGCTGCCCCAGGCCCCGCGACGGTTCCATTCAAGTGGTTTGCTCTCGGTTACTGAGGAGGATTTATGCGTCGTTTCTATAGCCAGTCAACAGGTTGCACTTACCTGAGTTCCATCCACCCAACCATGCCGGCTGACGCGGTTGAGATTGACGGTGAGCGTTATGAGGCAGTGATCGCGAACCCCGCCCTTGGAAAAGTGCGGTCCCATGACGCCGATGGCTTGCCGATCCTGATAGACCCACCTCCGGCTACGGATGATGAGTTGGCGGCAGCTGAGCGTGCATGGCGGGATGCTGAGATTGAAAGCGTCCGGTGGTTGCGTGAGCGCCACCGTGATGAGGTCGATTCGGCGCGGCCGACTACCTTGACGGTCGAGCAGTCAGGGGAACTGCTGGATTATGTGCAGGCTTTACGTGATTGGCCTGCGGTGCAAGAGTTTCCGGACCAGGAATACCGTCCTATCCGGCCGGCCTGGATTCCCGAACAACATCAGTAGAAAGAGAGGGCTGTCGGTCTGAGTGCGGGAACACTCAGACCGACCGCCAACGAGCAGATCTAGCCTGCAAGCCAGCCAGGACCCTCCCGCTCACGTGAGCGACGGGGAGCCTACCAGAAGTGCAAAAGGTTTGCAGATGATGCAAGAGATACGTTGTGGTCAATGTCACAGGCTGCTCGCGAAAATAGTGCCGCCGAGTGAAGTTCAAATTAAATGCCCCCGCTGCGGGGCCATCAATCATCAGAAGGCCGTGAGCCTCATATCTCAAGCGCCGCCGAGCGCCGATGATCGAGGCAGTCATGGAAAAGCAACGCAAAGCCCCCGGCCGTAATGGGTTCACATACAAACCTCAGTATGGAGTGATCATTGTTTGCCCCGATGAAGGCGGGCAGCAAACGGCCTTTCTTCGCCTCAAAGCGCTCGGCTATAAAGTCCGGGTGGTGTGCGTATGAAGGTTCAGGTGTCCCACCGCTGCTCTGACTTCGATAGCTACCGGGCTGCTCGGGTCAAGTCGCTGTTCAACGTGGCATCAGGCTGCGACGTCGACATCGCGGCCGAGCTTCCGATTGAGGATCAGCCCTGGAAGATTGGCGTCATCGTCGGCCCGTCGGGCTCAGGGAAAACAACCTTGGGCAAGGCTATTGGTAAGCTCTACCGCCCCCGCTGGCCGAAAGACCAGCCGCTTATAGACGCCATTGACCCCGCCGGGTCATTCGACGTCGTGACAGGTGCGCTTTCGGCTGTTGGGCTAGGGACTGTGCCGGCATGGCTTCGGCCGTTCTCGGCGCTATCCAACGGCGAGCAGTTTCGCGCCAACTTGGCCAGGCTGGTCAGTGAAGCGCCCGACATGGCCGTCGTTGATGAATTCAGCTCAGTAGTAGACCGGCAGATCGCCCGCGTCGGCGCCGCCGCGTTCGCCAAGGCGTGGCGCCGCACCTGTGGGCAAGTCGTTCTCCTTTCCTGCCATTACGACATCCTCGACTGGGTACAGCCTGATTGGGTTTACGACACAGGCACAGGTGAATTCCATCGGGGGTGGCTTCGGCCAAGACCAAGCTTTGAGCTTGAGGTCCGCGAGGCTAAGCAGCGCGACTATGCCGTGTTTGAGCCGCATCACTATCTGAAGCTGCCCCCAATGGTGGCGTCGACCAACTATGTGGGCTGGGTCAACGGCGAGCCGGTGGCCCACATCGCGTTCTCGACCCGGCCGGGGCTGATCGAGGCGCGGGCGTGCCGGCTGGTCGTGATGCCGGAGTGGCAAGGCGCCGGGGTTGGGATGCGCTTCCTCAATGCCCTGTGCGGGCGTTGGCTGGACGGTCGCAACCGCTACGGCCGGCCGTTGCGCACGTTGTTCCACACCAGCCACCCCGGCCTCGCGGCGGCGCTTCGAAGGGACAAACGTTGGACGCAAGTCTCGGCGTCGTTGGTCGGCGGCAACTACGCCAGAAGCCGCCAAAGCCTGGTGGAGAGCAATCGCAGGCTGGGACGGCATAGTGGGAACGGGAGCGGCTTCGGCGGCCACTTCCGGGCGGTTCAGGGCTTTCGATACCTCGGGGAGAATGCATGCGAGTAGTGATCATCGGCCAGAAGTGGCTCGCGGCCGAATTACTCAAACGCTGCCTGGCAGAGGGGCACCAGGTGGTCACCGCGATCAGCCCGGCTATCGGCGCGGATGGGGAATACGACAGGCTGTACGCGGTAGCGCAGCAGCGCGGCGTGCCGGCTATTTGCGTTCAAGGCTGTCTCCACGCCGACCAAGTGCCCGCGTGTGACGTCATCCTTACCGCTCACGCGCACATCTATATAGATGAGGGAGTCCGCGCCAAGGCGAAGCACGGCGCATTGGGATACCACCCGTCACTGCTGCCGAGGCATAGAGGCCGGGACGCGGTGCACTGGGCTGTGCATATGCGCGAGCCGGTAACGGGGGGAACGGTCTACTGGTTGGACGACGGCGCGGATACCGGCCCGATATTGGCCCAGGACTGGTGCCACATCCGGCCGGGCGACACGCCTCGGGCCCTATGGTGCAGAGAACTAGCGCCAATGGGACTTCGACTGTTCTCTCAGGCGTTGGCTATGCTCAACACTGGCATTGACTGTAAAGGACGCCCACAAGATCCCGCATTGGCATCATGGGAACCGGGGGTGTCGGGCAAGCGACTATCGGCATGAAACGGAGAAGGCCCCACGCGGGGGCCTTCTTTGTGTAATTCTTTTGCACTATGTGAAAACAGTTCAACATTCATTTATCGCGCATCAAGGCCCGGATTTTTCGCGCCGCGCATCAGTCAGAAGCGAACCTTGTCCCTCCTCCTCCCTTCAAGTCCTACCATACAAGCGAGCCTGCTCGCGATAGCGGTGGGTCAGTTGAGTTGATGCTGGATGTGCCGACGTCATCGCGAGCAGGCTCGCTCCCACAGGGGAGCCGGGTTCACCGGAGATTTATTGTGCAGACTGCGTGGGAGCGAGCCTGCTCGCGATAGTGGCGGGACAGCCGCCACTAGCCTTTCAGCGCTGCTTCAATCGCTGCGATGTCGATCTTCGTCATCTGCATCATGGCTTCGAACGCGCGCCTGGCGGCGGCTTTGTCGGGGCTGGCGACTGCGTCGGTCAGGACACGCGGGCTGATCTGCCATGACAGCCCCCACTTGTCCTTGCACCAGCCACAGACGCTTTCCTCGCCGCCATTGCCGACAATCGCGTTCCAGTAACGGTCCGTTTCAGCCTGGTCCTCGGTGGACACCTGGAACGAGAAGGACTCGTTGTGCTTGAACACCGGGCCACCGTTCAGCCCGATGCAAGGAATGCCCATTACCGTGAACTCCACCGTCAACACATCGCCTTCCTTGCCCGACGGATAGTCACCTGGCGCGTGATGGATAGCCTGGACCGCGCTGTCCGGGAACGTTGCGGCGTAGAACTGCGCCGCCTCCACGGCATCGCCTTCGTACCAGAGACAGATCCTGTTCTTGTTATTCATCCTGGTTCTCCGAGAGGGACTGGTCGGTGCAGTCTAGCAGCGCACTTTTTCCGGCATCGATCGGGTGATGAACTGCCTTTCGCGCCGGCAAGGCGCTCCCGTCCTTCCAAACCCGAGCCGACCATTTTCAGCCCGCCAGAAGAAAACGCAGGACACCTGTGGCGACTACAGCCAGCAGCACGACAGGCAGGATGGAAAAGCGCGTGGCCGCGAACAGTGTCAGCGCCAGGGCGATCAGGTCCGCGGGGCTGCCGTCGGCGAACTTGGGGGCGATGACGGCAATCAGCACGCACCCGGGTGCCGCCTGCAGCACTTCGTGCATCACCGGGCTCATGACGCGGTTGCGCAGAACGATGACCCCCAGCACCCGGGTCAACCAGGTGACAGTCGCCATTGCCACGATCGTCAGCAAAACCAGATGATCGATCATGATCTCGCCCACAGATAAGCGCTGACCAACCCAGCCGAAGTCCCTGCAAGCACGTACCAGCCACCCGGGATCAGCCGGTAAAACAACGCAGCGGTCAGGAGGCTGAACAACCAGGGCAGCGCAGCCCGGACGCCGCGCCACATGCCACGCAGCAGTACCAGGAATACCGCGGCAAAAGCCATGTCGAAACCGTAGGTGTGAAGGTCGCCAAGCACCGGCCCGACAGCGGCGCCCAGGGTCGTGAAGATGATCCAGGTCAGCCACAGGCACAGCGACAACCCCAGGTAATAGGCCAGGCTGAAACGTGGCTGGCCGAGGCGATCCCTGTTGCGCTGTGCATCGGCCAGGCCCATGGCCCAGCTTTCATCGCACATGAAAAACAGCGACGGCAACGCTTTTTTCAGGGGAAGGTGCTTCAGGTAAGGAGCCAGTGTCGCCCCCATGAGCAAGTGCCTGCTGTTGACCAGCAGCGTCATCGCAACGATCACCCACACCTGCTGCGGCGAAGCCCAGACCTCGATGGCGGCAAACTCCGAACCGCCGCCGAAATTCAGCCCGGTCATCAGCGCCACTTCAAATACCCGCAAGCCTTTCTGCGACGCCTGCGCTCCCAGCACCAGTGCAAACGGCACGAAACCCAGCAACACGGGGCGAGCGGCTTTGGCACCGCGTATCAGTTCATTTTGTCGTGTACTGCCGACAGTCGCCGACAGGGTCAGATTGTGTTCGGTCATCAGCCACCTCCAGAGGTGCTGATTATTCCAGCAGTCCGGCAGAATTTGATTGCTAACACGGGGTAATCGCGAGAAGAATTGGCATCAGATGCCATTTTTCAAAGAGATAGAAGAATCCAATGCCCATGAATCTCGACGCAATCGATCGCCGGATCCTGCGAGCCTTGCAACGTGATGGTCGCTTGCAGAATCTTGAACTGGCCAGGCAGGTCGGTCTTTCGCCCTCACCCTGCCTGAGACGCGTGCGCCTGTTGGAAGAAGCCGGTGTCATCGAGCGTTATGTCGCCCTGGTCAATCCGCTGAAGGTAGACGCGGCCATCACGCTGTTTGTACGCGTGTGGTTGACCGGACAGGACGAAGAGACGGTCGATCGATTCACTGCTGCCGTGCGTGAGCTGCCGCAGGTGCTGGAGTGCCATTTGATGGCGGGTGACTGCGATTTCCTGCTGCGCGTGGTGGCTTCCGATCTGGACGCTTACCGGCAGTTCCAGATCAAGCATCTGGCGCGCATCAAGGGCGTCCAGAACCTGAAGACTGAAATCCCGATGCAGAAGATCAAGCTGACGACCGAGTTACCGATTTGACGTCATGGGGTACTGAAGCGCCGTGGTGCAGGTCACCACGGCGCTTCAGGTTGATCAGTTAAACAACTCCACCCCCAACTGGAACGCAACCCACAGCGCCAGGCCAGTCGCAAAGGCCAGCGCAATGTTCTCGAACAGGTTGTTGCGGTATTCCTTGCTCAGCAACGACTTCTGGTTGGACATGATCAGCAGGCCCAGAGAGATGACCGGCAGGCCGATGATATTCAAGGCATTGACGCCGATGGTCAGCGTGACGAAGTCCGGCATGCCGGGCAGTGACCAGATCAACGGGGTCACCAGGATGAACAGCATGAACCACTTGTGCATCGGGTCGCGGTGGAACTCTTTGCCATAGCGCTCCCGGCGCTCGGGCCGCACGTGTTGGAAGGCGTCGGTGATGAGCATCGGAAAAGCCGTGGTCTTGCCCGAAATGCTGGCGAACAGCGTGGCGAACACGCCGACGAAAAAGACGTACCAACCGATCGAGCCGAAGAACATCTCCAGCGCCTTGCCCAGATCCCCCAGGGTGTTGACCTCGATGCCGTTGGGCCGGAGGATTTCCGCGCCGACGATCCAGATCGCCAGGTTGATGATGATCCCGACGAACACCGCAAACAGCAGGTCGTTGCGCTGGACGCGCTTGTGCTCGGGACCTGTCCAGCCCTTCTGGCGCATGACGTAGGGATGCACGAAGTTGGCGATGGAGCCAGCGACCGCACCGATCACCGAAACCGCCACCAGCAGCGCACCGTGCACGCCCTCGTCGGGAGGAATACTGAAGCCGATGGTGCCTTTGACGATACCGGCGACATCCGGGCCGGACATGACCGCCAGCGCCAGGAATGCCAACGTCATGATCGCCAGCAGCGCTTTCATCACGCCTTCGATCATCGAATAGATGTTTCGACCCACCAGCAGCCACACCGCCAGCACCACCGCCACCGAACAGAGCAATGGGCGGTCGATCTTCAGCAACATGGCCAGCGCCTCGCCGGCGCCCTTGATCATGTAGGCATTCATCAAATGCCCCATCAGCAGCGCATAAACCAGCAGGAACCAGGCGAAGAACGGGTTGAGCTGGGCATAGCCCTGCAGGATGGTCATGCCCTGGTTATTGCAGAGCTGGAAGCGCGCGATGATGTTGACGATGAGGAATCGCAGCAGCAAGGACACCGCCAGCACCCACATCATGGCGTAGCCGTAGTTCGCACCGGCCACGGAAGAGGTGATCAGGTCGCCTGCGCCCAGCCAGGCCAGTACTGCGATGATGCCGGGGCCAAGAAGCTTCAGCGTGCGTACGAAGCGGCTCTGCGTGGACGCGGCAGCCTGGCCTTCAACGGAAGGAATGCTCGACATGGATGGAGTCTCCGTTATTTTTTTTGTAAGAAACGGGAACAGTCGAACACATTACATACGACATCGTACAACCATAATTAACGGGTAAGTGTGTGAAAATATTTCAAACTCTGCCGGCTTTTCGCGGCCGGGCATTTGTCTGCTGAATACTCACTACGCCCTAGCCCCTCACCCGCTCGCCCTGATCGATCATCCAGCGAATCATGCTCGCCAACGGCACCCGATGATGCTGGATCGCGCACCAGCTCCCCTGCTCTTGACTGTAGCGCTCGACATAACGGCTGAGCAGCACATGCTGGCCATCCTCGGCCAACCGCAGTTCCATCTCGCGGCAGTGCAGCGCACCTTGATCGCACGTTCTCATGCGTCGATGCAGGACCAGCGCGTCGTTACTCATTGACGGGCTCCCCTTGCTGGCATTGTCTGGTGTGTCGGGCAACTGAAGCTGATTTTCCCTGGGCGACAAAATCGGCGCGCTGCTGCGCCACCGCATCGCGCAGGGCCACGTAGTAATCCGGCTGGGTCCGCAGTTGATCCGTCAGCGGTAACGCCTGGGCGCGGCCATCGACGATGCCGCCTGCGGTGTTGATCGTGCCCAGGGTGTCGACGGTGTTGCTGTTACCGCCGAACGGGTCGACCGCGAAACTGATCACCTTGCCAGTGGCGTCCCTCAGGTTGGCCGTTCCCAGCAGCGGCAATTCCACCGTCGGCCCCGCAGCGATGTTCCAGACGCCGAAGGTCTGGCCGAAATCAGCCTTGTGGCGCTCGATGCCAAGTTTGCCCGACACGTCGATCAGCCCGACGATGCCGGCCGTGGTGTTGATGACAAAACGTCCCAGGGTGTTGAGCGAGCGCTGCCCATTGCCTTGCAGCAGATCGTTGATGAACACCTTGGGCTCGCCGAAGTTCGCCACGAAGTTGTGCATGCCGGTCTGCATGGCCTCCGGAAGATGGCGATAGCCACGGGCGACAGGGGCCAGGGCGTAGTCATCCACGGTTCGGTTGAAGGCGAAGATGCCACGGTTGATGGGCTCGGCTGGATCGGCAACGGTATAGCTTGTGCTATCGCAACGGCCTGGCGTTGCGGCGGGCGTGCTGGCGCAGCCCCCGGCGAGGGCTGCGAGCAGGATGACCAGGGAGGATCGAACACGGAGCGAAGCGGGGTCGGTGAGCGGCATACGGGGCTGTCTCGGCAAGGGATGGGCGGTGCCAGTCAGTCGAGGAATGAAGCCATGCACAGTTCCCACAGGTTTTGTGCTCAACAGGACCGGCATTGGGCAAATCCTGCCGCTGTTTTCTTGCCCGCAGATTTCCACAACATTGCCCGCCGGCAACTTTATTTCCGGATTGAAATATATGACGCAGGCCGTGGATTGCCCCTAGTATCCCCTCCTGTATTCCCTACCCTGCGTGCCCCACCGTGAGCCATCTGATCCTGGTGGACGACGACCTCGAAGTCCTCGCCCTCTTGCGCAAATTCCTCGAACAACATGGCTACAGCGTCGATGTGGCCGCCGACGGCAACGCCCTCTGGCAAGCGGTGGAACGGCGCCTGCCGGACCTTATCATCCTCGACGTCATGCTGCCCGGCGACAGCGGCCTGGTGCTCTGCCAGCGGCTGCGCGCCGAACACACGGTGGGCATCATCATGCTCACCGCCATGGGCGAGTTGAGTGACCGCGTCGTCGGCCTGGAGCTGGGGGCGGACGACTACCTGACCAAGCCGTTCGACGCACGGGAGCTGCTGGCCCGGGTGCGTGCCGTCCTCCGGCGTACCGGCGACGCCAAGGGCGCGCTCGGCGACAACACTCGCCTGGTCCTGGAGTTCGAAAACTGGCAACTGGACGTTGCCCGCCGCGAATTGCGCTCGCCGGAAAAAGTCATGATTCCGCTGTCCACCGGTGAGTTCGAGCTGCTGCTGGTGTTCGTCGAACACCCGCGTCGGGTGCTCAGCCGCCAGCAGTTGCTGGACATGGCCCGAGGCGAGACTTACGACGCATTTGACCGCAGCATCGATGTCCAGGTCAGCCGGTTGCGTCGCAAACTGGAAACCGACATCACCGGTGCGTCCATGATCCGCACCGTTCGCAACGGTGGCTACCTTTTCAGCCCCCATGTGGTGAAACGATGAAGCCGAAGCGTACGGGCACTCGTCGTCCTCGGGATACCCTGGCGCGCTGGATCGCCCTGACCACCCTGGTTGCCATGCTGACCCTGCTGGCGCTGAATGCACTGTTCAGCCTGCTGGCGGGAGCCTGGGCCCGCCCTCCCCTGATGGAAACCGGCCTGATCGAAAAAATCGCCGCCATCACCCGCATCATCGACTCCGTGGCGCCCGAACAACGGCCGGCCATTGCCAGGGCGGCCAGTGACCGGCTCTTCAGCACGCAATGGCTGCAACACCATGAAGACGCCCGGTTACCGGTGGTCGACGATCCGGAATACAGCGACGGCGCAACCCTGCTGCGCCAGCAACTGGGCAGGCCCGATGCACGGATAGAAGGCTACGAGCCGAGCGATTGGCCCGCTGACCAGCCCGGCGGACGCTACGCCGCGATGATCGAGTTGTCCGATCATTCGTGGGTGATGTTTTCCCTACCGGCACGCAGCTGGGGCCTGGAGGAATGGGAGCGCAACCTGATCATCATCGCGCTAATCCTGTTGTCGGCATTTATCGTCGCGCTGGTTGCCACCCGACACCTGGCCGCGCCCCTGGAACGTTTCGCCGAAGGCGCCAGGCGTTTCGGCGTGGACCACCAGGCACCACCCATTCCCGTCGTCGGTCCCTACGAAATCCGCCAGGCCATTCTCGCCTTCAACGCCATGCAGGCCCAGCTCAAGCACTTCATCGAGGATCGCACGCAAATGCTCGCCGCCATCTCCCATGACTTGCGTGCACCCTTGACCCGCATGCGCCTGCGCGGGGAGTTCATCGAGGACACCGAGCAGCAATCCCGGCTGTTCAGGGACGTGGACGAGATGCAGGCGATGATCAATTCGGCCCTGGAATTTTTCCGCGACGACGCACGGCTCGAACACCCCACCGCCTTCGACCTGGCTGAGCTGCTGCACACCGTCGTCGATGATTTCAAGGACGCCGGCAGCGAGGTTGCCTTCGATGGCGCCCCTCGCTTCGTCTACACGGGCCGGCCCATCGGGCTCAAGCGCGCGTTGGTAAACCTGATCGACAACGCGATCAAATATGGCGGCGAACCCAGTGTTCAACTCAAGGCCTGGGACGATCATGTGGAAATCCATATCCTGGATCGAGGCCCGGGCATCGCGCCCGAGTTCCGCGAGCAGGTCTTCACCCCGTTCTTTCGTCTCGAAGGTTCACGCAACAAGAATACCGGTGGCGTCGGGCTGGGCCTCTCGGCGGCGCGGGCGACGGTGCTCGAGCACGGTGGGACGCTGGCCCTCGATAATCGGCGCGATAGCGGGTTGCAAGTGAGGGTTTCGCTGCCATTGAACTGATCGCCCAAGGGGCCGTCGGCAAACAAAAAGCCTGAACAACCGCTGCCTTCCCCGGTAGGATGTCCGGCCTTTCGGCCTGGACCCGCCCTGGAATTGCCCCGATGATCCTGATTGTTTACGCCCACCCCTACCCCGACCAGTCGCGGGTCAACCAGCAGATGCTCGAGCGGGCGTCCAGCCTTCCAGACGTGGTCGTACGTTCCCTCTACGATCTCTATCCGGACTTTGACATCGACGTCGAAGCCGAACAGCGCGCCGTCGAGCAGGCACACCTGGTCGTCCTCCAGCACCCGATGTACTGGTACAGCATGCCGCCCCTGCTGAAATTGTGGATCGACAAGGTGTTCACCCATGGTTGGGCGTACGGCAGAGGTACCACGGCCCTGAAGGACAAGGGCCTGCTGTGGGCCGTCACCACGGGTGGCGAGCCTGACCATTTCCAGATCGGCGCCCATCCAGGTTTTTCCGTGTTGGCCCAGCCCCTTCACGCAACGGCGGTCTACTGCCGCATGCGCTGGCTGGAGCCGGTCGTCGTCCACGGTGCCTATGCCGCCGAGTCGCAAACCCAACACGCACAAATCGAACACTACCGCGCCCGCCTGGCCTGCTGGAAGGAAGATTGAAATGGAGACTCACAGCCTGATCGAGATGCTCATCTACCTGGCCTCGGCAACCTTGATCGTGCCGATTGCCGTCAGGTTCGGCCTGGGCCCGGTGCTGGGTTACCTGCTGGCCGGGTGCGTCATCGGCCCGTGGGGGCTGAAGCTCATTACCGACGTCAAGGCCATCCTGGAATTCGCCGAAATCGGCGTCGTGCTGATGCTGTTCATCATCGGGCTTGAGCTCGACCCCAAGCGGCTGTGGGCGCTGCGACGGATGGTGTTCGGTGGTGGGGTCTTGCAGATGCTCGCCTGTGGCGTTGCGATCGCGGTGTTCTGCGCCGCCCTGGGCCTGAACTGGACGGCTGCGTTGCTGGTCGGCCTGACCCTGAGCCTTTCTTCCACGGCAATTGCCATGCAGGCGATGAATGAACGCAACCTGACGGCAACCGCCGTCGGCCGCAGCAGCTTTGCCGTGCTGTTGTTCCAGGACATCGCGGCCATTCCCCTGGTCGCCATGATCCCCCTGCTGTCGGCCCACGGCGAAACACCGTCAGGCACCGCCCTGGCGTTGTCGATCGTCAAGATCGTCGCGGCCATCAGCGTCGTCATCCTGCTGGGACGCTATGTGACGCGGCCATTGCTGCGCTTCGCCGCCCGCTCGGGCCTGCGGGAGATTTTCAGCGCCGTGGCACTGTTCCTGGTGTTCGGCTTCGGTTTTCTCCTGGAAGAAGCCGGCCTGTCGATGGCCATGGGCGCCTTCCTTGCCGGAGTGTTGCTGGCCAGCTCCGAATACCGGCATGCCCTGGAAAGCGACATTGAGCCGTTCAAAGGCCTGCTGCTGGGGCTGTTCTTCATCGGCGTGGGCATGTCGATCGACTTCGGCACCCTGATCAACGCACCGTTGAAGGTCGCCACCCTGACCCTGGGCTTCATCCTGATCAAGCTGCTGGTGATCAAGACCGTGAGCCGGTTTCTCAACGTACCCGCGGGCCAACGCTCATGGCAGGCGGTATTGCTGGGCCAGGGCAGCGAATTCGCCTTCGTGGTGTTCGGTGCCGCGACGCTGGCCGGCATCCTGACCGAGCAATGGGGCAAGAGCCTGACGCTGGCGGTGGCGCTGTCCATGTGCCTGACGCCCTTGCTGATCCTGCTGCTGGGTCGACTGGAGTCCGTCACCAAGAAAAACCGCCAGGAATCCGACCTCGTCGATCAGCAGAATCCACGCATCATCATTGCCGGGTTCGGTCGTTTCGGGCAGATCGCGGGACGTCTGCTGATGTCCTGCGGCGTCGAGGTGGTGGTCCTGGATCACGACCCCGACAACATCGAGACGCTGCGCAAATTCGGCGTGAAAGTGTTCTACGGCGATGCCACGCGCCTTGATCTGCTGCACGCGGCCGGCGCGGCCCAGGCCGTCGTGCTGATCAACGCGATTGACGATCAGCAGGACAATCTGACGCTGACCCGACTGGTCCAGGAGCACTTCCCCACGTTGAAGCTGATCGTGCGGGCGCGGGACATGGGGCACCTGATCACCCTGCGGCAGATGGGGGTAGAGGCGGCCGAACGGGAAACCTTCGAGAGTGCCCTGTCATTGGGCCGACGTGCGCTGATGCAAATGGGCGTCGGACCCTACGAGGCGCGCGAACGGGCGGATCAGTTCCGTCGCCTGAACCTGCAAATGCTGGAGGAAATCGTCGCCCAGCCGGAAGATGACCTGAAGTTCCGGCACGACGCCTACCGCCGCGCCAACGCGCTGCTCACGGACATGTTCAACGAAGATCGCGCCCGTCCCGTCGACCGCTGGCCTGAACATCATCGCAACGAAACGGATGAGGTCCGTAGCTGAGGTCTCACGGCGTCACACGCGACCGAACTGGCGCCGGTACTCCACCGGCGTCAACCCAGTCAGCGCCTTGAACATCCGTTGCAGGTTGGAACTGCTGCTGAAACCCAGCTCCGCGCCGATGCTGGCAAGGGGCAGCGAGGTCAGCGTCAGGCGCTCGCCCACCTGGTTCAACTTGATGCAGCGGGCATACGCGGCGACGGTCTGGCCCGTTTCGCTGCCGACCTTGCGCGCGAGCGTGCGCTCGGACATGGCGAGCCGGTCCGCCAGCGTCTTGACCGTGATCTGCTCTGCCGGCATCTGCTCGATCAGCCCGTGCAACCGGCGCAGCAACCCGTCGGGCTGTTGGATCAGGGCAATCCCCTGGAACGCTGCGTGAGGGACGGCCGGACGCGGTAGCACCATCAACCGGGTGATGTCGCGCAGTGCATCACGGCTGACACTTCGCTCGATCAGTTTTTCAGCGATGGGCAGATAACCGTTCACCCCCGAGGCGGTGGCGGTCCGCTCGTTGAACACGCAGTTCTGCTCGCTTTGCCAACGCACGTTGCGATACCGCGCTTGCATCGCCTGCGCCAGCCACCACGTCACCGTCGCGCCTTGCCCGTCCAACCGGCCGCCGGCGGCCAGCAGGCAGACACCCGTGCAATAGGCCCAGAGCTGCAGATGCCGCGCACGTTTCGACAGTGCCTTCACCAGCAGCGCCTGCCCGGCAACGACCGCATCCACCTGTTCGGCCGACTCGGCCCAGAAACCTGGAACCAGGATCGCCTCCAGGTCGATATTGCCCAGCGCGGCCTGCGCCTGGAGGCTGATGCCATGGGCGCACATCACCGGCCCCGCTTGCAGGGCGACATAGGTCGCCTCGAACAGCGCCCGCCCCCTTCTGCGATTGGCCGCGTGCAGCAGATCGGCGAAAGCGAACAGGCCGGCAGGCATGCAACCGGGGAACAGCAGTAGACCGATTCGGATTGTCTGGGGCATGGCATGAAATGAATCAACGATGTCAGATCCGGCCATTATGCCCATCAGTCCGGATCGGCACCATGGAGCCATTGTCCATGAAAGGAACGCTCCATGAAGATCCAGCAGATCCGCAACGCCACGATCATCCTTGAATCCGGCCCGTATCGCCTGCTCGTCGATCCGATGCTCGCCGGCAAGGGCACGCTGCCGCCGCTGCGACTGTTCGGCGCCACCCAGCGTAATCCGCTGGTGGAACTGCCGGCCTCTACGGCTGAAGACCTGGAG
Organism: Pseudomonas sp. B21-056; assembly: GCF_026016325.1. Lineage (NCBI taxonomy): Bacteria > Pseudomonadati > Pseudomonadota > Gammaproteobacteria > Pseudomonadales > Pseudomonadaceae > Pseudomonas > Pseudomonas sp. B21-056. Next base: position 4,187,894 of record NZ_CP087203.1, read on the forward strand.
AGCGTCACTCACTGCCTGATCACGCACTGCCAGAAAGGCCATTTCGATCATCTGGACCGCGCGGCCAAACGGTGGCTGAGGGAAAAACAGATCCCTGTCATCTGCACGGCCCACGACGCCGGCTACCTCGCCAAACGCGGCTTGAATGTCCAGCCACTCGCCAAGGACCCTGACCAGGCCAACGGGTTTCTCGGCGGCACCCTGCGCTCCGTCCGGTGCACCCACGGACGCGGCCTGGTGGGCAAGCTGATGGAGCACGGCGTCGGGTACCTGATCGAGCTGCCCGGCGAGCCCAGTGTCTACCTCACCGGCGACACCCTGCTCACGCCCACCGTGCGCGAATTCGTGCTGCGCCATCAACCCCAGGTCAATGTGGTTCCGGCAGGTGGCGCGCGGTTCGATCTGGGCGGCGATATCATCATGGGGATTGAAGAAGCCATCGAGTTCACCCGTTTGTCCCGCGGAACCGTGATCGCCAATCACCTCGAAGCGATCAGCCATTGCCCGACGACGCGCGAAGCACTGCGCGAAGCGGCGGCAATGGCTGGGCTCGGAAACCGGATGCGGATACCCGACGATGGCGAGACGCTGGTGTTCCAGGCGACTTAGGCCAACGCGTCCAACTCGGCCAGCATCGGCGCCGGAATCCGCAGTTCGCTCGCCGTGAGGTTCTCCCGCAAGTGCGCCACCGACGACGTACCGGGAATCAACAGCATATTCGGCGCGCGCTGCAGGAGCCATGCCAGTGCAACGCACAGCGGTGACACCTCCAGGCGCGCCGCGACGCTCGAGAGGGCCTGCGATTGCAGCGGTGTGAAGCCACCCAAAGGAAAGAACGGTACGTAGGCGATGCCCTGCCGGCCCAGCTCGGCAATCAGTGCCTCGTCGTCCCGGTGGGTCAGGTTGTAATGATTCTGCACGCACGCCACCTTGGCGATGCCCTGTGCCTGCCTGACCTGCGAGGCGGTGACACTGCTCAGCCCCAGATGGCGGATCAGGCCTTGCTGCTGCAATTGGGCGAGTGCCGCGAACGGTTCCTCGATGCTCCTCTCGGTAGGCGCTTCCATGGCCCCCCAGAAGACCCGCAGGTTGACCACATCAAGGACGTCCACGCCCAGGTTACGCAGGTTGTCGTGCACCGCGCTGGTCAATTCGGCGGGGCGCAAGGCCGAGTTCCAGGAACCATCGGCACCCCGGCGGACGCCGACCTTGGTGACGATGACCAGGTCCTTCGAGTAAGGATGCAAGGCTTCGCGGATCAGCTGGTTGGTGATGTGAGGGCCGTAGAAATCGGCGGTGTCGATATGGTTGACCCCGGCTTCCAGCGCTGCGCGCAATACCGCAACAGCGGCGCTCGGGTCCTTGGGTGGCCCGAACACGTGAGGGCCGGCCAACTGCATCGCACCGTAACCCATGCGATTGACCTTGCGGTCACCCAATTGAAAGGTTCCGGCTTTGGCTGCGTTGCTCATCTCGTACCCCTTGGGTCAATGGAAGAGAACGCACTATAGGCGTTGACCATTTCATTGATAATCAGGTGCAATCGGCACAGGCTGTACGAGCGAGAGAACAATGACGACAGATCTTCAAGACTTGCTGGCCCTGGTGGCCGTGGTCAATGCAGGTGGTTTTCGGGAAGGCGCACGGGCCAGCGGTAGGTCCGCTTCAAGCCTCAGCGACGCGGTACGACGCGTGGAAACCCGCCTGGGCGTGCGCCTGCTCAACCGCACCACCCGCAGCGTGGTGCCGACCGAGGCCGGTGCCCGGCTGATGGAGCGCATCGTGCCGGCCCTGGGTGAAGTCGAATCCGCGCTGGACGTGGTCAACGAGTTCCGTGATCGCCCCTCGGGCACCCTGCGCTTGAACGTGCCGGTCAGCGCCGCGAGACTGGTGTTGCCCTCGATCATCACACCGTTCCTGAAAGCCTACCCCGACATTCGCCTGGAAATCGTCACCGAAGAGAGTTTCGTCGACGTGCTCGCGGCCGGTTGTGACGCCGGCATCCGCTACGACGAGCGACTTGAACAGGACATGATCGCCATCCCCATCGGCCCGCGGTTCCAACGCTGCGCAACCGCCGCCTCACCGGCATACCTCAATGCCCGGGGACGCCCCCGACATCCTCGGGACCTGCTCCAGCACGCCTGCCTGCGGGGCAAATTTCCCAGTGGGGCCATGCCGCTCTGGGAATATGAGCGTGACGGTGAAATCGTCAGCGTCGACCCCAGCGGTCCATTGATCTTCCGCGTGGCAGGCGCGGTGGACCTGGCAGTGCAAGCCGCGGTGGATGGGCTGGGCGTGATCTACCTGTTCGAGGATTGGTTGAAGCCCTATCTGGACAGCGGCGCACTGGAGCCGGTCCTGACGCCCTGGTGGCAGCGCTTCAACGGGCCGTTTCTCTACTATCCCGGCCGCCGCTACCTGCCCTCACCGTTGCGGGCGTTCGTGGATTTTATCCAGGCCAACCGGGATCCGGGATAGCGTGGGGGCATGGCATTTCGCAAGCTGACCCACCGCCATCGCGAGCAGGCTCGCTCCCACAGGGGATCTGGACCGACAAAAGATTTTCCTGTCGATTGAAGTCCCAGTGTGGGAGCGAGCCTGCTCGCGATGGCGGTGGCACATTCGGCGTCACAGCAAACTGATCCACCCCAACGCCCACTCATCCGCTCGCCTCGAGGATTATCGAACCAAGCCCGGTCGCCAGCGCTCGGAGATACATGACACCGGCCGATGACGGTGCATGCGGCGGTGGTTGAACCGCAACCCGGGCGTGTGTCTTCGGCCCAGCAGTGGGGCTCGCGCTGACACCAAGCGCGGGATCGAAAGAGGAAATCACGAAAGACTCGGCAAGGGGCGTTAGACTGAGCGTGGTTTTTGACCGATCCCCTACCCTTTTTCGAGCTAGAGATTTTCCATGGCAAACCCAGACATCACGTTCACGCCTGACCCGGACGTTGAGTCCATTTCCTCCGACGTCGCCGGCTTCGGCGGCCTGCTGGTTTCCACCCAGATCCCGACGCGCGCCGACGGCAGCCTGGAACTGGGCGACATCACCCTGCAGAGCGAGTGCACGTTACAGGCGCTCAAGACTGCACTGGAGCGCGCCGGCAGTTCCATGGACCGGGTGCTGCACCTGACCATCTACCTCACCGACATGACCGAACGCGCGGCCTTCAATGAAGTGTACAAACGCTTCTTTGCCAAGCCCTGGCCGGTTCGCGCCGCGATCGGCGTGGCGGCACTGGGGGTCGAGGGGATGCGGGTGGAAGTGACGGCGATGGCGGCGAAAGGCTGAAGGCACACTGCATGCTTGCGTGGGCGGCGAGCTCATGAACGCGGTGTGTCGGCTGGCTGGGATGTTGACTGTGCCGACGTCATCGCGAGCAGGCTCGCTCCCACGAGGAATTGTGTTAGATTCAGATGCCGCTTGATGCCAGGTCCATCGCGAAGTAGGTAAAGATCAGGTCCGCCCCTGCCCGCTTGATCGCGCCCAGGCTTTCGCGCACCACGCGGGCTTCGTCGATGGCGCCGGCCTGGGCGGCGAACTTGATCATCGCGTATTCGCCACTGACCTGATAGGCCGACAGAGGAAGGTTCGACGCCTGGCGAATGTCACGGATGATGTCGAGGTAGGCTCCGGCCGGTTTGACCATCAGCGCGTCGGCGCCTTCCTGCTCATCGAGCAGGGATTCGCGCAGCGCCTCGCGACGGTTCATCGGGTTCATCTGATAGCTCTTGCGGTCGCCCTTCAAAGCGCTGCCGCCCGCCTCGCGGAACGGACCGTAGAGCGCCGAGGCGAATTTGGTGGAATAGGCCATGATCGCCGTCTGGCTGAACCCGGCTTCATCCAGGGCCTTGCGAATCGCCTGGACCTGCCCATCCATCGCCGCGGACGGTGCGATCACATCGGTACCGGCGCGGGCCGCTGCCACGGCTTGCCGGCCCAGGTTGAACAGGGTCCGATCGTTGTCCACTTCATGCCCGTGAAGCACGCCACAATGACCGTGATCGGTGTATTCACAGAAACAGGTGTCGGACATCACGATCATTTCCGGCACCGCGTCCTTGCAGATCGCGGCCATGCGCGACACCAGGCCACGCTCGTTCCAGGTGTCGCTGCCGTCGCTGTCCAGATGATGGGACACGCCAAAGGTCATCACCGACTTGATGCCCGCACGAGCATATCGCTCGATCTCGCCGGCCAGTTTCGATTCAGGTATGCGCGCTACACCCGGCATGCTCTTGATCGGCACGAAGTCATCAATTTCTTCTTCGACGAAAATCGGCAGGACCAGGTCGTTCAAGGTGAACTCGGTTTCCTGGAAAAGGCTGCGCAGGCTCGCATTACGACGCAGACGGCGTGGACGTGCTTCAGGGAACTGGCTGGACATGGGACTCCTGGGCAAATGGGTGGAAATCACAGGGGACAAAGCTTATGCCCTGACCGACCAGGGCACAAACGTCGCTTGGAAAACAGAGTGTTACCGGCAGGGCAATAATCCGCTCACAAGCTCAGCGAGCCATTGATGCAGGTCACCACCGCACCGCCGATCCAGACGTCTTCGCCGACTTGCTCGACCTGAATCCGCCCGGCTCGGCCCATGGTCAACCCCTGGCTGACCAAATAAGACGACGGCGCCAACCCCTTGCCCAACATCCACTGGGCAAGCCCGGCATTCAGGCTACCGGTGGCCGGGTCCTCCGGCATGCCATCGCCGGCAATGAAACCCCGCACTTCAAATTGAGCCTCGGCGCCGTCCACCGCCGGATCCCAAGGTGCGATGACCCCCACGGCCAAATCCAGAAGTTGGCGATAGTCGGGCTTGAGCGTCAGCACCTGCTGGCGATCCTTGAGCATCAATGCCAGCCAACCGGCGCCGTTATCGACCCATTGCGCGTCGACAATCGCCTCGGCCGGCAGTCTCAGGCCACTGCGCACCCGCTCCAGCACATCAGCCTCCAGCGGACCGGACTTGAGCAGCGGCGGTGCCAGGAACGCCAACCCGCGTTCACTGCGCCGAATTCTTACCAGGCCTACGCCGCATTCCTGCACGATCTCCCGACCTTTCGGCACGCCGCCGGCTTCCAACCAGGCATGACAACTGCCCAGGGTCGGATGCCCGGCAAACGGCAACTCGGTCGACGTGGTGAAAATACGCACGCGGTAGTCCGCCTCCGGATGGCGCGGCGTCAACAGGAAAGTGGTTTCGCTGAGGTTGGTCCAGTTGGCAAAGGCGACCATCTGCTCATCACCGAGCCCATCGGCCCCCAGCACCACGGCCAATGGATTGCCCTTGAGCGGCACGTCGCTGAACACGTCCAGTTGCTTGAAATCGAATCGACGCGTCATCGCTTTGCTCATTCCGGAATCTTCAAGCCCCGAACCACGGCCGGCCGCGCCAGGAAGCGTTCCAGCACCCGCGTCACATTGGCGAAATCCTTGATGCCCACCAGATCGCCGGCCTCATAGAACCCGATCAGGTTGCGCACCCAGGGAAACGTGGCGATGTCGGCAATGGTGTAGCGCTCGCCCATGATCCAGTCACGTCCTTCCAGGCGACCGTCGAGTACCTTGAGCAGACGCTTGCTTTCCTCGACATAACGGTCGCGAGGTCGCTTGTCTTCATAGTCCTTGCCGGCGAACTTATTGAAGAAGCCCAACTGCCCGAACATCGGCCCGATCCCGCCCATCTGGAACATCAACCACTGAATCGTCTCGTAGCGCGCCGCCGCTTCCTGGGCCAGCAGTTGACCACTCTTGTCCGCCAGGTAAATCAGAATCGCCCCAGACTCGAACAACGCCAACGGCTGGTCGCCCGGCCCATGGGGATCAAGGATCGCCGGGATCTTGTTGTTGGGGTTGAGGGAGAGGAATTCCGGAGAGAGCTGATCGTTGCTGCCGAAATCCACCTTGTGGGGTTCGTAGGGCAGGCCGATCTCCTCCAGCATGATCGAGACTTTCACGCCGTTGGGGGTTGGCAGGGAGTAGAGCTGGAGCCACTCAGGGTATTGGGCGGGCCATTTTTGGGTGATGGGGAATGGGGTCAGGTTGGGCATGGGGAGCTCCACGGCGACTGGGAAAGGGTGGAGCATAATTCAGGATCGTTTTGGAGGCATCAGCAAAGGCCTCCTCACTCCGCTAAATCCAAAACGTCACGCTATTCACTCCGGCCGTTATTAATTCCGCAACATCCTGTCGCTAATGTTCACCCCATCTCACGGAAGAGAGCCGTGGCAGGATCGAACCAAAGGGCTTCAGGAGACTCAGAGCAATGCCCCAAGGAATCGAAGCGGCATAACGACAAGGAAAACACCCGAAGCCTGGACTTCGTGGTGCCAGGGTTTGTCAGCCTGACTCGAAGCCTGAATCGAGACAGCCGAAGAACACAATCCGATGATCAATCCTCTGAATTTTGCCAGACACCTGAAACGCCGTTCATGGCTGATGCTACCGACGCTGCTCGTGGTCTGCGGCCTGGTGCTGTCACTGGAGTCCAGCGTCAGTCGCGCCCAGCCGGTCGACGGCATCCAGACCCTGGTGTTCCTGCGCCACGCCGAAAAGCCCGCCGGTGGTCTGGGCCAGCTCAATTGCCAGGGCCTCAACCGCGCCATCGACCTGGCCACCCTGCTGCCGCAAAAATTCGGCAAGGCCGACTACGTGTTCGCGGCCAACCCTACCCGCAATGTCGAAGAGGGCGAGAAGGACAACTCCTATAGCTACATTCGCCCATTGATGACCATCAGCCCGAGCGCAATCAAGCTCGGGTTGCCGGTCAATATCGAGTATTCAGCCAACGACACCAGCGCCCTGGCCGACGAACTGCTGCACGACAAGTACCACAACGCTACCATCTACACGGCCTGGTCCCACGGCTACCTGCCGGAGCTGATCAACAAGGTGGCCGGCGAAGCCGTGGGCAAGAATCAGACCATTACCGAAGACTGGGCGTCGGGGGACTTCGATTCGCTGTACGTGCTGACCCTGACCTGGCACAACGGCAAGGCCAGCCTCTCCAGCCAGAGCTACAAGCAAGGCCTGGATAACGGGCGGAAAACCTGTCCGACGTAAGCGGCAGGTATCGCAGGAGCTGGCGAAGCCTGCGATCTTTTGATTTTGATCTTTCGCTTGAGATGCAATTGTCAGTGGAGAGATCGCAGCCTCGTTGCACTCGACAGCTCCTACGGGACGCAGCCCGGCGCAAGTCCCGTCGTCACAGCAGGCTTTTTCGCCACAGGGTATGATGCGCCCACATCCCTGTTGCCCGGACCTTCGCCATGTCTCTCTCTTCTGCCGCTCCCGTTCGGGGCTGGTCGTTCTGGTGGAAACCCGCCCTGTTCCTGCTGGTGGCCTGCGTCGGCCTCTACTACGTCAAGTGGTCGCCCTATTACCTCAAGGCGTTTGTCGCCGCCGATAACCACAGCATCGGCAGCTCGATCCTCAACGACGCACAGACCGCGCCGCTGATGGCCGCGCTGGCCTACGCCAAGGTGTACTTCCTAGCGATCTGGAAGGCGGCGGTGCTGGCGGTGATCCTCGGCTCCCTGTTGCAGGTGTTGATTCCCCGTGACTGGCTGTTGCGCCTGTTCGGCCAGGCCGGTTTTGCCTCGACCCTGCGCGGCGGGCTGTTCGCCCTGCCCGGCATGATGTGTTCGTGCTGCGCGGCGCCGGTGGCGGCCGGGATGCGTCGGCAGAATGTCTCGGTGGGCGCGGCGCTGGCCTTCTGGATCGGCAACCCGGTGCTCAACCCCGCGACCCTGGTCTTCATGGGCTTCGTGCTGGGCTGGGGTTTCACCGCCCTGCGGTTGGTGGCGGGCATTGTGCTGGTGTTTGGCGTGTCGATGGTGGCCCAGCGCATCGCCCGGCCCGACGTGCTGCCCGAGGCGGCCGTAGAAGCCGTGACCGAGGCCAGCGAGGCCGATGCACAGCCCTTCCTGACCCGTTGGGGACGGACCTTGTGGCAGTTGTTCTGGAGCACCATTCCCGTCTATGTGCTGGCAGTGCTGGTCCTGGGCGCGGCACGGGTCTGGCTGTTTCCCCATGTCGATGGCGCCATGGCCAACAGCCTGGTGTGGCTGGTGCCGTTGGCTATCGTCGGCACGCTGTTCGTGATTCCTACCGCAGCGGAAATCCCTATCGTTCAAACGATGATGACCCTGGGCATGGGCACCGGACCGGCCGTGGCGTTGCTGATGACACTGCCGAGCATCAGCCTGCCGTCGCTGCTGATGCTGCGCAAGGACTTCGATGCCCGGGTACTGGTGACCGTGGCGCTGTTGACCATGTTGGTCGGCATTGTCTGCGGGTTGGTTGGGGCGGTGTTGCTTTAAGGTTTCAAGACTGACATCGCCGCCGGATGATCCACCGCTATCGCGAGCAGGCTCGCTCCCACATGGGCCTGAGGTGATCGCAGAGGTGTCGTCCACTGCAAATCCACTGTGGGAGCGAGCCTGCTCGCGATAGCGGCAACCCGTTCCTACGAGGTCCCGAGGTCATCCTGTCCGGGCGGCGCGCTCACGCAGATACTCGAGCACAGCCGCCTGCTCCCCCGCAAACTCGATCCGACTCTCCTTCTTTTCCCGCTGGAACGCGTACATCGGGTCGTAATACTCACGCAGCAAGCCTTCGATCCAGCCGCGATGCAAGTCGACGGCACCGCTGTCGGCCTGCTCGGCCAGGGCGGCTTCCATGATTGCCATCAGGCGCCGATGGCGGTCGCCGCCCAGGCGCTTGTGGATATTGTCCAGACTCGCCAGCAGCCGCTCGGAGAACAGCGCGAACCCTTCCTCGCCATGCACGGCGACAAACTCGGCGCTCAGGTTGATGACGTAATCTCGCAGAATCCGCTCGACCCGCCGCTCCACACTGTCTTCAAGCCAGACCATCGGAATCTGTTGCATGCGCTGGTACAACGGCAACGGCAAGGCACAACTGCCGACCATCCGGCTTTCATCTTCCACCACGAATTGCCCGATACCGGCGGCGCGCTTTTTCAGCACATCCACGGCCAGGCGGTTCTCGAAATCGATGTTGGACGGCTGCCCCGTGGCACGCTTGCCGAAACTCGAGCCCCGGTGATTGGCGTAACCTTCCAGGTCCAACCCGTTGCCCAACCGGACCAGCACCTCGGTCTTGCCGGTACCGGTCATGCCGCCCAGCAAGACGAAATCGCACTGGGCGACCGCTTGCTCAACGGTGTTCAGCAGGAACGTGCGCATCGCCTTGTAGCCGCCACCCACCCTGGGGTATTCGATGCCGGCTTCGTCCTTGAGCCACTGCTGGACGATCTGTGAGCGCAGGCCGCCCCGAAAGCAATACAACACACCGTCGGGATGGGCCCGGGCAAAGTCGGCCCAGGCCTGGATGCGCTGCGCCTTGGTTTCGCCGGACACCAGTTGATGCCCCAGGACGATAGCCGCTTGCTGGCCCTGCTGTTTGTAGCAAGTACCGACCCGCTGCCGCTCGATGTCGGTCATCAGCGGCAGATTGACCACGCCGGGAAACGCGCCCTTGATAAATTCGATGGGCGCGCGGGTGTCCATCATCGGCCGGTCATTAAGGAAAATGTCGCGGTAATTGGTGATGTCATTGCCCATCAAGACACCTCGACCGCGTGGGTCTGTCGCTCGACCAACTCGCCAATCGGCTCCAGCGCGAGACCCAGTTCAGCGGCCATCTCAAGAAACTCGCCTTCGCCTTGCGCCGTCACGGCAATCAACAGGCCGCCGCTAGTCTGCGGGTCGCACAGCACGCGCTTGTGCAGTTCCTGGACGCGACCGACCCTGCTGGCGTAGCTGTCGTAGTTGCGCAGCGTACCGCCTGGTACACAACCCAGGTCGAGGTAATACTCGACGCCCGGCAGGCGCGGCACCGCGTCGTAGCGGATACGCGCCGTCAACTGGCTGCCATCGGCCATTTCCACCAGATGCCCGAGCAGACCGAAACCGGTGACGTCGGTCATGGCCGTCACGCCAGCGAGCTTGCCGAAGCGGCTGCCGGGTTTGTTGAGGGTACACATCCAGTCGCGGGCCAGGCCAACGTCGGCGGCGCGCAACTTGCCCTTCTTCTCCGCGGTGGTGAGGATGCCGATGCCCAGGGGTTTGGTCAGGTACAGGCGGCAACCGGCGGTGGCGGTGTCATTGCGCTTCATGTGGCGTTTTTGCACCAGACCGGTGACGGCCAGGCCGAAAATCGGCTCAGGCGCATCGATCGAATGCCCGCCGGCCAAGGGGATACCGGCCTCGTCGCACACCGAACGCCCGCCGCGGATCACTTCCCGGGCGATTTCCGGGGCCAGCACGTTGACTGGCCAGCCGAGAATCGCAATGGCCATCAACGGATCACCGCCCATGGCGTAGATATCACTGATGGCATTGGTGGCGGCGATACGGCCGAAATCGAAGGGATCATCGACAATCGGCATGAAGAAGTCAGTGGTCGACACCACCCCGCGCTCTTCGTCGATGGCATACACCGCGGCATCGTCCCGGGAGGCGTTGCCGACCCACAATTTCGGATCAAGGTTCTGCGCACCGCTGCCGGCCAGGATCACTTCCAGTACTTGCGGCGAAATCTTGCAGCCGCAACCGGCGCCGTGGCTGTACTGGGTCAGGCGAATGGGCTCGCTCATGGGCATACCTCTCATCAATCAAGGTGAGGGATTCTAGCAGCAACGTCGAAGCTTCAGTTTTCGTGCCGCGATGGCTGGCCGAAACTGGTACGGGATGTGCAAACGTTTGCGAGCCCCATCGGAACCCTCTGATCGGGGTGTTTTCTTTCATCCAGGAACACGGGCTTCGGCCCGCACGAACAAGGACTTTCCATGCATTTCATTTCCCGGCGTTGTGCCGTGCCCAGCGTATTTGCAGCCGCCCTGCTACTGACCGCCGTTACCGGACTACTCAGCACCGCCACCCAAGCCGCACCCGCCGATGCATCTGCCCAGGGCGAAGCCCTGAGTCCCGAAGCCTCCCCGCCGAAAAAAGGCGCCTACCTGTCGGATTGGTACAACCAGAACCTGACGATCATCGGCAGCAAGGACATCAGCTTCGGTCCGCAACCGGTCGACGATGTGTACCTGGAGTATGAATATTTCGGCCGCAAGGGGCCGTTCGAACTGTATGGCTACGTCGACATCCCGAAGATTTTCGACATCGGCAACAGCCACGACAAAGGCGCCTGGGACCACGGCTCGCCGCTGTTCATGGAACACGAACCGCGCATTTCCATCGACTACCTGGCGGGCCGCAGCCTGGCCATCGGGCCGTTCAAGGAATGGTACGTGGCGTTCGACTGGATCTACGATCACGGCAGCAACAGCGCCAATCGCGGCAACACGTTGTACAGCGGACTGGGCACCGACATCGACACCCATTCCAGGGTCAACCTGTCGGCCAACTTCTATGGTCGGTATCAATGGGAAAACTACGGCGCCAGCAATGAATATTCCTGGGACGGCTATCGCGCCCAACTCAAGTACATCGTGCCGATCAGTCGGTTCAGCAATGGTGCTTCGCTGACTTACATCGGCTTCACCAACTTCGACTTCGGTTCGGACCTGCACAAGGACAATCCGGCGCGCACCGCCAACGCCACGGTCGCGACCAACGTATTGCTGTATTCCTTCACGCACCTGCGCTTCATGCTGGTGGGCCGTTACTTCCACAACGGCGGCAACTGGGAAGATGGCAGTGAACTGAACTTCGGTGATGGCGACTTCCGCGCCCGCTCCGATGGCTGGGGGTACTATGCTGGGGTAGGTTATCAATTCTGATCGGGACAGCCGTCAGGGGGATTGGCGATGGAATTTTCGGTCATCGCGAGAATCACTTGAACATCAACCGATGTGCTCAACAGGAGACCGCCGATGTCCCTTCCCCCCGACGCTGCCGACAGCACCCATCTTGATTACGGCCTCGATACGCTGTTCGGCCGCGAAACCAAAAGTGTCGACTGCCGGCTCGATGTCAAACGCCTCGATGACGGCGAACCACCGTGGTTCGCGCTGCACATCCGGCCACCGCTGCCGGACGATCTGGAGAAGGCCCAGATCGTGGTGTTCAATGCCGAGGGCCGGCGCATCAGCGGGATCGTCCGGCGCACCGAACGGCTGGCCGATGACAGCCTGCAACTGGATGTCGAGCCTGACTGACGTGTTGGGGAGCATCTGCGGCGCTGGAGTCCGGCGGGATGCCCGTGGGATGATCGGCCTCCAAACACGTCCTCCATGCCGAGAGTTTCAATGTCATTGCTGAGTAAACACACCGCTGCACTGCTGCTGACAGCCGTTGCCGGCCTGGTCGTCGTGCCTGCCCATTCGGCCCCGGCTAAAGCCACCGGCACTCTGCCTGCCCAGAAAGTGTCGATGCTGGGCGGCAAATTTACCTTTACCCTGCCCAAGGGGTTCACCGCCACGGCGCTGCCCGCCGGCGATGCCGCCCAGGGCACGGCGGGGGCGACGGGGACGATGTACAGCAATGCCACCAGCAGGACCGTGGTGATCACGGCTGAGAACACCATCGTCAATGGTGCGAAGGTCAAGGATGACGATGCTGCGTTTCTCGACACGACCATGGCCGGCTTCGCCGCCCAGCGCAGCAAAGCCTTGCCGGACGCCAAGATCCTCAGCGAAAAAAGCCTGACCCAGAAAGGCAGCGGCCTGGGCCTGCGTCAACTCGACACCAGCGCCACCCAGGGTGGCGGACCGACCCTCGACACCACGCTGCTGGGAGCCTCCGGCACGCGCGTGGCCGTGGTGCAGATCATCTCCCGGGCCAGTGACAAGAGCGCTCATGAAGCGTTGGTGAAACAGATCGCCAGTGGTCAGTGATGGGCTTGGTGTGGGCAGCATCGCGTTGCTCGCGAAGGCGGTGGGTCTGCTGGCATTGATGTTGGATGTGCCGACGCCATCGCGAGCAGGCTCGCTCCCACAGGGGGCTTCGGTGTGCCGTGGATGGTGTGGACACCCGGGGCCCAATGTGGGAGCGAGCCTGCTCGCGATGGCGTCAGCCCAGACTACTGGGGCCGCTAGGGATTGAGCCGCTCCAGCCAGGCCTGCAGGTCCTGCACTTCCAAGGCACTGATGGTATGCCCGACGCCCGGGTAGGCATGGAATTCCGGCTCCAGGGCCAAGGTCTTCAGGAGGGTGTCGGCCTCGGTGCCGTCGTGGTAGGGGATGATCGGGTCTGCCGTGCCGTGACCGATGAACACGGCCAGCGACCGACGCGATTCGTCGGGAGTCAGTTCGGCTTGCAGCAGGGACAGGACCCGCCCGCCCATCGCGGCAATGCCACCGACGGCTTCGGGGTGCCGCAGGGCAACTTCGTAACTCATCATCGCGCCCTGACTGAAGCCCACCAGATAAACCTGGCTGGCATCCGTCGAGTACTTGGCCCGGGCCTTGTCGATGAAATCCAGCAGCATCTGGCCGCTGGCCTTCAAGTCGGAGGTATCGCCGTCATAGGCGCCCTCGCCCTTCTTCGCAAACCACTGGTAATGGCCTGGCTCCATGGTCTTCGGCGCACGCACCGAGAGGTAATTGTAGTGCTGGGGCAGTTCATCCTTGAGCTGGAACAGGTCCTGTTCGTTGCTGCCGGACCCATGCAGGAAAATCACCAGCGGCCGGTCCCTGGCCTGCTCATCGGCCTGGGCCAGATAACTGAGTGGCAAGTCCGTGTGCAGCGAGGGTTGGGCCTGCAACCCGCACGAGACCAGCAACAGGCACAGGGCGAACGCTTTGAACATCGATCTTCCTCCATCATTCGATAGCCCAGGGCAAGGGCCGTACGGTGAGGTAGACAGCACTTTTCAGTCGTTGGTCAATTTCCCGCTGCGAATCGGCTCACGCCCCGCCACTTTCGCCTGCCAGATCCCCGGCTGGGTATAGCGCCCACGGTCCAGGGCGAACAGCACGCCGCTGGTGCCGGCCCGTACCGTGGTGACCCGATCGCTCAACGGGTCGACCACTTCGAACAAGGGATCGCCCTGCTCCACCCATTCACCCGCTTCGCGCAGGAAGCTCACCACGCCATGGTGCGGCGCGAACAGGTATTCAGTGCCTTCAAAGGGAAAGCCTTCGCAGCATTGGGTGGGCACGGACGGCCAGTCGCCGTCGATGAAACCCTGCTCAGCGAGGAACCCGAGGATGGCCTCGCAATTGGCCTGGGCCTGGTCCACCCGCGTGTCGCCCATGCTCCCCAGTTCCAGGGTGGTCGCCAGGTTGGCCGGCGGGATTGCCGCCTCGGGGAACGCCTTGGCCAGACGCAGCCAGGGCGTGGAACAGGATTCGTCGAACGAACTGCCGCCGGAATCTTCGCACAGCAATGCCACACCGGCCTTCAACCGTGCGGCCAGGGAACGCCACTGCGGCCACTGTTGCGGCAAGGCGTACAGATGAATCGCCGCCTCGAAATCACAATGCAGGTCGAGGGTGATATCGGCATCGCAGGCATGCCGCAGCAGCAGGCGGTGCAAGGCTTCGAGCTGCGAAGTTGGCGCCGGCAGATCGTCCAGGACCTGGACCATGGTCTGGCGGATCAAAGTGATATTGGCGGCCGGATCGTCTCCCAGCCGCTGGCCGACACGTTGCGCCACCGGAGCACTGAGCTCCACGAACGAACGATTGAAGTTCTTGCCGCTGCCCAACTCGAAACGCCCCATGTGGGCACTTTGCAGATGTTGATCCAGGCCAATGGGATTGGCCACCGGCACCAGCTCGATCACACCCTTGAGCAAGCCCCCAGCCTCAAGCGCGTTAAGCCGTTGCTTCAGCTCCCAGGCCGTGCGCATGCCGGGCAATTCATCGGCATGCAGGCTGGCCTGGATGTAAACCTTGCGCGGGCCATGACCGTAACGAAACACACTGAGCCGACGCTCGGTGCCGAGGTGGCTCCATGGCAGGGTATGGTCGATGCGTTGCATTGAGCCTCCGAATGGCAATGTGTGAAAAAGCTGTGTAGGAGCTGCGTAGGAGCTGTGTAGGAGCTGTCGAGTGCAACGAGGCTGCGATCTTGTCCCAGACAGTTGAATCCCTAGCGAAAGATCAAAAGATCGCAGCCTCGCTTCGCTCGGCAGCTCCTACAGGTGACGCAGGTAACGCAGGTGAACCATCGCCTCTCAATGCCCATAGATGTCAAAGGCGAAGTACTTGTCCTGCATCTTCTTGTACGTGCCGTTGGCGCGGATTTCGGTGATAGCGGCGTTGAATTTATCAGCCAGGGCCTTATCACCCTTGCGCACGGCAATGCCGGCGCCGCCACCGAAGTATTTCGGATCGTCATAGGTCGGGCCCACGAACGCGAAACCTTTGCCAGCGTCGGTTTTCAGGAAGCCGTCGTCGAGGTTGACCGAGTCGGCCAGCATCGCGTCAAGACGACCGGCAACCATGTCCAGGTTGGCCTCCTGCTGGGAGCCGTAGCGCACCAGGTTGATGCCCGCCGGTACCAGCACTTCAGTGGCAAAGCGGTCGTGGGTACTGGCCCGCAGCACACCGACCTTCTTGCCCTTGAGTTCGGTCAGCGGGTCCTTGATCCCGGAACTTTCCTTCATCACGAAGCGTGCCGGGGTGTGGTAGTACTTGATGGTGAAATCGACGTTCTTCTTGCGATCGTCGGTGATGGTCATGGACGACAGGATCGCGTCGATTTTCTTCACTTTGAGCGCCGGGATCAGGCCATCGAACTCCTGCTCGACCCAGACACACTTGACCTTCATCTGCTCACACAACGCGTCGCCGATGTCGACATCGAAGCCAGCCAGCTTGCCGTCCGGGGTTTTCATCGAAAAAGGTGGGTAGCCGGCTTCGATCCCGAGGCGGATCGGCTTGGCGTCTGCGGCCACGGCCGACAAGGACAATACGGACAGTGCCAGGGCACCGAACATTGCTAGCTTCTTCATTTTTGCTCCTGAGTGCGCAGGTTTTTTTATTGGCAGATGGTAGGCAGCGCTCGGCCATCAAGGACCGAAGTGGCCGGAGTCTAGAGGGGCACTCAGGAGGGGAATTGTGTTGAGGCGACAAATAGTTATAGAAATATCCAGTGTTGTCTGATGACCATGAAACTTGCGAAAAAGCTGACAGGCACGAGTGTCTCGTGACAATGAAGTTGCTCCTGCCGGCGCGCCCTGTAGGAGCTGCCGAGCGAAGCGAGGCTGCGATCTTTTGATCTTTCGCTAAGGATTCAGCTGTCTGGGACAGGATCGCAGCCTCGTTGCACTCGACAGCTCCTACAGGGTCCAGCGAGCAACTCAGCAGTCGCAGCTGACCGCCGTGTCCGCCACGCGCTCCACCAGACCGGTCAAGCGAAAGCCCTCATCAAGCCAGCCCATGACGCCGCCGATCATTTCCTTGACTGGATAGCCCAGGGTCGCCAGGCGGACCGCTGCCTTGTTCGCGCCGTTGCAGTGCGGCCCGGCGCAATAAACCACGAACAGTGTGGTTTGGGGATAGGCGACCAGCGCCTGGGCGGTAATCGAGCGTGTTGGGATATTGATCGCGCCTGGCACATGGCCGCGTTCATAAGCCACAGGCCCACGGACATCCACCAGTACAAAATCGACCTCGCCGGCCTGTTGGCTGGCATGAACGTCGGAACAATCTGTTTCGAACGTCAGACGACGGCTGAAATGCTGCAAGGCAATGTCGGACGGGGCAGCAGGCACTTCGCTAACCGGGCTGGGCATGGTGGGTACTCCAAGGGGGATGAGGGCGTAAGGAACTTTATCTGCCCCATGCTAACCGCTAAAGTGGCGCACAAGACACTCAGTGGGAATTTTCCGCCAAATGCAGCCCTCCCCCGGCCTGGTCGCCGTCCTCGCCTATGACGGCTTGTGCACGTTCGAATTCGGCGTTGCCGTCGAGATTTTCGGGCTGGCCCGACCCGAGTTCGATTTCCCCTGGTACGAACACCGGATCGTCGCCGTCGATGACGGCCCGTTGCGCGCCATGGGCGGCTTCCAGGTGCTGGCCGATGGGGGCATGGCGTTGCTGGACACGGCCCGGACCATCGTGATTCCCGGCTGGCGCAGCCGCAGCGAGCCGCCGTCCGAGGACTTGCTGGAAGCACTGCGCAATGCCCATGCCCGCGGCGCGCGCCTGCTGTCGATCTGCTCCGGGGCCTTCGTGTTGGCCGCCGCCGGGCTGCTGGACGGGCTGGGGGCCACGACGCACTGGCGCTACACCGACGAACTGGCCGAAAGCTTTCCGGCCATCCTGGTAGACCCGGACGTGCTGTACGTGGATTCAGGCCAGGTCATCACCTCGGCCGGCAGCGCAGCAGGCATCGATGCCTGCCTGCATTTGGTCGCGCGGGACTTCGGCGCCCAGGTCGCCAACGCCGTGGCGCGCCGGCTGGTGATGCCGACGCAGCGCACCGGCGGCCAGGCGCAATTCATTCCGTCGCCGGTCAGCCGCACGCCGCGTAGCGATCTGTCCGGCGTTATGCAGTGGGCCCGTGAACATTTGCACGAACCTCTCGGGGTTCGCGAACTCGCCAGCCAGGCGGCGATGAGCGAACGGACTTTCCTGCGCCGTTTTACCCAGGCCTGCGGCCTGTCGCCCAAGGCCTGGCTGCAACATGAACGCCTGGCGCGAGCCCGGGAGTTGCTGGAAAGCACCAGGGACAATACCGATAACATCGCGCAGTTGTGCGGCTACCGCTCGGTGGAAAGCTTTCGCGTGGCGTTTCGCAGCGTGGTGGGGTTGGCGCCGTCGGTGTATCGGGAGCGGTTTGGGCGGGGGTGAAACCAGATGGCCATGCAGTAAGTTCGGGCAAGCGCTGTTGTGGCTAGGGGATTTATCCCCTAGCCACAAGACTGGTTTGCGATCTCAATCGAGTGCAGTCAGCCGTCAACGCTTGCGCAACAAATAAGTATCCATGATCCACCCATTCGCCAGCCGCGCCGCCTTGCGGGTGCGCTCGATATCATCGGCCACATCCCCCAACCGACCGGCGATGAGCAGCTCATCCGCGGTCCCCACGTAGGCGCCCCAATAGATATGCGTATCGGGATCGCTCACCTGGCGGTACGCATCCTCGGCATCAAGCATCACCACCACGCTCGCCGCCTCTCCCACGTGCCCCGCCGCCAGCCGCCGCCCCGTAGTGATCTCCAACGCGCCGCCAATGCTGTTCAACGGTACTTTGTGTTGCGCCGCAAGGGCCTGGACGCTGGTGATGCCAGGAATGACCTCGAACTCGAAGTCGCCGCGCCCCGCATCAAGAATGGCCTGCAGGATACGGACGGTGCTGTCGTACAACGACGGATCGCCCCATACCAGAAAACCGCCGCACTGCCCGTCAGACAGTTCTTCATCAATCAACTTTTCGAAAGTCGCCTGCTTCGCACGGTTCAGCTCTTCAATGCTGCAGGCGTAGTCTGGATCGCCGCGTTGGCGCTCCGGGCTGCTGGCTTCGACGAAACGGTAGGTGCGATCAACGATGTAGCGTTCACAGATGTCGCGCCGCAGGTCCAGCAGTGTGTGCTTGGCGGGCCCCTTGTCCATCAGAAAGAACACATCCACCCGATTCAAGGCCTTCACCGCCTGCATCGTCAGGTAATCCGGATCGCCGGCACCGATGCCGATCACTGAAAGCTTCTTCATGTCCGTAACTCCTGGGTGCGCAACCGCCACACCCCATTGAAACGCAATTCAAGGGAGGACAGCGGTTCGATGTCGATCCGGTTGAAGGCGGCGGCCGGGCATTGCAACACATTGATCAGGGCCGCCCGGATCACGAACGGATGAGTGATGGCCAGCACATGTCCCGGTTCACTTTCCAGGCTTGCCAGCCAGTCCCCGACACGGCGACACAACCGCTCGATGGACTCGCCGCCATGGGGAGTGGCCTGGGGGTCATCGAGCCAGACTTGCAGTTGTTGCGGTTCGGCCCGGAGCAACTCGTCGAGGGATAACCCGCGCCACCGCCCCAGATCACAGTCGGCCAGGGCCTGCACCACCCGGAATTCATCACCAAACAATGCGGCCGTCTGGCGGGTGCGCAACTCCGGTCCGCACAGGACATGCCGAACGTTTCGATAGCCGTGGCCGGCCTCCGGGCGCCTGGCCAGCCAATCAGCGTCCAGGGGTTCGTCCAGGGCGAAGCGCGCCTGTTTCTGGTTGACGGTTCGGGCATGGCTGATCAGGTTCAGACGAGTGACTTGCACGCAGGACGCTCACGCTATCGGTGGGTGGAGATTGAGCTCTTTTCTTGTACAGCACCTTATATGAAATCAAATATCCGAGACAAAAAGGCGTTATGTCTGACACGGAAAGAAGCATTGGCTGACATACCACTCCATCCACCCCAAGGCCCCGTCCTACAGTACTCGCGCACCATTCTTGGGCATTTTAAACGAAACGTAAAAACCACTGGACATGTAGCGATGGCTACATAAATACTGTTTTCAGGAGTTATGAAAGAAATTCAACACACCATCCAGCAAGGAGCACGGATGCCGCCTCTCAGGGACCTTATTACCGATCCCGGCATGATCTTGACGCCGTCGGAACGCAAGGTCGTTCGCGCGCTGCTTGATCACTACCCACGCAACGGCCTGGGCCCGATGTCGCGCCTGGCCGAGCATGCCGGTGTGAGCGATCCGACCATTGTGCGGCTGGTGAAAAAACTCGGATTCGGCGGCTATGCCGAGTTCCAGGATGCACTGCTGGTCGACATGGACCATCGCCTGCGCTCCCCCCGCACGATGTTGCAGCCACGGATCAAATTGCAGCAAGGCGACACCTGGAGCCAGTACCTGGTGACCAGCCAGCGCAGCCTCCTGGAAACCCAGGCCCTGACCCAGCCCGAAGACGTGCGCATTCTCGTGCAGTGGCTGCTCGAGGGCCGGCAAGTGCATTGCTTCGGCGGACGCTTCAGCAGCTTCCTCGCCCAATACCTGCTCAATCACCTGCGTTTGCTGCGGGCCGGCTGTTTTGCCCTGGAAGACAATGCGCAACTACCGGACCGGCTGTTCGATGTGCAACGCCAGGATGTGGTGTTGATCTTCGATTACCGTCGCTACCAGGCCCAGGCACTTCGTGTTGCCAGTGCGGCCAAGGAACGCCACGCCCGGGTCGTACTGTTCAGCGACGTCTACGCCTCGCCACTGCGCGAACTGGCCGACCTGATTATCAGCGCCCCGGTGGAGTCGGTTTCGGCCTTCGACAGCCTGGTACCCGCGCTGGCCCAGGTCGAGGCGCTGATCGCCTGCCTGGCGTTGCAGTGTCCTGGCCTGGTCGAACGCCTGGACGGTATCGACGCCTTGCGCGCTGAGTTCAATACGCACCTGCTGGAGGAAAAATAAGGATGTTCTCGCTCCCCCACCGCTCCCCCCGGGACCTGCCGTTTACCCGTGACCACACGGCGTTGCTGCTGGTCGATATGCAACGCGCCTGGCTGGAACCGCAGTTCGATGCCCATCTGGACACGCCGGAAGCCAGCTATTTCATCCGCCGCGCCCGCCAGACCGTGATTCCCAACCAGCAACGCCTGCTCGACGGGGTGCGCGCAGCCCGGCAGAACGTGCTGCACACCCACATCGAAAGCCTCACCGCCGATGGCCGCGACCGCTCCCTGGACCACAAGCTGTCGGACATGCACCTGCCCAAGGGCAGCCCGCAGGCGCAGATCATCGCCGAGCTGGCGCCGCTGGAAAACGAGATCGTATTGCCCAAGACCTCCTCGGGGGTCTTCAACTCCACCAACATCGACTATGTGCTGCGCAACCTGCAGGTCCGGCACCTGATCGTCGCCGGCATCGTCACCGACCAGTGCGTCGACATGGCCGTGCGCGACGCCGCTGACCGCGGTTATCTGGTCACGTTGGTGGAGGACGCCTGCGCCACCTACACCGAACAACGTCACCTGGCCTGCCTGAACGCCATCAAGGGTTATTGCTGGATCACCGACACCGACACCGTGCTCGGTCGCTTGCAGGAGATGCAGCCATGAGCCGCCTCGAAGCCGTAGCGCTCACTCCGCTGCCCGTCACCACGCTGGTGAGCACCGACCTGATCGGCGTGACCCGCGGGCGCTCGTTTCCCAGCGATGAACTGCCCCACTACGTCACTGCCGGCTGCGGCTGGGTGCCGGCCAACAGCGCGCTGACGCCCCAGGACATCATTGCCTCGAGCAATCCCTGGGGTGCGTATGGCGACCTGCGACTGGTGCCGGACCTGTCCAGCCGGGTCACCCTCAGCAACGGTCCCGACCCCGAGGCTCCGGCGCTGGACTTCATCCATTGTGACGTGCGCGAAACCGACGGACGGCCCTGGGGCGCCTGCCCACGCACGCTGCTGCATGACGAAGTGGAACGCTATCGCAACGAGTTGGGCTTGCAGGTCTTCGCCGCCTTCGAGCATGAGTTCAATCTCAGATCCCCCCTGCCCCAACCCGATCGCCTGGCCTTCAGCCTCCAGGCCCAGCGCCAGCAGGCCGGGTTCGCCGGATGGCTGCTCAGCGCCCTGCGGGCCGGGGGCGTCGAGCCGGAAATGTTCCTGCCCGAATACGGCAAGCATCAATATGAAATCACCTGCCGCCCGACCCTGGGGGTCGCCGCCGCCGACCGGGCGGTGAATGTGCGGGAGATCACCCGCGAGATCGCCCGGCAAATGGGCCTGGACGCAAGCTTCGCTCCCAAGACCTCGGCAGATGCCGTGTGCAACGGCGTGCATCTGCACCTGAGCCTGCAAGACCTGGACGGCGATCCGGTGCTCCACGACAGCGCGAGCAGCAACGGCCTGTCCAGCCTCGGTCGGCACTGGGCCGCCGGTGTGCTGCAGCATCTGCCGGCGCTGTGTGCGCTGACCGCACCGACGCCGGTGTCCTACGAGCGCCTGCAACCCCACCATTGGAGCGCGTCCTACGCTTGCCTGGGACAGCGCAACCGCGAAGCGGCGCTGCGCATCTGCCCGACCGTGAGCCTGGGGGGCAAGCCGCTGGCGAACCAGTACAACCTGGAGTTCCGCGCCATGGACGCCACCGCTTCACCGCACCTGGCGATGGCGGCCCTGCTGATCGCCGGACGCCTGGGCATCGAACAACGGCTGGCGCTCAATGCCGTCACCGATGAAATACCCGACGACTTGAATGAGGAAGAACGCCGGACTCGTGGCATTATCGCCCTGCCGACCACCCTGGCCCAGGCACTGGATTGCCTGCGTCACAGCGGGGCGTTGCTGGATGCCCTGCCCGGCCCACTGGTCGAAACCTACTTTGCCTTGAAGGCCCAGGAACTGGCCTTGACCCAGGCGCTGTCACCTGCCGAGCGATGTGAGCACTATGCGCGAATCTATTGAGTGCGCCGAGTCGGGGCTTTACACCGAGCCGCCCTACCGATTGGTCCGGGAGAACGCCGAGCACCCGTTGATATTGGTGTGCGAGCACGCCAGCCGTTTCATTCCCGCCGCGCTGAATGACCTGGGCCTGGACGAGACGGCAGCCCATGAACACATCGCCTGGGACATCGGCGCCCTGGCCCTGGCCGAGCGCCTGTCCGAGACGCTCGGCGCGACCCTGCTGTCGGCCAATTATTCACGCCTGCTGATCGACTTGAATCGCCCGCTCCACGTGCCGGACAGCATCCCGCCCCAGAGTGAGATCTACCAGGTCCCGGGCAACCACGCCCTGGACGAAGCCACTCGGCAGTACCGCCAACAATGTCTGTTCCACCCGTTCCATGACCGGTTGCGGGCGCTGATCGACCAGCGCCTGGCCGACCAGCGACCGGTGCGGGTGGTGGGCATCCACAGTTTCACCCCGGTGTTCTACGGCCAGCCCCGCGCCCTGGAAGCCGGCGTGCTGTTCGGCGAAGCCGTGGACTATGCCCAGCGCATCGTCGACGGGCTGAGCCGGCATTCGCTGCGGGTGGCGGGCAACCAGCCCTACCGGATCAACCCGTTGAGCGACATGACGGTTCCGGTCCACGGCGACAGTCGCGGCCTGGATTCGGTGTTGATCGAGGTGCGCAATGACCTGCTGCGCAGTCCCGAGGCGGTGCGCACCTGGAGCGCCTACCTGGCGCCGTTGCTGTAATAGCGCAGCAGCGACGCTGGAAAAAACAAAATCAATGATTGGCTGAAAAGGAGAACGGCTTGTGAGTATCGAGGCATTTGGCTACAAACAGGAATTGAAGCGCAGCCTGTCGCTGACGGACCTGGTGGTGTACGGGATGATCTTCATGATCCCCATCGCACCGTTCGGCGTGTATGGCTACGTGAACGCCGAGGCGCCGGGGATGGTGCCACTGGCGTACATCATCGGCATGGTCGCCATGCTGTTCACCGCGCTGAGCTACGGCAGCATGGCCCGGGCCTTCCCGGTGGCCGGTTCCGTCTATTCCTACGCACAAAGAGGCCTAAACCCACACGTCGGGTTCATTGCCGGCTGGTTGATGTTGCTGGATTACCTGCTGATCCCGCCGCTGCTCTATGTCTATGCCGCCATGGCGCTGAATCATCTGTACCCGGACATTCCCAAGGTCGGCTTTATCCTGGCGTTCCTGGTGAGCGCGACCTTCGTCAACCTGCGGGGTATCACCTTCACCGCGCGGATGAACATCATTTTCCTGCTGGCCCAACTGATAGTGCTGGGGATTTTCCTGTTCTACGCCTGGAACGCCCTGCATGGCGGAGCCGGTAACGGCCAGATGACCCTGGCGCCGCTGTACAGCCCGGAACACTTCAACTTCGCCCTGCTGATGCAAGCCGTGTCGATCGCCGTGTTGTCATTCCTCGGGTTCGATGCCATCTCCACCCTCGCCGAAGAAATCAAGGGCGACCCGGGACGCAGCGTCGGCAAGGCAGCGCTGGTGACCCTGTTGGTGATGGGCGCGATTTTCGTGGTGCAGACCTGGATCGCCACCGACCTGGCAGCCGGCATGGGCTTCAAGTCCGCCGACACCGCCTTCTACGAAATCGCCGAACTGGCAGCCGGCAGTTGGCTGGCCACCCTGACCGCCGTCGCCACAGCGCTGGCATGGGGCGTGGCGGTAGCGATCACCTCCCAGGCCGCGGTGTCGCGCCTGTTGTTCGGCATGGCCCGGGACGGCAAGCTGCCCAAGGTGCTGGCCAAGGTTCATCCGAAACACAACACGCCCTACATGAGCATCTATCTGGTGGCCGTGCTGTCGCTGCTGATCTGCTACCTGTTCATCAACGCCGTGGACACCCTGACTTCCCTGGTCAACTTCGGCGCACTGAGCGGCTTCATGCTGCTGCACATCACCGTGATCAACCACTACTGGCGCCGCCAGCGGTCCGGACAGCTGATCCGTCACCTGGTCTGCCCACTGGTCGGCTTCGGCATCGTCGCGGCCATCATGTACAACATGGGTGTGGATGCACAGAAACTCGGCCTGATCTGGATTGCGGCGGGCCTGGTCTATCTGTGCGCGCTCAACAAGTTCGGCAGCCACACCGCCCTGCCCGACCCGGCGGGTCATTGAAATCCGGAGCGGGCCGCAGGGAGCGGCCAGCCGTCGCAGTAGTTGAAACCGTTACAACGCGTGGACATCGACAGTGATCGTCAAGCCCGGTGCAGCCACCGGGCCCTGGAACAGGAGTGCAATCCATGCTGGTCTTACGTCCAGTTCAGTTAAGCGATCTGCAGCAACTGCAGCAGCTGGCCCGCGACAGCCTGGTGGGGGTCACCTCGCTTCCAGACGATATCGAGTGCCTGCGGGGGAAAATTCTCGACTCGTGCGCTTCGTTCGACGCCGATGTGCGAAGCCCGGGCGGGGAGAATTATTTTTTCGTGTTGCAAGACCTGGTCTCCGGTCGACTGGTGGGCTGTTCGGAGATTCTTGCCAGCACCGGTTGCAACGAACCGTTCTACAGCCTGCGCAACCGACCGTTTTCCAGCGCCTCGCGGGAGCTGAACATCCGCCACGGCGTGCCGGCACTGTCGCTGTGCCAGGACCTCAATGGCCAGACCCTGCTGCGTGGTTTTCACATCGACACCGAACAGGTGCGCACGCCGGCCTCGGAACTGCTGTCCCGGGCCCGACTGATGTTCATCGCCGCTCATCCGCACCGCTTCGCCGATTCGGTCATCACGGAAATCGTCGGCTACAGCAGCGAAGACGGCCAGTCGCCGTTCTGGGACGCCATCGGCCAGCATTTTTTCGACTTGCCCTACGCCGAAGCCGAGCGCTTGTGCGGTTTGCAGAGTCGCACTTTTCTCGCCGAGCTGATGCCCCAGTACCCTATCTACGTGCCCATGCTGCCGCCTGCGGCCCAGGCCTGTATCGGCCAGGTGCATCCCGACGGTCAGGAAGCCTTCGACATCCTCGAGCGCGAGGGTTTCGAAACCAACAGCTACGTGGACCTCTTCGATGGCGGACCGACGCTGCATGCACGCACCGCAAATATTCGCTCCATCGCCGAAAGTCGTATGGCTTCGGCCCGGAAAAACTCGCAGATTGATGCCCGGGGTCGCTATCTGGTGAGCAACGACAGCCTGGGCCATTACCGGGCGATCGTGGCTGAACTGGATGTCGGCAGCGAGGACCCGGTGTCCCTGACGCCTGAGATGCTCACAGCGCTGGAAGTCACTGATGGGCAGCAGATCCGGGTGGTTGCCTTATGAACGTCATGCAATGTCGTGCCTTGAACCTGAGCCCAGGTCGACACGATGAAGGAGCTGCATCATGATTGTCCGCCCGGTCGCCATCACCGACCTGCCTTCATTGCTGGACCTTGCCCGCTGCGCAGGCCCGGGGTTCACCAGCCTGCCGGCCAATGAAGAACGCCTGGCCCATCGCATACGCTGGGCCCAGCGCACCTTTGCCGGGCAAGTCGAGCGCGCCGACGCCGACTACCTGTTCGTGCTCGAGGACGATGACCGGCAAGTGGTCGGTATCAGCGCCCTGACCGGCGCGGTCGGCCTGCGTGAGCCGTGGTACAACTATCGGGTCGGGGTCACCGTCAGCTCGGCGCCCGAACTGGGCATCCAGCGGCAGATTCCTACCCTGTTCCTCAACAACGAGATGACCGGGCAATCGGAAATCTGCTCGTTGTTCCTGCATCCTGCGCAACGCCGCGGCCACAACGGGCGGCTGTTGTCCCTGGCACGGCTGCTGTTCGTCGCGGAGTTCTCCCAACTGTTCGGTGAGAAGCTGATCGCCGAGTTGCGCGGCCATGCCGACGAGCACGGCTGCTCGCCATTCTGGGACAGCCTGGGCCGGCACTTTTTCCAGAAAGACTTCAGCTACGCCGATCAGTTATCCGGCATGGGCAACAAATCGTTCATTGCCGAGTTGATGCCGCGCCAGCCGCTGTATACCTGCCTGCTCACCCAGCAGGCCCAGGCGGTGATCGGCAGGGCCCACCCCAACACTGAACCGGCCTTGAAGATCCTCGGTGCCGAGGGTTTCAGCCATAAGGGTTACATCGACATTTTCGACGGCGGCCCGGTGATCGAAGCGCCGGTTTCGAAGATCCGTAGCATCCGCGACAGCCAGTCACTGGTCCTGGCCATCGGCTCACCGGACGAACGGGCCCCGGTCTGGCTGATCCATAACCGACGCCTGGAAAACTGCCGCGTCACCAGCGCCCGGGGCCATCAGAACGGCCACAACCTGATCGTCGACCGCCTCACCGCCAAACGCCTGCAAGTGCAGCCAGGTGACACGGTGCGCGCTGTGCCGCTGCTCGGACAAGGGCGGCAGGCCGTGGCGGCGTAAGGCAACGGGACAACGGAGAACCAATCGGCAGGGCTCGTTGACCTGCCCTCCTCGCCTGTCACTCGCCCTACCTTGTCCTTGTCCCCTTCAATCGGTAAGGGGATATGTTCCCGACGATAATGAGAAGCCTGTTCCTGAGGGCTCGACAACAAACACGTAGTTCATCGGCAATACTTCCCGACAATTCCCCAATTGCCACTCCCCCACTCAAAATCCATACTTTCTCGCACCGACCCACTGCAGCGAAAAGTTCATGATCAAACATCTAATTAACAAAAAATTTCCGCCAGAGTACATAGCGGAAGAAATAAAGACATTAGACATGACAGCGCAAGTCAATCAACTGATCAGCCAGTTGAGTAATCAACCAACGTTTGCCGAGGCGCAGTCCCGGCGTGCAACTATCATGAGCATGTCCAACCCACACACGGGCACCCTTCTGTTGCATTGCACGAACATCGGCAACATAAGTATCAGCACGGCCACTCTCCACAACGTGCTGTCGCCCCTGTACTCGGTACCAGGACAAAGCATTCTGTTTGCCCTTGATCAACCATTCGAAATCCAGCGTTACATCTGCCATGAAGATCAACTCGAGAAACTCGACATGGTCACTGTCGACGCGAAAAACCCGCTCATCATCGACGGCAGCCGAACACTATTCGACTACGCTCGGGCAGAACGGCAATCGGCCACATTAACGGGTCGAATCAACTTGCTGGACAGAAGTGCCGACATCAGCGTATTCGACCGCGTTTCATTGCGCAAAATAGCCTGGCTGCCTCATGACGAAAGCGCTGCCCGCTTCCTGGTGAGCCTGGAACTGCTCGATACACTCCGGGATCCCAAGGGGCCCAAGGTCGCCGAAGAGCTGGTCTATCACTACCATCCCGCGGTAGCGTGGAAAGCCTTCCAGATGCTTTACCGGGCCGACCCGCACACCGCACTGAACTATGTTCCGCTGTTAAAGAAACTCAAGAACCCGCGACTGGACAACTTGCTCTTTCCATTGGAGCAGGCCGCATGAACCTGGAAACATTTATCGCACGCGTAAATACCTATGACCTGCTGCGAGACAGAACCCAAATTATTAGCGACTTGCGGCAGTTGGCATCTAATCGTTGCTTATTGAGCGAGCACCTTTATGCCACGATCCAGCGGGATGGTTTCAGTATCCGCAACAGTCTCTACAACGCCTATGCATTTGTACTGCACAGCAATGACCTGTTCACCCTTCGCCTGGGGTTCTGGTCACCGGTCAACCTGCGAGATGAAAGTGAAACTTTTATCTATGACCTGAACCACAGCCACGACTTTGAAATGTATACCGTCGGCTACAGTGGCGACGGTTACACCACGGTCATCCGCGAAATACTGGATGAACTGCCATTGCAAAAGGGCAAGACACCCCGACTGGGAAAACAGCGCAGCGTTAAACTTTCGCCTGGCGAAGTTTTATACATGCCGCCCTTGATGGAAATCCATAAGCAGATCGCCCCCCAATCCATGTCCGCATCGCTGAGTCTGCTTATTCATCCTGAACACTCGAACCACGCCGACGAAGCCTGGTGTTTCGATGAAAACTACACGCCGCTTTATCCCGGCATAGCTGCGCAAGAGACAGCACTGTTTACACGGATGCTGTCGTTGCTCTCCCCTGGGCAGCCGTTCGCTGCCCAATAACCAAAAAGAAGGAAGAAAACCGTGAATAACCTGATGAAAAACTGGGATGAAACCCCTTTGCTGCGCGCGGCGACCAATGTGGTCGATACCGCGACCCAGCTCACCAGCGAGATCTACTGCACTATTCCCGGATTCCCGACGCGTTTCAACGTTGGAAACATCCATGAGATCAAGCAAATCTGGAGCGTGCCGGCTCAGGACTGAATAGCGCCTGAATGACCGGTACTTGACCAGGCTGCAGACCCCCAGGTCTGCAGCCTTTTTCGATGCGCGGCAGACATGGCCCATGCGCATTCGTCATCATCTTTACGCTTGCCACGTGATAGCCTTTGGTTCTTTCGGCGTTGACATTTTTGCTCAAGCCCTTCCATTCCATTGGTGGAACTTATATGTCCAGGCTTTCCCATCAAGATTTACGTCGTAACTTTCGCCAACTCCTGGCTTCCCAGACCTGCTACCACACCGC
This sequence comes from Pseudomonas sp. B21-056, assembly GCF_026016325.1. NCBI lineage: Bacteria > Pseudomonadati > Pseudomonadota > Gammaproteobacteria > Pseudomonadales > Pseudomonadaceae > Pseudomonas > Pseudomonas sp. B21-056. The sequence goes on from NZ_CP087203.1 coordinate 4,216,723, forward strand.
ATCGGTGTTTGACCCGATGTCGGCGCGCATTGCCGCCGACCTGGGTTTTGAAGTGGGAATCCTGGGCGGCTCGGTGGCGTCGTTGCAAGTATTGGGTGCACCGGACTTTGCGTTGATCACCCTCAGCGAGTTTGCCGAACAGGCCACCCGCATCGGCCGCGTGGCCCAACTGCCGGTGATCGCCGATGCCGACCATGGCTATGGCAATGCCCTGAACGTGATGCGCACCATCATCGAACTCGAACGCGCCGGCGTGGCGGCCCTCACCATCGAAGACACCTTGCTGCCGGCCCAGTTCGGCCGTAAATCCACCGACCTGATCGGCGTAGCCGAAGGCGTCGGCAAGATCCGTGCGGCACTGGAAGCCCGGGTCGATCCGGAAATGGCGATCATCGCCCGCACCAATGCCGGGATCCTGCCGGTGCAGGAAATCATCAGCCGTACCCGGCAATACGAACGTGCCGGCGCGGACGGGATTTGCATGGTGGGTGTGCAGGACTTCGAGCACCTGGAAAAGATCAGCGAGAACCTGACGGTGCCGCTGATGCTCGTCACCTATGGCAACCCGCTGCTGCGCGACGACAAACGCCTGGCCGAGTTGGGCGTGCGGATCACCATCGACGGCCACGGCGCCTACTTCGCCGCGATCAAGGCCACCTACGACAGCCTTCGCGAACAACGGCAGATCTTCACCCAGGCCTCGGACCTCAGCGCCACCGAACTGACCCACACCTACACCCAGCCCGAGGAATATATCCGTTGGGCCGAGGAGTACATGAGCGTCAAGGAGTAATCCGACGGCGGTCTCGAGGACGCTTTCGCGAGCAGGCTCGCTCCCACAGGTTTCCGAGTGACGCGGAATTTGTGTTCACCACAACCCCCCTGTGGGAGCGAGCCTGCTCGCGAAGGCGTCGCCAGGGGCGAGGAAAATCTCAGCGCTCGCTGCGCAGCATCTCCTTGGGCACGTACTTGCCGATTTCGAACTTGCCGATGGCGGCACGGTGCACTTCATCCGGGCCGTCGGCCAGGCGTAGGGTGCGTTGCATGGCGTACATATAGGCCAGCGGGAAATCGTTGGACACCCCGGCACCGCCGTGGATCTGGATCGCACGGTCGATGACCTTCAGGGCCACATTCGGCGCGACCACCTTGATCTGGGCGATTTCACTTTTCGCCACCTTGTTGCCGACGGTGTCCATCATGTAGGCCGCTTTCAAGGTCAGCAGCCGAGCCATGTCGATTTCCATCCGCGAGTCGGCGATCTTGTCGACGTTGCCGCCCAGGCGCGCCAGCGGTTTACCGAATGCAGTGCGGCTGACGGCGCGCTTGCACATCAACTCCAGCGCCCGCTCGGCCATGCCGATGGAGCGCATGCAGTGATGGATACGGCCCGGGCCGAGGCGACCTTGGGCAATCTCAAAGCCGCGTCCTTCACCCAGCAAGACGTTTTCGTACGGCACTCGCACATTGTCGAACAACACTTCGGCGTGGCCGTGAGGCGCATCGTCGTAACCGAACACCGGCAGAGGGCGTACGATCTTGACCCCGGGGGTGTCCACCGGTACCAGGATCATCGAATGCTGGGCATGGCGTGGCGCGTCGGGGTTGCTCAGGCCCATGAAGATCAGGATCTTGCAGCGCGGGTCACAGGCCCCCGAGGTCCACCACTTCTTGCCGTTGATCACCCATTGGTCACCCTCGCGCTCGGCGCGGGCGGCCATGTTGGTGGCGTCGGAGGACGCCACGTCCGGCTCGGTCATGGCGAAGGCCGAACGGATCTCGCCACGCAGCAGCGGTTCCAGCCAGCGCTGCTTCTGTTCTTCGTTGGCGTAGCGCACCAGCACTTCCATATTGCCGGTGTCCGGTGCCGAACAGTTGAACGGCTCCGGCCCCAGCAACGAACGGCCCATGATCTCTGCCAGCGGTGCGTATTCCAGGTTGGTCAAGCCGGCACCCAGCTCCGACTCGGGCAGGAACAGATTCCACAGGCCTTCGGCTTTGGCCTTGGCCTTGAGTTCTTCCATGATGGCTGTGGGCTGCCAACGATCGCCTTCGGCCACTTGCCGTTCGAACACCGCTTCGGCCGGGTAGACGTAGGCGTCCATGAACGCCGTGACACGTTCACGCAATTCCTGAACCTTGGGGGAATAGGCAAAATCCATGGGCAGCACCTTCTTGGCAGAGGTTGATTTCAGATCATGGAATCGATGCTAGTTCAGCTACGAAAATTTACCTAACCTATTCTCGGCGTGTATTAACATTCATCACCGATATATGGTTCACTGATTTCCATCGCCACCCGACACCTCACGACACGCCCGAGAAACCGTCTAAAAACAAGAGTGCAGCGCCATGAATCTGAGCAAGGTCGACCTCAATCTCTTCATCGTCTTCGACGCGATCTACACCGAAGCCAACCTGACCCGCGCCGGGCAGATTGTCGGTATCACTCAGCCTGCCGTCTCCAATGCCCTGGCGCGTTTGCGGGAAACCTTCAACGACCCGCTGTTCGTGCGCACCGCCCAGGGGATGGTGCCCACGCCCATGGCCCAGAACATCATCGGCCCGGTGCGCAATGCGCTGTCGTTGCTGCGGGTGTCGGTACAGGAAAGCCGGATTTTCAACCCGCTGCAGGCGGTCAAGACCTACCGCATCAGCATGACCGACCTTACCGAAGGCGTGATCCTGCCACCGCTGTTCCAGCGCCTGCGACGCCTGGCGCCGACCGTGGCCATCGAAAGTTTCCTGGCCAAGCGCCGTGAAACCACCAAGGAACTGGCCGCCGGCCGTCTCGACTTCGCCGTCGACGCCCCGCTCAACACCGACCCGCAGGTACGCCATGTCAAGCTGATGGAGGACCGTTACGTATGCGCCATGCGCAAGGGCCATCCCCTGGCGGCCAAGGAAAAAATCAGCCTCGATGATTATCTCTCCCAGACCCATGTGCATATTTCCAGCCGCCGCAATGGGCTGGGCTATGTCGACCTGGCCCTGGGCAAGATGGGCATCCAGCGCAAGATCGCCCTGCGCTCCCAGCATTACCTGATGGCCTCCCAGGTGTTGCAGCAGACCGACATGGTCATCACCATTCCCGAACGTTATGCACGCCGTCATGACCTGCATGCGTTCCACCTGCCGGTCAACGATGTCCCGCCGGTCGAAAGCCACCTCTACTGGCACGAAAGCACCGACCAGGACCCGGCCAACCGCTGGATGCGCGAGCAGATGATCGAGCTGTGCCAGCAGGTGACAGCTCATGAGAAAAAGCTCGAAAAAGTGTAGGAAATCAAATGTGGGAGCGAGCCTGCTCGCGATACGGTGGATCGGCCAACGTCCATGTTGACTGACCTGGCGCTATCGCGAGCAGGCTCGCTCCCACAGGTTTCATTGCTTGACGTGAACGTCAACCTGACATTAGCTTAGCGCCAGCCCCTTTCGTTTCGAGCGCTTCCATGAGCAGCCAGACCTACAGCATCTCCGACCTCGCCCGGGAACTGGACATCACCACCCGAGCCATCCGTTTTTATGAAGAGCAAGGCCTGTTGAGTCCCGAGCGACGGGGTCAGGAACGTATCTATTCGCCGCGGGACAAGGTCAGCCTGAAACTGATCCTGCGGGGCAAGCGCATCGGTTTTTCCCTGGCCGAGTGCCGCGAGCTGATCGAGCTCTACGACCCTTCCAGCGGCAACCAGAAGCAACTGCACAGCATGCTGGCGAAAATCACCGAACGCCGGGAACAACTCGAACAGCAACTGCTGGACATCGAACAGATGAAGCTTGAACTCGATACCGCCGAAGAACGCTGCATCCAGGCGCTGGAGCAGACGCTCAAGGGGCAGGAAGCTGTATAGCTGTCACACCCATTGTGGGAGCGAGCCTGCTCGCGATAGCGGTGTAACCGCCAACATCAATGTTGCCTGACATACCGCTATCGCGAGCGGGCTCGCTCCCACATTGGATCGCCGTAGCCCCGATATATTTGGCAACCCATTAAAGGTCAAACCCCATGTCCCTCCCCTCCTTTGTACGCCTGATCGAAGTCGGCCCCCGCGACGGTCTGCAGAATGAAGCGCAACCCATCAGCGTCGCCGACAAGGTGCGCCTGGTGGATGCCCTGAGTGCCGCCGGCCTGGGTTACATCGAAGTCGGCAGCTTTGTCTCGCCCAAATGGGTGCCGCAGATGGCCGGTTCCGCCGAGGTGTTCGCGCAGATCCAGCGCAAACCCGGTGTCACCTATGGGGCCCTGGCGCCGAACCTGCGGGGGTTCGAAGACGCGCTGGCGGCCGGCGTGAAGGAAGTGGCGGTGTTCGCCGCCGCGTCCGAAGCGTTCTCCCAGCGCAACATCAATTGCTCCATCAAGGAAAGCCTGGAACGCTTCGTGCCGATCATCGAGGCCGCCAAGCGCAACGGCGTCAGCGTACGCGGCTACGTGTCCTGTGTGCTGGGCTGCCCTTACGAAGGCACCGTCAAGCCCGAGCAAGTGGCCTGGGTCGCGCGCGAGCTCTATGCAATGGGCTGTTACGAGGTGTCCCTGGGCGACACCATCGGCACCGGTACCGCCGGCGCCACGCGCAGGATGTTCGAAGTGGTTTCGGCGCAGGTACCTCGGGACAAGCTCGCCGGTCATTTCCACGACACCTACGGTCAGGCCATGGCCAACCTGTATGCCAGTCTGCTCGAAGGTATCGCGGTGTTCGACAGCTCCATCGCCGGCCTCGGCGGCTGCCCCTACGCCAAGGGTGCCAGCGGTAACGTCGCCACCGAAGACGTGCTGTACCTGCTCAATGGCCTGGGTATTGAAACCGGCGTCGACCTGGACGCGCTGATCGCTGCCGGTCGACAGATCTGTGACGTGCTCGGGCGCCCGACCGGTTCACGGGTCGCCAAGGCACGCAGCGCCCAATGACGTGTTACCGCCCCCCGTTGTAAGGAAGGTGAAACGAGTAACACGGAAACAATTTGTCAGATTCGCGCCGTCATGTTCTTCAACTGAAAAGTTCAACCTACTGATTTAAAAGGCTTTTTAAAAGTTGGCACGGCACCTGCTATCTCTCTGGCATAACAAGAATAAAAAAAGCGGCAAACCCAATAAAAACAAGACGAAACGACTCTGACATAACAAAAACAACACGGCAGAGACGCAGCTAACAGATTTTTTTGGAGAAGATGGGCTTTTCAGGGTGCTTCCAGGAGCAACCCGCAACCGGGCAGAGAACAATAAGACTACCTTCAGGTAGTACCCGAATCGGTTGGATCGCAAGGCGAAAAAGCAGATCAGCGCTCAAAAAAATACGTTTGCTCTTGATCCCGGATGGGGATCGCCAAAAACAGCGGTAAAGGGTCACGGCCACCAAAAACAACAATAGGCCGCCCCTCAATAATAAAAAAAGAGCACGACGACAAAATTAAAGGGGAGCCTCGGCTCCCCTTTGTGCTGTCTGGCGTTCGGCTTTTTTGTGGGAGCGAGCCTGCTCGCGATAGCGGTCTGTCAGCTGACAGAGATGTCGACTGACATGGCCTCATCGCGAGCAGGCTCGCTCCCACAGGTGTTGTGGCGAGTCTTATCGATCGCGCAATTCTTCGATGCTGATTTCGCGCATGCGGAATTTCTGGATCTTGCCGGTCACCGTCATCGGGAACTCCTCGACGAACTTGAAGTGACGTGGCGTCTTGAAGTGGGCGATGCGCGCCTTGCACCAGGCTTGCAACTCCTGCTCGGTAACGCTGTGCCCGGGATGGAACTTGATCCAGGCCACGATCTCTTCGCCGTAGCGCGAACAGGGAATGCCGATCACCTGCACATCGGCCACCGCCGGGTGGGTGAAGAAGAACTCTTCCAGCTCACGGGGGTAAATATTCTCACCGCCCCGGATGATCATGTCCTTGTTGCGCCCGACAATGCAGACGTAACCCTGCTCGTCCATGGTCGCCAGGTCACCGGTGTGCATCCAGCCGTCCGGGTCGATGGCCTCGGCCGTGCCCTTGGGGTTGTTCCAGTAACCGAGCATCACACTGTAGCCACGGGTATACAGCTCGCCGATGGTGCCACGGGGAACAATGTCGCCAGCCTCGTCGACAATTTTGCTTTCCAGTTGCGGCTGGGTGCGGCCGACAGTGGTAACGCGCAATTCCAGTTCGTCTGACGGACCGGTCTGTAATGACACCGGACTGGTTTCCGTCATGCCGTAGGCAATCTGCACTTCACTCATGTGCATCTCGTTGATCACCCGCCGCATCACTTCGATCGGGCAGGTCGAGCCGGCCATGATCCCGGTGCGCAGACTGGACAGGTCGAATTCGCCCCGCTGCGGTTGATCCAGCATGGCGATGAACATGGTCGGCACACCGTATAGCGCGGTGGCTTTTTCCTCGGCCACGGTGCTCAGGGTCAGCAGCGGATCAAAGGCGTCGTTGGGATAGATCATGGTACTGCCGTGGGTCATGCACCCCAGGTTGCCCATGACCATGCCGAAGCAATGGTAGAGCGGCACCGGGATCACCAGCCGGTCATCGGCGCTGAGTTCCAGGCTTTCGCCCACCATGTAGCCGTTGTTGAGAATGTTGCGGTGACTGAGGGTCGCGCCCTTGGGAAACCCGGTGGTGCCGGAAGTGTACTGGATGTTCACCGGTTGCTCGACCTGCAGGCTGGCCTGGCGTTCGGCCAACTGTGCAGGCGAAACCGCTACACCCAGGTCGGCCAGTTGCGACCAGGGTAAAAACCCTGACGGCGGCAGGGGATCGAGACTGATCACGCCCCGCAGGTCCGGCAAACGTTCGCAATGCAACTGGCCGATCGATTGTTCCGCCAGCTCCGGCGCGAGGGTCTGCACCATGGCGTGATAATCCGAGGTCTTGAACGACCCGGCGCACACCAGCCATTGGCACCCGGACTGCTTGAGCACGTACTCCAGCTCGGAGCTGCGGTAGGCCGGGTTGATATTGACCAGGATCACGCCGATCTTCGCGCTGGCGAACTGGCTGATGCACCACTGGGCGCAATTGGGGGCCCACACGCCGAGACGGTCACCGGTTTTCAGGCCCAACGCCAGCAAGGCGCGGGCGTGCAGATCGACCGCTTCGGCCAGTTGCCGCCAGGTGTAGCGCAGCGCTTGATGGCGAACCACCAGCGCCTCGCTATCGGGGTAGCGGGCCACGGTCTGGTCGAAAGCCTGGCCGATGGTCTGCGCCAACAAGGCTTTGGCTTGGGAGCCGTGGGTGTAGCTGAGCTGCGAATGCGAACCGGGTTGATCCATGACGCCCCCTCTTGTCTTTATTAGTGGGTTGCTACGCTTGGCTATGAACCGATGGGCTGAGCGAACAGCCGCATCTACTCTGGACCAAGTTGACGTTAACGTAAAGGTGATTGACAGCCATTTATCTCAGGCTTACGTTAACGTAAACCTGAGAGCGCTCCTCGCCCCTCTCCACACCCGATAAAAAAGCCAAAGGTGTCCCATGAGCTACCCATCCCTGAATTTTGCCCTCGGTGAAACCATCGACATGCTGCGCGACCAGGTACAGGCCTTCGTCAAGGCCGAGCTGGCGCCACGGGCAGCGCAGATCGACGTCGACAATCTGTTCCCCGCCGACATGTGGCGCAAATTCGGCGACATGGGCCTGCTGGGCATCACCGTGCCGGAAGAATACGGCGGCGCCGGCCTGGGCTACCTGGCCCACGTGGTGGCGATGGAGGAGATCAGCCGCGGTTCGGCCTCGGTCGCCCTCTCCTACGGCGCCCACTCCAACCTCTGCGTCAACCAGATCAACCGCAACGGCAACCACGAACAGAAAACCAGGTACCTGCCGAAGCTGATCAGCGGCGAACACATCGGCGCCCTCGCCATGAGCGAGCCGAACGCCGGTTCCGACGTGGTTTCCATGAAGCTGCGAGCCGACAAGCGCGGCGACCATTACGTGCTCAACGGCAGCAAGACCTGGATCACCAACGGCCCCGACGCCAACACCTATGTGATCTACGCCAAGACCGACCTGGAAAAAGGTCCCCACGGCATCACCGCGTTCATTGTCGAGCGCGACTGGAAAGGCTTCAGCCGCAGCAACAAGTTCGACAAGCTCGGCATGCGCGGCTCCAACACCTGTGAGTTGTTCTTCGATGACGTCGAAGTGCCGGAAGAGAACATCCTCGGTGTGCTCAATGGCGGCGTCCGAGTCCTGATGAGTGGCCTGGACTACGAACGCGTGGTGTTGTCCGGCGGTCCCACCGGGATCATGCAGGCTTGCATGGACCTGATCGTGCCCTACATCCACGACCGCAAGCAGTTCGGCCAGAGCATCGGCGAGTTCCAGCTGATCCAGGGCAAGGTGGCCGACATGTACACCCAGCTCAACGCCAGCCGCGCCTATCTATATGCGGTGGCCCAGGCCTGCGAGCGCGGCGAAACCGCCCGCAAGGACGCCGCCGGGGTGATCCTCTACACCGCCGAGCGCGCCACGCAAATGGCCCTCGACGCCATCCAGATCCTGGGTGGCAATGGCTACATCAACGAATTCCCGGCCGGACGTCTGTTGCGTGACGCCAAGCTGTACGAAATCGGGGCCGGCACCAGTGAGATCCGTCGGATGCTGATCGGTCGCGAACTGTTCAACGAAACCCGCTAACGGAGCTGACCATGGCCACGCTGCACACCCAGCTCAACCCACGTTCACCGGAGTTCATCGCCAACCGCGATGCCATGCTCGAACAGGTCGGGGCCTTGCGCACCCTGCTCGCTCACGTCCAACAAGGCGGTGGCGCCAAGGCCCAGGAGCGGCACACCTCACGGGGCAAGTTGCTGCCGCGCGAGCGCATCAACCGGTTGCTGGACCCCGGCTCGCCCTTCCTGGAGATCAGCCCGCTGGCGGCCTACGAGGTTTATGGCGAGGACGTCCCCGCTGCGGGAGTGATCGCCGGCATCGGTCGCGTGGAAGGCGTCGAATGCATGATTGTCGCCAACGACGCGACGGTCAAAGGGGGCTCCTATTACCCACTGACCGTGAAGAAACACCTGCGCGCCCAGACCATCGCCCAGCAGAATCGCCTGCCCTGCATTTACCTGGTGGATTCCGGTGGCGCCAACCTGCCGCGCCAGGACGAAGTATTCCCGGACCGCGAGCACTTCGGCCGGATCTTCTTCAACCAGGCCAACATGAGCGCCCAGGGTATCCCGCAACTGGCGGTGGTCATGGGCTCGTGCACGGCCGGGGGGGCATATGTGCCGGCGATGGCCGATGAAGCGATCATGGTCCGCGAACAGGCGACCATCTTCCTCGCCGGCCCACCGCTGGTAAAAGCCGCCACCGGCGAGGTGGTCAGCGCCGAGGATCTGGGCGGTGCCGATGTGCACTGCAAGATTTCCGGCGTGGCCGACCATTACGCCGACAACGACGAACATGCCCTGGCGCTGGCCCGTCGCAGCGTCGCCAACCTCAATTGGCGCAAGCTCGGTGAAGTGCAGACCCGCCCACCCATCGCCCCGCTGTATGCGAGCGACGAGCTGTACGGGGTGGTGCCGGCCGATGCCAAGCAGCCTTTCGATGTCCGGGAAGTGATTGCGCGTCTGGTGGATGGTTCGGTGTTCGATGAATTCAAGGCGTTGTTCGGCACCACACTGGTGTGCGGCTTTGCCCATCTGCACAGCTACCCCGTCGCGATCCTGGCGAACAACGGCATCCTGTTTGCCGAAGCCGCGCAGAAAGGCGCGCACTTCATCGAACTGGCCTGCCAGCGTGGCATCCCGTTGCTGTTCCTGCAGAACATCACCGGTTTCATGGTCGGACAGAAATACGAGGCCGGCGGCATCGCCAAACATGGTGCGAAACTGGTCACCGCCGTGGCCTGCGCCCGGGTGCCGAAGTTCACGGTCATCATCGGCGGCAGCTTCGGCGCGGGTAACTACGGCATGTGTGGACGGGCGTATGACCCGCGTTTCCTGTGGATGTGGCCAAATGCGCGGATTGGCGTGATGGGCGCCGAGCAGGCCGCCGGCGTGCTGGTGCAGGTCAAGCGCGAACAGGCCGAACGCAGCGGCCATCCGTTCAGCGCCGCCCAGGAAGCCGAGATCAAACAACCGATCCTCGACCAGTACGAAGAACAGGGCCACCCCTACTACTCCAGCGCGAGGCTGTGGGACGACGGCGTCATCGATCCGGCCCAGACCCGCGACGTATTGGGCCTGGCCCTGTCCGCGTCACTGAACGCACCTATTGAACCGAGCCGCTTCGGCGTGTTCCGGATGTAACCGGGGAATGCCCATGGACCACTTCAACACCCTCGAATTGCTGACCGACCCGCGCGGTGTCGCCACCCTGTGGTTGAGCCGCGAGTCGAAGAACAACGCGTTCAACGCCGAAATGATCCGCGAGCTGATTCTCGCGCTGGACCAGGTCAGCAGCGATCCAGGCGTGCGCTTCCTGCTGATCCGCGGCCGTGGCAAACACTTCAGCGCCGGCGCCGATCTGGCCTGGATGCAACAGTCGGCCGAGCTCGACTACCACACCAACCTCGACGACGCCCGGGAACTGGCGGAGCTGATGTACAACCTCGCCAAGCTGAAGATTCCTACGCTGGCAGTCGTCCAAGGCGCAGCGTTTGGTGGCGCACTGGGCCTGATCAGCGCCTGCGACATGGCCATTGGTGCCGATGACGCGCAGTTCTGCCTGTCGGAAGTACGCATTGGCCTGGCGCCGGCGGTGATCAGCCCGTTCGTGGTGCAGGCCATTGGCGAACGGGCCGCCCGACGTTATGCCCTCACTGCGGAACGTTTCGGCGGACAACGTGCGAAAGAAATAGGTTTGTTGTCGGAAAGTTACCCGCCCGAAACGCTGAACGATCAAGTCGGACAATGGATCGATAACCTGTTGCTCAACAGCCCGGCGGCCATGCGCGCCAGCAAGGAACTGCTGCGCGAAGTCGGCAACGGCGCCCTGACCCCGGCGCTGCGACGCTACACCGAGAATGCCATCGCCCGCATCCGCGTGAGCCCCGAAGGGCAGGAAGGCCTGCGTGCCTTCCTGCAAAAACGCCCGCCGAACTGGCAGGCCGAGCCGAACCTTGGCGGTTCTGAACCTGCCGCAGCGAAACATAAGGAGCCCCGTCGATGAGCGCCCCTGTCCTCACCACCGTGCTGGTGGCCAATCGCGGTGAAATCGCCTGTCGCGTGATGCGTACCGCCAAGGCCATGGGCCTGACCACCGTTGCGGTGCATAGCGCCACCGACCGCGACGCCCGTCACAGCCGTGAAGCTGACATCCGGGTCGACCTGGGTGGCAGCAAGGCGGCCGACAGCTACCTGCAAATCGACAAGCTGATCGCCGCCGCCCAGGCCAGCGGCGCCCAGGCCATCCACCCCGGCTACGGTTTTCTGTCGGAGAATGCCGGGTTCGCCCGGGCCATTGAAAACGCCGGGCTGATTTTCCTCGGCCCGCCCGCCTCGGCCATTGATGCCATGGGCAGCAAATCCGCAGCCAAGGCTTTGATGGAAACCGCCGGCGTGCCGCTGGTGCCCGGTTACCATGGCGAAGCCCAGGATCTGGAGACTTTCCGTGCCGCCGCCGAACGCATCGGTTATCCGGTGCTGCTCAAGGCCACTGCGGGTGGCGGCGGCAAGGGCATGAAAGTCGTCGAGGACGTCAGCCAACTGGCCGAAGCCCTGGCCTCGGCACAGCGTGAGGCGCAGTCGTCGTTCGGCGACTCGCGGATGCTGGTGGAAAAATACCTGCTCAAGCCACGTCACGTTGAGATCCAGGTATTCGCCGACCAGCACGGCCATTGCCTGTACCTCAACGAACGCGATTGTTCGATTCAGCGCCGTCACCAGAAAGTCGTGGAAGAAGCCCCCGCTCCGGGCCTGACCCCAGAGTTGCGGCGAGCAATGGGCGAGGCCGCCGTGCGCGCAGCCCAGGCGATTGGCTACGTCGGGGCCGGCACGGTGGAGTTTCTGCTGGACTCGCGGGGCGAGTTTTTCTTCATGGAAATGAACACCCGGTTGCAGGTCGAGCACCCGGTCACCGAAGCGATCACCGGACTGGACCTGGTGGCCTGGCAGATTCGCGTCGCCCAGGGCGAGCCATTGCCGATCACCCAGGAACAAGTCCCGCTGTTGGGCCATGCCATCGAAGTGCGGCTGTATGCCGAAGACCCGGCCAACGATTTCCTGCCGGCCACCGGACGCCTGGCGCTGTACCGCGAATCGGCCGCAGGACCGGGGCGTCGGGTCGACAGCGGCGTTGAGGAAGGCGATGAGATCTCGCCCTTCTACGACCCGATGCTCGGCAAGCTGATTGCCTGGGGCGAGGACCGTGAACAGGCGCGGTTGCGGCTGTTGAGCATGCTCGACGAGTTTGCCATCGGCGGGTTGAAAACCAACATCGGCTTCCTGCGTCGCATCATCGCTCACCCGGCTTTCGCCGCGGCGGAACTGGACACCGGTTTTATCCCACGTTACCAGGCGCAATTACTGCCAGAACCGGGCGAATTGGATGACGACTTCTGGTCCGCAGCCGCCCAGGGCTTCGCCTTGGGTCTGACGCCACAGGCACGTCCCGACGACGCCGGTTCCCCCTGGTCCGAGACCAGCGGCCTGCGCCTGGGGCTACCCAGGGAAACGACCCTGCATTTGAGCTGCGACGGCCAGGACCGGGCGCTGACACTGGACGTCCAGGCTGCAGCCGCCGAACTTCAGGGCGAATACCTGGTGATCGGACACAACGGCCTGCGCCGCAGCCACCGGGCCATTCGCCAGGGCGACAGCCTGTATCTGCACTGGCAGGGTGATCTGCGTCGCGTCGAGCGATACGACCCGCTCGCCGCCGCAGAAGCCAGCCACAGTCATCAGGGCGGCCTGACCGCCCCCATGAACGGCAGCATCGTGCGGGTGCTGGTGAGCCCCGGCCAAACGGTGGAGGCAGGCACGCAACTGGTGGTCCTGGAAGCCATGAAAATGGAGCACAGCATTCGTGCGCCCAAGACGGGTGTGATCAAGGCGCTGTATTGCCAGGAAGGGGAAATGGTCAGCGAGGGCAGCGCACTGGTGGCATTCGAGGAATAGGTATCGGCCCGTCCAGGGGCCGATCCGGTCAGAACCTGATGGTGGCCTGCACCACCACACCGATGATGCGGCATTGCTCGGTGTACAAGGTTTTCGGGTAAGTCGGATTGAGCGGAACCAGGTACTGCTGCCCGCTCTCTTCGATCAGTTTGCGAAAGGTTGCGTCGCTGCTGCCCGGCAACTGGGCAACCACCAGCTTGCCGGGCTCTGCCTCGATGGCCGGGTCCACCAGGATCGACATGCCTTCGGGAATGCTCAACCCGGACGGCGCGGTCATCGCATCGCCCATCACCACCAGCCAGAACGCGTCCCCTTGGGCGTGATAATCCGTCAGCTCGTAACGCGCCTGGCGATAGCGCTCGGGATCGACCTCGCGGATTTCGCCAACGTCGTGCCAGTCACTCACCGGATAGCGGAAGTACGGGTTGTACTTCTGCGCCAGGGTCATGCCCTCTTCGGTCGAGGTGTCCGGCTCGCGGATCACCATCGCCACTTCGAGAAACTCCATCCCCAATTCCTGCAGGACCCGGTTCATGTCTTCGACACTGGGCTGCCGGCGCTTGGTCAGCCAGTGGCCGACGCCGCCCTGCGACATTCCCAGACGTTCTGCGAGCACCACTTGCGTGACGCGCAGCTCCTTCATTTTGGCCTTGACCAACTCTATCCATTTATCCATGAGCGGCACGATACGTGGAGGACTCCGACCAGCAAAACACATATTGTAGTATTTAAATTGTCGTCACAATTACGATGCGTACTATTCTGAATTGAGGATTTCAGCCCACCACGGAGAACTTCGACACCATGGACACCTTCAACAAAGACGAGCCCACCCGCCCCTTGAACACCCCGTTCCCCTCGCTACAGGATTGCCCGGCCGCCCAAAGGGCCCTGGACTATTACTTGAAACCGGGTGTTTCAGATGAACAGGAACACCGTTTCTTCGACGTGAATCGCAATATCAATGGCGAAGAAGCCCTGGTTCACGCTTGCGACCTGCTGCGCTGTGCAGCAGCCACCGCCCACGAGTCCGCCAACCGGCTGCAGGGCTCGAGCCGGGACCTGGCATTTTCGGTGGTGCACATGATTGATCTGGCGAAAGTCATGCTTGACCGCTCCCTGGACGGCTACCCCACCCGTTAAGCAGCGTAGAGCACGGCACCGCTGATGCGGCCGTCAGGAAATATTTTCCAATCTGCGCAATAAAAACATTTGACTTGCAAATGATAATGATTATTATTGCATCAACTGGTCGCGAGATCAGTCGATAGTCCAGAAGACCTTAGGTCGGACTTCTGGAGTATCTCCTCATCAGGCTAATCACGGTTTTTGACCCGGCACTTTGCCGGGTCTTTTTTTGTCGTTTTTTCGGCGTTGGGCTTCAGATTAATGAAGTCCTTGATGGGGTGTCATTGATTCGGTGGCGGCGACAATTGTCCGTTTAGCAAAACCCTGCCCTACCGGCAGAAACTACCGACAGCCAGCACTTGAGAATCGGATGCGGACTCTCTAAGCTGCTTCTGCGTCCAGGGAGGACGCCCCCTGTTTGTGACGCAAATCGTCCCGACTTTTCCTTTCTTGCGTGTAAAGTAACGGCCATGGAAATCTTCTCAAGGAATCGTGACCGTGGCTAAATCGTCTTTTGATATCAGCGCCAATTTCGACAGCGGCAATATCCAGGTCGTGGACATCAGCAACCCGTTGCAATCGCTGCTGAAAATCCGTCCCGACACCCGCAGCGCCCACTTCCAGTGGTTTCACTTCAAGGCCAGCGGCCTGCACGTCGGCCAGGAATATTCCTTCCGCCTGCTCAACGCCAGTCAATCGTCCTATAACAAGGCCTGGACGGGTTACCAGACCGTCGCCTCCTACGATCACGTCAACTGGTTCCGCGTTCCCACTCAATTCGAAGGCGACTCCCTGCGTTTTTACCTGGAAGCCGAACAGCCTCACGCCTGGTTTGCCTATTTTGAGCCCTACAGCCGTGGCCGCCATGACTGGCTGATCGAGCAGGCGCAGCACAAGGCCGGAACCGAGCTGCTGGCCACCGGTAAAAGCGTCGAGGGACGTGATATCCAGTTACTGCGCAAGGGCAGCGGTGCCGAGGGCCGACGCAAGGTCTGGATCATCGCCCAGCAGCACCCCGGCGAGCACATGGCCGAGTGGTTCATGGAGGGCGTGATCGAACGTCTGCAGGATCAGCACGACGCCCAACTGAACCGGCTGCTGGCCAAGGCCGACCTGTATCTGGTGCCGAACATGAACCCGGACGGCGCATTCCATGGGCATCTGCGTACCAACGCCATGGGCCAGGACCTCAATCGTGCCTGGCAGGACGCAAGCCCGGAAATCAGCCCCGAGGTATTTTTCGTACAACAGCAAATGGAAAAGTACGGCGTCGATCTGTTCCTCGATGTTCATGGTGATGAGGAAATCCCCCATGTATTCACGGCTGGTTGCGAAGGCAACCCCGGCTATACGCCACGCATTGCCAAGCTCGAAGAACGCTTTCGCAGCCACCTCAAGCACCAGACCAAAGACTTCCAGACCACTCACGGTTACACCCGGGACGAACCGGGCCAAGCGAACATGACCTTGGCCTGCAACGCCGTCGGCCAGACATATGACTGCCTTTCCCTGACCCTGGAAATGCCCTTCAAGGACCACGACGACCACCCGAACCCGCAGACCGGCTGGTCCGGCAAGCGCTCGAT
The DNA here is from genome assembly GCF_026016325.1 of Pseudomonas sp. B21-056. NCBI lineage: Bacteria > Pseudomonadati > Pseudomonadota > Gammaproteobacteria > Pseudomonadales > Pseudomonadaceae > Pseudomonas > Pseudomonas sp. B21-056. The sequence goes on from NZ_CP087203.1 coordinate 4,232,483, forward strand.
GCAACTGGGTAAGGATGTGCTGAGCACGGTGGCGGATATGGTCGATGAATTGCGCTGATCCAGCGACCTGATCATCAATCTGTGTGAGAGTCTGTAGGAGCTGGCGAAGCCTGCGATTCTTTGATCTTGATCTTTCTCTCTGGACTCAACTGCCAGGGGAAAGATCGCAGCTTCGTTGCACTCGGCAGCTCCTACAGGGGCCGGCAGGACTCAAGCTCGGTCTCGACCGCGCAACATGCTGTCCAATACCTCATCCCGCCGCACCCAGCCGTGAAACAGTGCCGCCGCCAGATGCACCAGCACGGTCAGGAACAGCAGGTAGGCCAGGTACCCGTGGGCCTTGCGTAGCAGCGCAAACGTCCGTGCATCCGCCGGCAGGATCGAGGGTAGTTGCAGCGCGCTGCTGAGCATCACCGGGTCCCCCGCCGCCGAGATCATCGCCCAACCCAACAGCGGCAAGACCAGCATCAACACGTACAACAGGACATGGGAGGCCTTCGCTGCCAGCACCTGCCAGCCCGGCAGATCCGTCGGCAGTGCCGGTGGGCGCGTGGTAAAGCGCACCGCCAGGCGCACGATCACCAGCAACAGAATCGCAATGCCCAGGGGCTTGTGCAATTGGAGCAGCCACTCGTGACGCTCGGACACCGAGGCCACCATGCCCGCGCCGATGAACAGCATGGCGATGATCATCAAGGCCATCAGCCAATGCAGCAGTCGGGCCAGTGGTGCGAAGTGACGGGGGGCGCTCATGGGCGGGACTCCTGGGTGGCGGGCAACTGGCTCACTTCGCTGGTACGTCGCAGATAGGAACTGGCATACGCGGCGGAACGTGCGGCCAGCAGCGGGTCTTCGGAACCTTCGATACCGCTGGGCAGGATCAGCGGGTCATAGTTGATGTCACGGCATTCGCCGTTGTCTTGCGCCTGGGTACTCTCCAGCACCAGCGTGCCGGCATTGAGCACCTTGCGATCGGTGGGCCAGGCCTTGCTGGCGTCATTCACCGGATCGCCAGGATTGGCCAGGGTGATGTTCAACCGCCAGCGCAACGGCCCGACGGCGAGACGCTGGGTCAGGTCCTGCTCGAGGAAATCGGCGCCCTGGGCGGGCGTCGCATCCGCCGCGTCCGCGGTCAGCGGGACCACGCCCCAGCGCACCGCCTGACGTTGCCCGGCCGGATTGACCAGATAAAACGCATTGATGCCGTTGTAGGTTTCGGTGGCATAGCTGGCCGACGGCTTGGCGGTCTTGATCCATTGCAGGAACGGCACGGTTTCCGGGTGAGCGGCAAAGAACGCCGGCACCGCTGTCGGGTTTGGTTTCCCCGTGACGGGATCCGGTGACTGGGCCTGCTGAAACTGGTAGAACGCCTCAGGCGTGCCCACCGGGAACACCGGCATGCTGTTCATGCCGGTACGCCATTGCTGGCCGTTGGCCTGGGTGAAGCGCAGCGCCAGGCTGCGGATCGGTACGCTGCCGTCCGGCGCGTAAGGGTTACCGCTGGGCAAGGCAAAACGCCCGACGACAGGTGTTCGTGCGTCGACGAACACCTGGGCACTGGAATAGACACGCGCCTCGCCGCTGCTTTCGAAATAACCGGCGACACAGACTCCCTTCGAGTGATTGCGCCGGAAGCCCGGATGAACGCCATTGTTCTTTTCCAGCACATTGACCAGTGCTTTGGGCGTCAGGCGTTGTGGGTCAAGGCTGCCATTGACGTAGGCAAACGCCCCGGCCAGTGCGGCAACAATCACCGCAATGCCACCCAGGCGCAGTGTCAGGCTGGCGGCACTCAGCGGCGGCCGACCCGACGCGGGGCCAGGTGAAGAAGAAGGGTCAACCATGACGAAGCTCCAAGGCTCAAGGCCATTTGAGGAAAGGACCCGTCAGACGAAGGCCCGATGGTTTTATTCCCATGCCTCGTATTTATTTTTCCTGCGCTGGAATAATCTCGTTCGGGGACCGTCTTTCCAGTCTCACTCAGCGACGGCTCACCGGACGCCAAACGCCCATGAACGAACTCGACGACCAGTTGCGCCTGCTCATCCCCCGGCTACGGCGATTTGCCGTGTCGCTGACGCGCAATCCGAGCAATGCCGACGACCTGGTGCAGACGTGCCTGGAGCGGGCGCTGTCCAAATGGAACGACAAGCGTGCGGACGGTGATCTGCGCGCCTGGCTGTTTTCCATCCTTTACCGGCAATTTCTCGATGCCCACCGCCGTTCCCGACGCTATGCCCGCATGCTGGAGTTTTTCACCGGCCGCGACGAGACGCACCCCTCGGCCGAGCGCAGCGTGATCGCCCAGTCGTCCCTCCAGGCTTTCGACCAACTCACCACCGAGCAGCGAGCCCTGTTGCTGTGGGTGTCGGTGGAAGGCTTGAGCTACCAGCAAGTCGCCGACATCCTCGGCGTACCGACCGGCACCGTGATGTCACGCCTGTCTCGCGCCCGCCAGGCTTTGCGCCAACTCAGCGAAGGCGAAATCACCCGCCCCACCCTGCGGATACTCAAATGATCAGCATGCCCCCCAGCGACCGTGACCTGCACGCCTACGTCGATCGCCAATTGAGCGAAGCCGACCAGCACCTGATGGACACCTACCTCGGCAGCCACCCCGACGTCGCCGCCCGGGTCCGGGCCTGGCAACAGGACGCGCTGCGCCTGCGCACCGCCCTGAGTGGCGCCTTGCAGCAACCGGCCAATCCGGATCTCGACCCGGCGTTGATCCGCCAACGGCTGAAACAGCGATCACGCCGACACCTGGCCAGCGCCGCGATGCTGTTGCTGGCCGTCAGCGTGGGGGGGGTCGGTGGCTGGCAGGCCCGTCAAATGACCCTCCTCAGCGCCGCCCAACCCATGGCCGACGCCCTACAGGCCTATCGGCTGTTTGCCCAGCAAGGCATCCTGCCGGCGGATTACCAGAGCGGTGACGAAAGCAGCATGCAAGGCTGGCTCGACCGTTACTTCAGCCACGTCAATCGCCTGCCGGATCTTTCCGGTGCCGGCTTCAAACCGGTCAGCGGCCGGTTGCTCAGCACCGAGCAAGGCGCGGCGGCGATGATCGTCTACCAGGACGAAAGCGGTCAGAAGATCAGCTTCTACGTGCGTCCACCGGGCCCCAGGAATTTCCTGCTGCCCCGTGGCAGCCGGCGCGACGGCGAACTGCAGGCCGAATACTGGTCCGGGCCGGGGTACAACTATGCGGTGGTCATCCCCAGTGACATGCCGGCTGCCCAAAAGCTCAAGCAGACCCTGGACTTCTGACTACCACCGCCCTCCCCTGTGGGAGCGAGCCTGCTCGCGATGGCGGTGGATCAGTCAACACCTTGCTGACTGACCTACCGCCATCGCGAGCAGGCTCGCTCCCACAAGGGATACGGGATATTTTCAGCCCTGCCCAAACACCTGCGAAGGCCGGCGCAGCAGCGGGTCGAACGGGTTGATCCGTGGGCCGATCAGGGCCGCCTCGCGCTTGAGCATCTCCACCACCGTCGGCAGGCGATCCGGGCCCAGGCGGTCGCTGATGGTCGCCACGCTCAAGGCCGCCACGGCACGGCCGCCGCGATCCAGGATCGGCACCGCCACCCCCGCCATCCCCTGCAACACGCCGGTGTTGCGTCCGGCGTAGCCCAGGCTGCGCACGTTCTCCACCTCCGAGCGCAGGAACACTTCGTCGTACAGATGAAAATCCTTGAGCCGCGGCAGGTTGTAATGAATCACCGTGTCGCGCTCCTCTTCCGACAGGAACGCCAGGATCGCCAGGCTGCCCTGCCCCACGCCCAACGCCACTCGCCCGCCAATGTCACCGGTAAAGGTGCGGATCGGGAACGGCCCTTCGCTGCGGTCCAGGCAGATCGCATCGAAGCCGCTGCGCGCCAGCAGGAACAACGAGTCCCCCAGGGACGCCGACAGCCGCAGCATGGCCGGTCGCGCCAGTTCACGCAGGTTGCCGGTGTTCCCGGCGCGGGCGGCCAGGGCAAAGAAGTCCAGGCTCAGGCGATAGCGTTTGCTGCGCCCATCCTGCTCGACCATGCCCTCGTCCATCAGGCTGCGCAGCAGGCGATGGGTGGTCGGCTGGGACAGGCCGATGCGCTGGGCCAGTTGCGTCACCCGCTCCCCGTCTTCGGCAGTGTCGCCCAGGCTGCGCAACACGGCGAACAACCGGGAGACGGCGCCAACCCCGACTTCGTTTTTTTCAATATTCCGATCAGTGAAATCAACCATTCAATTTTCTACTCATCAATTCACTGACCGAATGAAACTGAAAATAGTCATCGCCTCAGTGAAATAGGCCATTGAGCCCATCCTATTCTTCGTCCTACTCTGCGTCCATACAGGGGCGATTCGAACAACAGCGGCAGCCGATCCAGATCGAGCGCCAACGCACCGACTGTTCTGCTTCACCCCTTCGTATCTGCCCTTACAAAAAAGCGCGCCTCACGGCGATGCATAACAATTTCAGGTGGAGCGCAGTCATGGCTTTCGTGCAACTTGAAGACTTGAGTAAACGTTACGGCGACATTGACGCCGTGGTCGCCACCAACCTCGCGGTAGAAAAGGGCGAGTTCGTCTCGCTGCTGGGCCCTTCCGGTTGCGGCAAGACCACCACCCTGCAAATGATCGCCGGCTTCGTTGAAGTCAGCAGCGGGCACATCCTGCTGGACGGCCGCGACATCACCCACGCCAAACCCGCCAGCCGTGGCCTGGGCGTTGTGTTCCAGAGTTATGCGTTGTTCCCTCACATGACCGTCCGCGACAACGTCGCCTTCGGCCTGCGCATGCGCAAGGTACCTGCCAGCGAACTCCAGCTTCGGGTGGACCGGGTGCTCAAGCTGGTGCGCCTGGACCGGCATGCCGAGCGCTATCCCCGGGAACTCTCCGGCGGCCAGCGTCAGCGCGTGGCACTGGCCCGGGCGCTGGTGATCGAACCGCCGGTGCTGTTGCTCGACGAGCCGCTGTCCAACCTCGACGCCAACCTGCGCGAAGAGATGCAATTCGAAATCCGCCGCATCCAGCGCGAAGTCGGCATCACCACATTGATGGTCACCCACGACCAGTCCGAAGCGCTGTCCATCAGTGACCGCGTCGTGGTGATGCAAGCCGGACGCATCACCCAGATCGATACGCCCTACACCCTGTACGAACACCCGCGCACCACCTTCATTTCCGGCTTCGTCGGCAAGGCCAACCTGCTGCCCGGCGAACGCGACAGCGCCGGTGTCGTCCAAGCCTGTCAGCCGGGCCGGGGCGAACTGACCCTGAGCCTGCGCCCGGAAAAGATCGACCTGTGCGCCGCCGGCGCGGGCCGCCTGCAAGGCATGATTGTCAGCCGCTTCTTCCTCGGCAGCCAATGGTTGTATGGCGTCTCGACCGGCCTGGGCGAACTCTGCGTGGTCCGTCGAAATGACGGCAGCGCGCCGATGGCCGAAGGCACGGCGGTGGGCCTGGACTGGGATCCGGCACTGCTGCGGGTGCTGAGTGTCGATGAGGTGCCGGCATGAAGCTGCTGGACGGAATGCGCCGGGGCCGCCAAGGCTACCTGATGTCCGCACCGGCCCTGGCCCTGTACCTGGGTTTGCTGGTGATTCCCCTGGGCCTGACCCTGGCGCTGTCGTTCAACGTCTTCGACTACGGGTCGGGCATCGACAGCCACGCGTACACCCTCGATCACTACATCAGCCTGCTGGGCGATTCGTATTTCTACGAGATCTTCTTGCGGACCTTCTGGATCAGCGCCTTGACCACGGTTTTGTGCGTGCTGATCGGCGTGCCCGAGGCATACGTGCTCAGCCGCATGGGCGCGCCATGGCGCTCGATTTTCCTGATCCTGATTCTCACCCCGCTGCTGATTTCGGTGGTGGTGCGGGCCTTCGGCTGGAGCCTGCTGCTGGGCGCCGACGGCTTGGTCAACCAGACGCTGCAAGCGTTCGGTGGCGCGCCGATGAAGCTTTTGTACACGCCGTTCGCCGTGGTCATTGCCCTGGTCCACGTGATGCTGCCGTTCATGATCATTCCGGTCTGGACCTCATTGCAGAAACTCGACCCGGCCGCGGAACAGGCCGCGTTGTCCCTGGGGGCCAGCCAGTTCACGGTGATCCGCAAGGTCGTGCTGCCGCAGATCATGCCCGGCGTGCTGTCCGGCACCCTGATCGTGTTCGGCCTGGCCGCCAGCTCCTTCGCCATTCCCGGCCTGCTCGGCGGACGTCGATTGAAGATGGTCGCCACGCTGATCTACGACCAGTACCTGTCGGAACTCAACTGGCCCATGGGCGCGGCCATCGCCATCGCGCTGTTGCTGCTCAACCTGCTGATCATGCTGTCGTGGAACCGCATGATCGAAGGCCGCTACAAGAAGTCATTGGGGTAATTAGCCATGTCCAGGAACGGTCCTTTCGCCTTGTTGTTTCATGCCTTGGTCGTGGTGTTCATGCTGGCGCCGCTGGTGGTGGTCTGTCTCGTCGCCTTCACGCCGGAAAACACCCTGAGCCTGCCGACCACGGAATTCTCCCTGCGCTGGTTCCGCGCCGTGTTCGAGCGCGCGGATTTCGTCGATGCGTTCTACAACAGCCTGGCCCTGGCGTTCTGCGCGGCCTCGCTGGCGACGTTGATCGCGGTGCCGGCAGCGCTGGCAATCACCCGCCTCGAGTTTCCCGGCCGGGATTTCTTCAACGGCCTGTTCCTGTCGCCGATCATCATTCCGCACCTGGTGCTGGGGGTGGCGCTGCTGCGGCTGTTTGCGCTGATGGGGGTGAACGGCAACTTCACCTGGCTGATCTTCGCCCACGTTCTGGTCATCACCCCGTATGTGTTGCGCCTGGTGCTGGCATCGGCCATCGGCCTGGACCGCAGCGCCGAACAGGCTGCGCAATCGCTGGGGGCCGGGCGCTTCACGCTGTTCCGGCAGATCACCCTGCCGATGATCCTGCCGGGGGTGGCCGGGGGCTGGTTGCTGGCGTTCATCAACAGTTTCGATGAAGTCACGCTGTCGATCTTTGTCACGTCACCGGCGACGCAAACCCTGCCGGTGCGCATGTATGTGTACGCCACCGAATCCATCGACCCGATGATGGCGGCGGTGTCGGCACTGGTCATTGCGCTCACCGCACTGACCATGATTCTGCTCGACCGGGTCTATGGCCTGGATCGGGTTCTGGTGGGCAAACAGTGAGGGCACCATGGCGCTGCTGAAACGACTGGCCGAAGGCGACCGCCCGGCCCTGGATTTTACCCTCGACGGCCAGCCGGCCTCCGGCCTGTTGGGCGATACGCTGCTGACCGCCGTGCTGACCTGCGGCGACCACCTGCGCGGCAGCGATTTCAGCGCAGAACCCCGGGCGGGATTCTGCCTGATGGGCGCCTGCCAGGACTGCTGGGTCCGCCTCGGCGACGGCCGCCGCGTCCGCGCCTGCGCCACCCTGCTCGAAGCCGGCCAGCAGATCACCCGCGAACCGGGGCGCCAGCTATGAACAGCTCAATTCCCTGTGGGAGCGACCTGCCTGCTGCCATCGTCGCTGCCTGGACCATCGCTATCGCGAGCAGGCTCGCTCCCACAGGGGTTCTGTGTCGGTCACGGAATCGGCGTTCACCACCGATCAACTGTGGGAACAGGCTTGCTCCCACAGGGGAGTTGCGGTGGTCACAGAATCGGCGTTCATCACCGATCAACTGTGGGAGCGAGCCTGCTCGCGATGGCGGCTTCAACAGCGCCACCCATCCCCCGCGCCTGTCGATGAGGCCGTCATGAAACCAATCGCCATCATCGGCGCTGGCCCCGCCGGGATCCGTGCCGCCCAGACCCTGGTCGCCCACGGCGTGTACCCTGTCCTGCTGGATGAAGCCCAGCGCGGTGGCGGGCAGATCTATCGGCGGCAGCCGGCCAATTTCAAGCGCTCGCCCGCCAAGCTGTATGGCTTCGAAGCGCATAAAGCCAACTCGATCCACCAGACCATCGACGAACTGCGCGAGCAGCTAGACTATCGCCCCGACACGCTGGTGTGGAACGCCGAAGCCGGCCTGCTCGACACCCTGCATGAGGGGCGCGCCGCCCGGCTGGAATATTCGAACCTGATCGTTGCCACAGGCGCCACCGACCGGATCCTGCCCGTACCGGGCTGGACGTTGCCGGGGGTGTACAGCCTCGGCGCCGCGCAGATCGCCCTGAAGTTCCAGGGCTGCGCCATCGGTGAACGGGTGGTGTTCGCCGGCAGCGGCCCGTTGCTTTATCTGGTGGCCTATCAATACGCCAAGGCCGGCGCCAACGTGGTCGCCGTGCTCGACAGCTCCCCTCTGAAGTCCCAGGCCCGCGCCCTGCCTGGCCTGCTGACGCAACCGGTCACGCTCGCCAAGGGTCTCTATTACCGGGGCTGGCTGACCGCCCACGGCGTCGCCGTGCACCAAGGCGCGAGCCTGTCGCGGATCGACGGTGAACGCCGGGTGCAATCGTTGAAATGGCACAACGCAAAAGGCCAACAGACCCTCGCTTGCGACGCGGTGGCCTTCGCCCACGGCTTGCGCAGCGAAACCCAACTGGCCGACCTGCTGGGCTGCGAATTCACCTGGAACGCCCTCAACCGCGCCTGGCTGCCCCAGCGGGACAGCGCCGGCCGCAGCAGCGTGGCCGGTGTCTACCTCGCGGGTGACGGCGCAGGAATCATGGGTGCCGACGCCGCCGAAAAAGCCGGCGAACGCGCCGCCCTGGCCTTGCTCGCGGACAGCGGTTACCGGGTCGACCCGCAGCGTTGCACCCAATTGGAGAAAGAACTCGAACACATCGGCCATTTCCGCCAAGGCCTGGAACGTGCCTTTGCCTTCCCGCAAAGCTGGGCCGCCGATGCGGCTGACGAGCTGATGATTTGCCGTTGCGAAGAAGTCAGCGTCGGCGACATCCGTCGGGTGATCGGCGAAGGCCATTGGGAAATCAACCGGGTCAAGGCCCATTGCCGGGTCGGCATGGGGCGTTGCCAGGGAAGAATGTGTGGCGCCGCGGCGGCGGAAATCATCGCCAGCGAAAGTGGACGGCCCATTTGCGGCATCGGCCGCCTGCGCGCCCAGGCGCCGGTCAAACCGGTACCGTTTGGCCTGGAGGTCGAACCATGATCGAAGTCGATGTGGTGATCATCGGTGGTGGCATCGTCGGTTCGTCGGCCGCGCTGTTCCTGAGCAAGGCCGGGCGTCGGGTGGCCCTGCTGGAACGGGACTTCTGCGGCTCGCACGCAAGCGGCGTGAACTACGGCGGTGTGCGACGCCAGGGGCGGCCATTGTCCCAACTGCCCCTGTCGCAGCGCGCCCATGAAATCTGGAGCCAGTTGCCCCAGCTGATCGGCATCGACGGTGAGTACCAGCGCAGCGGCCATCTGAAACTGGCCCGCAGCGCCGAGGACATGCGCGCATTGCAGGACTACGCCGCCAGCAGCCAGGGCTTCGGCCTCGACCTGCAACTGCTGGATCGCGACGCGCTGCACGTACGTTTCCCCTGGGTCGGCGCGGTCGCAGTCGGCGCCTCTCTTTGCCCGGATGACGGCCACGCCAATCCACGACTGGTGTCCCCGGCCTTTGCCCAAGCCGCGCGCCGGCATGGCGCTCAGGTTCATGAACAATGCCCTGTCAGCCTTGTGGAGCACGACGGCCAGCGCTTTACCGTGCGTAGCGAAACGGGCCTGGTGCTCCGCGCCCCCTGGCTGCTGAACTGCGCCGGCGCCTGGGCCAGCCATTTCGCCGCACAGTTCGACGAAGCCGTGCCCATGCACGCCGGGCACCCGGCGATGCTGGTCACCGAGCCGTTGCCGTTGGTGATGGATGCCAGCACCGGCGTGGAAGGCGGCGGGATCTATGCGCGCCAGGTTGCCCGCGGCAACTGCGTGCTGGGCGGCGGCCAGGGTTTCGCCCTCGACGACGCTCGCGCCCGGCCCGGCCAGAATGCCGTGGTCGAAATCCTGCGCCAGGCGGTCGAGCTCTACCCGTTCCTGGAGGGCGCCCAGGCGATTCGTACCTGGAGCGGCACCGAAGGTTACCTGCCCGATCGCCAGCCGGTGATCGGGCACAGCAGCACCCAACCCGGCCTGTTGCATGCGTTCGGCTTTGCCGGAGCGGGCTTTCAGATCGGCCCGGCGGTGGGCCAGGCGCTCACCGAAATCATCTGTTGCGGCGAATCGAAAACGCCGCTGGATGCGTTTTCCATCACCCGGTTTCACTCCATCTCCGTTTCTTGATAGAGGAAGGTCGCGCCATGAATCACGTCAAACGCACTGCATTGCTGGGTTTTTCCTGCTTGAGCGCATTGCTCGCCGCCGGCCAGGCACACGCCGAGCCGACGCTTTACCTGGGCATGAACGGCGGCACCATGGAGCGGCTCTATGCCGACAAGGTCTTGCCGGCCTTCGAGAAAGCCAACAACGTCAAAGTGGTGATCGTACCCGGGACCTCGGCGGACATCCTGGCGAAAGTACAGGCCAGCAAAGACAACCCACAGATGCACGTCATGTTCCTGGATGACGGCATCATGTACCGCGCCATTTCCATGGGGCTTTGCGACAAGCTCGAAGACAGCCCGACCCTGGCGCAAATCCCCGCCAAGGGCCGTATCAAGGATCAGGCCGTGGCCGTCAGCCTGGGTGTGACGGGGCTCGCCTACAACACGCGCCTGTTCAAGGAAAAAGGCTGGAGCGCGCCGACGTCATGGATGGACATGGCCGATCCGCGCTTCAAGGACAAACTGGTGTTCCAGTCGGTGGCCTCGTCCACCTTCGGCCTGCACGGTTTCCTGATGTTCAACCGGATCCAGGGTGGCAGCGAGACCAACGTCGAGCCGGGCTTCAAGGCCTGGCCGAACACCGTCGGGCGCAACGTGCTGGAATACATCCCCAGCTCGGCGAAGATTTCCGAAATGCTGCAGACCGACGAAGCCGCGCTGTTCCCGCTGACGCCGACCCAGGTGACCGCGCTGAAACTCAAGGGCATGCCTGTTGAATATGCGCAACCGAAGGAAGGCGCCGTGGTGCTCAACGTCGCGGAGTGCGCCATCGCCCACAACACCCAACCTGAGCTGGCGCAGAAGCTCGCCGCTTTCCTGCTGACGCCTGAAGCCCAGGCCATTGCCCTGGAGGAAGGCGACCAGATCCCGTCCAACCCCAACACCCCGACCACCGACAAGACCCGCGGCCAGGTGGAAGCCATGAAGCAATACCTGGCAACGGCGATTGCAGTGGACTGGGACCAGGTCAATGAACAGCGTCCGGCGTGGAATGCGCGTTGGAGCCGCAATATCGAGCGCTAGCCGAACCAGCTTTTGTGGCGAGGGGATTTAGCGAAACGTCGCACCGCCCCGTTGGGCTGCGTAGCAGCCCTAAACCATGCAAGCCGGTGAGTCAGGCAGTTGGGGGCGACTGCGTTGGGGCTGCTGCGCAGCCCAGCGGGGCGGTGCGACGTTTCGCTAAATCCCCTCGCCACAGGGTTTTGTAACAAACTAGGTGGCATCGAACTTTTCTTGATAAACGGTGCCACCCTCCCATGAACATCCTCGCCCAACTCCGCGCCGGCCAACTGTCGGGCATCAGCCGGTTGGACCTGGCCTGCGACCTGACGCAGTTTCCCCGGGAAATCTTCGACCTGGCGGACTCCCTCGAGGTCCTCAACCTCAGCGGCAACCAGTTGGAAACCCTGCCCGATGACTTGCATCGGCTGACCCGGCTGCGGGTGCTGTTCTGCTCGGACAATCGCTTCACTGAACTGCCCGCATGCCTGGGCCGTTGCGCCGCGTTGACCATGGTCGGTTTCAAGGCCAACCGCATCGAGCGTGTCCCCGCCGCGGCCCTGCCGCCGCTGCTGCGCTGGCTGATCCTGACGGACAACCGCATCAGCCAGTTGCCGGAGGAACTGGGGCAACGTCCACATCTGCAAAAACTGATGCTGGCCGGCAACCGTTTGCAGCAATTACCCGCCAGCCTGGCCCGGTGTCACCGACTCGAGCTGCTGCGCATCGCCGCCAATCAATTGGTCGATCTGCCGCAATGGCTGCTGGAACTGCCCAGCCTCAGTTGGCTCGCCTACGCCGGCAATCCACCGGAAACCCAGGCCGACGCCGCCGCGCTGCACAGCACAACCCCCATCGACTGGTCGGAACTGACCCTGCAACAACCATTGGGCGAAGGGGCTTCGGGGGTGATTCACCAGGCGCTGTGGCAACCGGCAGGCCAACCGGCACGAAACGTCGCGGTGAAGATGTACAAGGGCGAGATGACCAGCGACGGCTCTCCCTTGCATGAAATGCATGCCTGTATCACTGCTGGCCGACATCCGAACCTGATTGAAGTGTTGGGCCAGATCGCCGGGCATCCCGAAGCGCAGGCCGGGCTGGTCATGGCGCTGATCGAGCCCAGTTATCGGAACCTGGCTGGCCTGCCGAGCCTGGCCTCCTGCACCCGCGACGTGTATGCCGACACGCTGCGCTTGAGCGCCGCCGTGGCCTTGCGTATCGCCCGGGGCATCGCCTCGGTGGCGGCACACCTGCACCGCCAGGGCATTACCCACGGGGATCTGTACGGACACAACATCCTCTACAACGACCAGGGTCATTGCCTGCTGGGGGATTTTGGCGCGGCATCTTTCCACACCCTCGCAGACACCCCACAAACCCGCGCACTGCAACGCATCGAAGTGCGGGCCTTCGGGATTCTGCTGGGGGAGTTGCTGGCGCGGATCGAGCCAAGGGGCGATGAAGTGGAGCTTGCGACGCTACAGGCGTTGCAGGCCCGTTGCTGCCAGCCAGACGTGCTGGCACGGCCGGGGTTTGAGGAGATTGAAGGGGTATTGGCCGGCAGATTGACCACCGGTTGATCGAACGCAGATTGCCCTTGTGGCGAGAGGATCTATCCCCGTTGGGTGTAGGAGCTGTCGAGCAAAGCGAGGCTGCGATCTTTTCCCAGGCGCTTGAATCTCAAGCGAAAGATCAAAAGATCGCAGCCTCGCTTCGCTCGACAGCTCCTACACCCAACGGGGATAAATCCCCTCGCCACAAAGGACAATCTCGCTCTTTAGGGAATCCCTTTAACCCGCCAACCCGACAAACATATCCTGCACATCATCGTGGTTATCGAGGCCTTCAAGGAATGCTTCGACTTCGGCCATCTGCTCGTCAGTCAGGCCGCTGACCGGGTTTTTCGGCTGGTAGCCCAGCTTGGCGGACAACACCGTAAAACCCTGCGCCGGCAACGCTTTCTGCACGGCATCGAGGTCGGCCGCATCGGTGATGAACAGCGTCGCACCCTCTTCGCCCGGTTCGAAATCCTGGGCACCGGCCTCGATGGCGGCCATTTCCGGATCGGCGTCCGGGCTGTCCGGGGCGGCCTCGATCATGCCGACATGGTTGAAGTCCCACGCCACCGACCCCGAAGCGCCCAACTGGCCCTTGCGGAACGCGACGCGGATTTCGGCCACGGTACGGTTGATGTTGTCGGTGACACACTCAACGATCAGCGGCACCTGGTGCGGCGCGAACCCTTCGTAGGTCACACGGTGGTACTGCACGGTTTCGCCGAGCTGGCCCGAACCTTTCTTGATCGCGCGTTCCAGGGTCTCACGGGGCATCGAGGCTTTCTTCGCCTGCTCGACCACCAGCCGCAGATGCGCATTGGTCGCCACATCGGCGCCGTTGCGCGCGGCAATGGTGATTTCCTTCACCAGCTTGCCGAAGATCTTGCCCTTGGCGTTGGCAGCCGCCTCTTTGTGTTTAACCTTCCACTGTGCGCCCATCACTCACTCTCTTGTCTGACGCGCCAAGACATCTGCCGGCCGGCGCTGTGGCGCAAGTTTATACGGCCTAAACCGGCTGATCGACCAAAAAATGCGCCCCGGCGAATCGACATTTTCACAACATGCTGTAGGCAGTTTCCGAAATAGCGATTCGGGAGCACCGTTTCGTCCCGCGGTTTCGTACCCTCGCGCCTTCTTCCCTTCAAGTAAGCACCGCGATGCGCAACGACACGGAAAGCCCCTTCAGCCTGACACTCACGCAAAGCGACTTGCGCCTGCAAGTGCTGCGGTTCAGCGGCAGGGAGGCCCTCAACCAGCCCTACCGCTTCGACCTCGAACTGATCGGCCTCGCGCCGCCGATCAATCCCGACACGCTGCTCGGGCAACCGGCGTTCCTGCGCCTGGACGGTGAGTCCGGTGTGCATGGCATCGTCCACAGCGTCAGCCTGAGCGCCCACGCACCGCACCGTATCGGCTATCGCCTGACGCTGGTCCCCCATCTCCAGCGCCTGGAACATGGCCCGAAACGACGGGTTTTCCATCAGCTCAGCGTCGTGCAGGTGCTGCAACGCCTGCTGGAAGACAACACGGTGCCCGTCCATAGCTACCGCTTCGAACTGCCCCACGGCCAGTACCCGTGCCGCCCGTTCTGCATCCAGTACGAAGAAAGCGACCTGGAGCTGTTGCAGCGGTTATGCGAGCAGGAGGGCATTCATTACCACTTCGAACACACCCCATCCGACCATGTCCTGGTGTTCGCGGAGGATCCGAAGAGCTTCCCGGCGCGGGCGGTCGAGCTGACGCTGCGTACGGACACCGGCGAACAACCGGCCATCGAGCGGCTGTATCAGCGTCACCATCCGACGACGCCTCCCTTGTCTGCTCGCTTCGCCGACCGGGCAATGATACCCGCCGAGGCCGGCGCGGCGAATCATGGGTTCAATAGCGCCGATCACGAGGCGATGCGCAGCAGTCCAGCATTGGCCCACGCCTATCAGGTCGGGCGCCGGAACCTGGAACGCTTGCGCTGCCGGCAACGGGAAATCCACGGCCACAGCACTCAACCGGCCCTGCGCAGCGGCCACATCGTGCAGATCGGCGAACACCCGGTCTCGACGTTCAACGATCAGTGGCTGGTCACCGAGGTCCAACATCGCGGGCGACAGTTTTCCATCCTCGAAACGAATCAGCCGCCCGCGTCGTCGGCCCGGGACTATCGAAACAGGTTCTCGGCCATCCCCTGGTCCACCGTGTTCAGGCCCGCCCTCAAGCATCCCAGGCCCAGCATCCCCGGCTATCACGTGGCCCATGTACTCGGTCCTGCCGGGCAACCGGCGGCGCTCGACGAGCAGGGTCAGGTCCGTGTCAGCTTGTGGAGCCCGGATGACGAAGGCATCCCTTTGCCCATGTCGCGCTTGAGCCTCCACGACAGTCCGCGCCTGATGGCCGGCAGCGAGGTGCTGGTGAGTTTTCTCGACGGTGATCCCGACCGGCCGGTGCTGTGCCCGGGGGGTATCGATAGAGGCGGCGGACCGGTCGCTGCGTCGCCAAAACCGGCGCCGGGCAACCAGGACGTGAGGTTGCTGTTCGACTGGCTCCTGAACCCTCCCGACACAACACCCTGAGGTCGTGATTAGCGACCCGGTTGGCCTGCGACCGCAAACCGGGTGCGTTTGGACAAAACCTGATCTGACTCATGCAAACCCAGCGAAACGGGCTTACAGTAGCATCACAACGCCGCACAAGACGGCGCTTTACCCTGATGGTTGGAGATACCCGCATGCCCTGGAAAAATTCCGAAAACCGCTACAGTACCGTCACGATCACCTTGCACTGGTTGATGCTGGTGCTGCTGGCCGTGGTTTACGCCTGCATTGAATTGCGCGGGATTTTCCCCAAGGGCAGCGGCGGTCGAACCTTGATCAAGGAAGCGCATTTCATGCTCGGCCTGACGGTGTTCCTGCTGGTCTGGCTGCGCCTGTTCGCCCGCAGCGTGGGCAAGGCGCCAGCCATCTTCCCGGCTTCGCCGATCTGGCAAACCGTCCTTGCGCGCCTGATGCACTGGGCACTGTACCTGTTCATGATCGCCATGCCGCTGCTGGGCTGGCTGATCACCAGCGCCGAAGGGCATCAGGTGATGTTCTACGGTTTCGACCTGCCGCTGCTGGTCGATCAGGACAAGGATTTCGCCAAGCGGCTGGAGGGCTGGCATGTGCTGGGCGGGACCATCGGCTATTGGTTGATCGGCCTGCATGCCCTGGCGGGGCTGTATCACCACTACATCGTGCGCGATAACACGTTGCTGCGGATGATGCCGAAGCGCGGCTGACGATCGATCATTCAAATCCCCGGCGGCCTTGAAGGCCGCCGGTGTGGACGAAAATCAAGCGAGTCCCGTGCGCAAACCGGCCAGCCTCCACTTGCGACTTGAGCATCATCAGCGCCTTGCCGGTGTAGAGCGGCTCCAGTTCGATTGCGCCAGTGGCGTCGATGAAGGCGCTCAGTGGCGCGTCGACCCGAGCGAAACCACCACGGCTGCCGTCGAGCAATTCATAACGCGGGTTGGCAATGCCTGCCGCTCGCATGATGCCTTCAACCTGCTGCGCCACGCCGTGATCCTCGGGCACCGCGAGCACACCATGGACCGGATGCTCCCCCGCTTCGGCCAACACCAGCCCCGCCAGCGACGTTCCGGTGCCGCAGGCCAGCCACCAGCCGTGATAGTCCATCCAACCCAATGCCGCCAGTTGTTCACGGGCATTGGTCATCCAAGCCATGCAACCTTGCGCGCCCGGCAAGCCTGAGCCACCCTCGGGCACCGGATACAGATGGGGATATTGCGCCAGCCAGGGCGCCCAGAAATCCGCAGCATGCCGCTCCCGATAGCCACCGTACCCCAACCAGTGCAGATCCATGCCGAATGCTTGCAGATCGAGCACCGTCGGCGTTTGCCGGGGATGACCACGCAGCAGCCCGACCGTTGGAAAGCCAAAGCGCTTACCGGCGGCAGCCAATGCATGCAGATGGTTGGAATAGGCACCGCCCAGGCTCATCAGCCCCTCGGCACCGGCCTCATGTGCCGCACGCAAATGATGAACCAGCTTGAACCACTTGTTGCCACTGATCAGCGGATCGATCCGGTCCAGGCGCAACACCGCCACTTCGACACCGGCGCGGGTGAGCCAGTCCAGATGCAGGGGTTCAAGTCGGGGGTTGGGGTGCCAGTCGAGGGCAGAAAGAAGCATTGCAGGCAGGCCTGGCGCGAAGATGCCGACATCTTAACAGGCGCTCACGGATGACCGCAGATTCAGAACTCATCACATTCCCTTGTGGGAGCGAGCCTGCTCGCGATAGCGGTGGGTCAGTCGATGGAGACGCTGGCTGTACCGACGCTATCGCGAGCAGGCTCGCTCCCACAGGGGATCTGCGCCCCCTTACAACTGCGCCGCCAACCGCGAACCCTGGTTGATCGCCCGCTTGGCGTCCAGCTCCGCCGCCACGTCGGCACCGCCGATGAGGTGGACGGTCTGCCCCGCCGCTTCCAGGCCTTGCTGCAGTTCACGCAGCGGATCCTGGCCGGCGCAGATCACGATGTTGTCCACCGCCAGCACCTGCGGCTCGCCGCTGTCGCCGATGCGGATGTGCAGGCCTTCATCATCGATCTTCAGGTACTGGACACTGTTGAGCATCTGCACCTGCTTGTTCTTCAACCCCGTGCGGTGAATCCAGCCGGTGGTCTTGCCCAGGCCGTCACCGACCTTGGAGTTCTTGCGCTGCAACAGGAACACCTGCCGCGCCGGCGCATGAGGCTCAGCCTTGATTCCGGCCACGCCACCGCGAGCCTGGAGCCCAGTGTCGATGCCCCACTCCTTCCAGAACGCCTCGCGGTCCTGGCTGGTGGCGACGCCCTGGTGCACCAGGAATTCCGACACGTCAAAACCGATACCGCCGGCACCAATCACCGCCACGCTGCGGCCCACCGGCTTGCGCTGCAGAATCACGTCCAGGTAGCTGAGCACCTTGGCATGTTCCACGCCGGGAATTGCCGGCACCCGCGGCGCGATCCCCGTGGCGAGAATGATCTCGTCATAACCGCCCGCCACCAGTTGCTCCACATCCACACGGGTGTCGAGGCACAGCTCGACATGGGTGGTCTGCAGCTTGCGCTTGAAGTAGCGCAGGGTCTCGAAGAACTCCTCCTTGCCCGGCACGCGCTTGGCGACGTTGAACTGCCCGCCGATCTCGCTGGCCGAATCGAACAGCGTCACTTGATGACCACGCTCGGCCGCCACCGTGGCCGCGGACAACCCGGCCGGCCCGGCGCCGACCACGGCGATTTTCTTCACCTGGGTGACCGGCAGGTAGTTGAGCTCGGTTTCATGGCACGCCCGCGGGTTCACCAGGCAACTGGTGAGTTTGCCGCCGAAGGTGTGGTCGAGGCACGCCTGGTTGCAGCCGATGCAGGTGTTGATTTCATCTGCCCGGCCAGCGGCAGCCTTGTTGACGAAGTCCGGATCCGCCAGGAACGGCCGCGCCATGGAAACCATGTCGGCGTCACCTTCGGCGAGGATCTGCTCGGCCACTTCCGGGGTATTGATGCGGTTGGTGGTGATCAGCGGAATACTCACCGAACCGCGCAGCTTGGCCGTGACCTTGCTGAACGCCGCCCGCGGAACCTTGGTGGCGATAGTGGGAATGCGGGCTTCATGCCAGCCGATACCGGTGTTGATAATCGTCGCGCCGGCCTGTTCGATGGCTTTGGCCAACTGGACGATTTCCTCCCAGGTGCTGCCGCCTTCAACCAGGTCGAGCATCGACAGGCGAAAGATGATGATGAAATTCGGGCCGACCGCCTCGCGCACCCGACGCACGATTTCCACCGGCAGGCGCATGCGGTTTTCATAGCTGCCGCCCCAGCGGTCGGTACGGTGGTTGGTATGAGCCGCCAGGAACTGGTTAATGAAATAACCTTCCGAGCCCATGATCTCGACACCGTCGTACTCAGCCTGTTGGGCCAGCAGCGAACAGGTGACGAAGTCGCTGATCTGTTTCTCGATCCCCTCCTCGTCCAGCTCCTTGGGCTTGAACGGGTTGATCGGCGCCTGGATCGCGCTCGGTGCCACTTGCTTCGGGCTGTAGGCGTAGCGTCCGGCATGGAGAATCTGCATGCAGATCTTGCCACCGGCCTCATGGACGGCCCGGGTGACGATCTGGTGCTTGAGCGCTTCTTCCTCGGTGGTCAGCTTGGCGGCGCCGGAGTACACACCGCCCTCGTCGTTCGGCCCGATCCCGCCGGTCACCATCAGGCCTACGCCACCACGGGCACGCTCGGCAAAATACGCCGCCATGCGTTCGAAACCGCCGGGCTTTTCCTCAAGACCGGTGTGCATCGAGCCCATCAGGGTCCGGTTGCGCAACGTGGTAAAACCCAGGTCCAACGGGGCCAGCAGATGCGGGTAATGAGGGGCGGTCATCGGTAACTCCACAACGGGCGATCACGGAAAAAGCGGAAGCTCTGCGGCTCCCATCAGGCATGCCCACAGCCTAGAAGCCGGGACACCCGCGCTCAATGACCGAAACTGACAACTTATTGATCCAAATGTGCAGCGCCCCAGTACCCATGGACAAGCAAATTCACGTGACTCCCGGTGAGATGGGCCAGTCCTATGGTCGGTGGCCCAAGCGCCTGAACAGAAGACCATTCAAATAATAGGGTTCCGACTGGCATGCATCCCCAACGAAAAACCCTGCACAATGAACTGCACGCCCGCCCGTCGCTGTACTTCGACGAACCGGCTCACGTTTTCCACCTGGCGTTCCTGGGTGATAACGCCCAATGCACGGCCCTGCTCGAGCGGCTATGCCCTGACAGCGTGCTGGATCATGCAGCCCAGGGCATCACCCGGATGGACGGACATCCGCTCAAGTGGGAGCGTCACGCCGAGTTCTTCACCCTGACCCTGGTGGTGCCCGCCGGCAGCCACGAGCTGCAGTGGACCACGTTGCCTGAGAGCCTGGCGCGAGGTATCGAAGGCCATGCTCGGCAGATCATCAATTCGGTCCAGGTGGTGGTGCGTTCGGAGGATGGCCTCGACCTGTCCAGCTACGGCTTCAAGGACCCCTGCGGCTCCAGCGTGGGCGGCGGGGATGCTGTGGTCTGGAGCGATTTTCGCCTCACCGAGGACGGCACCAACCGTTTCCTGTTCATCAATCGGCGGCTCAACGCCTATCGCCAGGGACGCATGATCCGGCGCCTGCTTGAAATCGAAACCTATCGCATGATGGCGTCCTTGTCCCTGAGTGTCGCCAAGACGCTGGACCCGCAGTTGAACGAATTCGACCGCAGCCTGGTGACACTCTCCGAACGCAACGCCAATGCCAGCGGCGTGCATGCCAAAGTCCTGCTGGAGGACATCGCGCAATTGTCCCGCCAGATCGTCGCCAGCTCGGTGAAGAACCGCCACCGTTTCAGCGCGACCCGAGCCTACGCACAACTGGTATTCGAGCGCCTGGGTGAGTTGCGTGAAAGCCATCTGGGCGACTGCCAACGGCTGGGCGTGTTTATCGAGCGACGTTTCAAGCCGACGGTGCGCTTTTGCGCGGCAACCGAGCAGCGCCTGGAACAATTGGCCATGAGCGTCGCCAACCTGGGCGATCTGCTCCAGGCCCGGGTGCAAGTGGAGATGGAAGACCAGAACGCCGAGATCCTGCGCAGCCTCAATGCGCGCGCCGATGCCCAGATCAAGATCCAGCGTGCGGTGGAAGGGCTGTCGATCATCGCCATCACCTACTACCTGATCAACTTGTTCAAACTGGTCTATAGCGGGCTGCATACGCTGGGTGCGGATCTGTCGGCGCGCGAAGCACTGCTGGGAATGGCGCCGCCGGTGCTGTTGATCATGTTGCTGATCATGCTGCGGATCAGAAAGGCCAAAAACCACTGAACAGCCGATCAGTGTAGAGGCTATCCATTTGCACCCCGTAGGAGCTGTCGAGTGCAACGAGGCTGCGATCTTTCCATTGCCAATTGACTCCAGAGTGGAAGATCAAGATCGAGCCTGCTCGCGATAGCGGTGTGTCAGCCGCCATTGAGCTTGCTGATCCGGCGTCATCGCGAGCAGGCTCGCTCCCACACAAGGACTTCTCTTTTGCTAATGCCAGGTTTTACCGTACCCTGCCCCGTAAGAACCGCACACGGCCGCTGATTGTTCCCCATGCGTAAACTTCTGTACCTGCTGTCTTCACTGGCCCTGATCGCCGCCCTGATGAGCTATGCGCTGTGGACGACGGATCGTCCGGCGGGGCACTACCTTTCGGACCTGCGCATCAACCTGGCAGTTGACCAGGGTGTTCCCGCCGATCGAGGCAACTTGCTGGGCATCCAGCCTGAGCTGTTCCCCACCGACTACCAGAACCCCGGGCATTTGCACCGCAAGCTGGCGGCCTATCTGCAGACCGCTCGCGACCTGGGTTTGCTCAGCGACAAGACCATCGTGGTCCTGCCCGAGCACATCGGCACCTGGTTGATGATCAGCGGAGAAAAGGACGAGCTGTACCAGGCCGCCACGTTGAAGGACGCCATGAACTGGCTGGCGATCAGCAACCCGCTGGCGTTCATCCAGGGCTTGATCGGTGCCCAAGGCGATAACCGCCTGGACGATGCGTACCTGCGCATGAAAGCCGACAGCATGGCTCGTGACTACCAGGCCATGTTCGGCGGGCTGGCCCGGGAGTTCGGCGTCACCCTGGTGGCCGGCTCCATCGTGTTGCCCGAGCCCAGCGTCAGCGAAGGTGAACTGAAGATCGGCCGGGGCGCGCTGTACAACAGCAGCCTGGTGTTTGGCAGCGACGGTCGGCCACTCGGGCAACCCCAGCGTCAACAGCATCCGGTATTCGAGCAGCGGGATGTGCTGGCCGCCGACCGCCAGGACGCCCTCCGCGTCGTCGACACTCCCGCCGGGCGCCTGGGCGTGCTGATCGGCAGCGACAGTTGGTACCCGCTCTATTATCGGCAACTCAACGATCAGGGCGCACAACTGATCGCAGTGCCCGCCTTCGTCAGTGGGCGTGACACCTGGAACAAACCCTGGAACGGCTATAAAGGCCTGTCCACACCGAGCGAGGTGAGCCTCAGGCCCGGTGAGATGAGCGAAGGCCAGGCCTGGCACCGCCTGACGCTGACCAGCCAACGGCCCATCAGCCTGGCCAAGGGCGGGGTCAGCGTGTTTCTGCGCGGCCAATTCTGGGACAACGGCAGCGCCGGCCAGAGTTTCATCAGCCACGACGGCCAGCATTTCCCTGACGGCCCAGCCCGTGGCGCCCGCCTGTTGAACCTGTGGTTGTGAACATGAAACCGCAGCCGATGCGCCTGGGCGACCTATCCGTGGGCTTCGTCCATAGCCTGGCCGATGCGGTTGCCAGCCATGGCCAGGATCCCCAGCCCCTGCTCGAACAGTACGGCCTCGACGCCGCACGCCTGGCCGAGCCCGGGGCCCGCTTATCGATTCCGCGCTATATGCGCCTCGGCCACGCGGCGATCCAGCAGACCCAGGATGCGGCCCTGGGCCTGCGCATGGGCCAGCTCAGCCGCTTAAGCCAGGCCGGCCTCGCTGGCGTCACTGCGACCCAGGCACCGACCGTACGCGAAGCGGCACGCTGCATGATCCGCTTCGAGCCGCTGTACGGTTCCAACTATCGCGGCCAATCGAGTTTTCACGAAGACGCCCGGGGCGCCTGGCTGCGGTTCTATTCCATCAGTCCCTACAACGCCTATAACCGCTTCGTCGTGGACTCGATCATCGCCGGCTGGCTGCAGCAGTTGTCCAGCGTAAGCGGCACCCCGTTACGGGCCGAGCGCATCGAGATCGAATTCGAGGCTCCGGCTTATCAGGAGGCCTACCGTGCACTCGGTGATTGCCCGATCCTGTTCGGTGCCGACCAGAACCAGTTGCGCCTGGGCCTCGAAGACCTTGCCCGACGCAACCCAGAGCATTGCCCCAGCACCTGGCGGCATCTGGTTCAATTGTGTGAACAGGAACTGGAACAACTGACCCGCACCCGCAGCTTGCGCGAACGCATCATTCAACTGCTGGGGCCGTTGCTCAACGGTGGCCGGGAACCCGACCTGGAAGAGGTGGCGGCGCGCCTGAAGCTGCCGACCTGGACGCTGCGCCGGAAACTGGCCGAGGAAGGCACGCAATTTCGGGCAATCCTCAATGACACCCGCCGTGACCTGGCCATGACCTATATCCGCGATACCGAACTGGCGTTCGGCGAAATCGCCTACCTGCTGGGCTTCGCCTCGGCCGAGGCATTCCAGCGCGCTTTCAAGCGCTGGAATGGCCAGACGCCGGGAGAGTTTCGCCGAAGCCAAAGGGGACATTGAGCTGGAAGCCGCTTACCGCTTGCAACTGCTCTTAAAGCTCGGTTGCATCCTCGGCGGGTTCCAGCGGATCCAGCTCGTAAGCCTGATATTCCAGCAGCTCTTCCTGATAATCATCCATTTTGAATCCTTCCCATATCGTTGAACCGATGCCTGATGGCCTTGGTGTCAGAATAAAGCTGCTTTATGAATAAAACATGAAGCAAAAGCTTCATGAATAAAACGTAGCACAGCGATGGGAGATCAACCTAGGAAGGTGTGACAAGGAATGACTTCCTTGCCACGGATAATCAGGACGAAGGAAGCGGCTGAATCGCCTCGGTCGGCGGTGGCAGATCACTGGGAGGGGGTGGCGTGACCACTTCAAGCGTCGATTCCGGACCTACGTATGGTGCGAGCTCGCTGGGTGCAATCGGCGCAGGTTCCGCTGGCGGCGCGACAGGCTCCGACGCCGCAGGCGCGGTTTCGACCGGGGCTGGGGCGGCTTGTTGCTCAACCGGCGCAGCAGGCGCAGGTGCCAACGCAGCCGGTTCTACCTTGGGCTCCGGAACCCCCAGCTCGGTGTTTGGCTTTTCGACAGCCGGCGCGCCTTTCTTCGCTTCCGCCGGCAGGAACATTTCCACCAGGGCAAAGAAACGCTCGTAGAACTTGGTCGCCGATACGGTTTCGCTGGCTACCTTGACCATCGAGTCATCCGACGAACCGATCGGCATCGACACCGACCCCAATACACCAACGCCGAGGCTGGCTGAGTTGTTGATTTTCTTCAGCGCATAACGATCCTGCAAGGCGTTGGCAAACATGGTTGCATGATGTCCGGCACCACCGTCTTCGGCACAGACCAGATTGAAACTGATCTCCATGTGGGTATCGCCGGTCTGCTGGAAACTCTTGTGACCACTGACCAGCTTGGGGTCGCTGCTGGTAATGATGTAGCCCTGGCTGAGCAAGGCCCGGCGCCCGGCCTCGCAGGTCACCGTGTCGCTCACCGGATAGGTGCGGGAGAACGTACCGGAGTCATCGAAGTTTTCATGCTCGTAAATGGCGGCTTTCTTCGACGAGCAACCGGCTGCGGCGACCAGCATCAGTGCCAGTCCGACGGTGCGCATGTGAAATGATCTGAACATTGAACATCCTGAGGAAAACGGTCCGGGGGCGTATTGTGCAACAGAACGCCCCCGGACATCGTGGGTATTCGTGTCTCAAAGGGGTTACAAGTCTACTGGGGGTTGTTTGCGGGAAAAAGACGTAAATCCGGTGGGCCGATGAACATCCTGTCATTTGGCAACAGGCGGACACAAAAAGACCCCAGTTTTTCGGCCGGGGTCTTTTTGTGGCAAGCCATCAGTGCATCAGAATCGCTTGATGTCCGCCTCGCTTTCCAGCTGCTTGCGATACGCCGCAAAGTCCTGCTGGCCAACACGGGACGCGAGATAGCGGCGATATTCGGCTTTCTCCGCGTCGGTTGGCGCTGCGGCTTCGTTCACGCCGCGCAGTTGCACCAGCACCAGGTTACCGTCGGGCAAGGTTACGCTGGCAAACGTCGGCTTGTCCTTGGACTCGGGCTTGGGCATGCGGAATAATGCCTGCAACACCGCCGGGTCGATCCCTTCCTGGCTGCGAGTCGCCGCCTCGATGACCTTCCAGCCTTGACCATCGACAGGCTTGGCCAGCGGCGTCTTGCCTTCGCGCAGGCTGGCGATCAGCTCTTCGGCGCGGGTCTTGGCGGCCTCGCTGGCGTGCTCCTTCGCCAACTGGGCACGGATGGGCGCTGCCACGCTTTCCAGCGGCAGTTGCTCGGGCTTGCGATGCTCCTTGGCACGCAGCACCACGACAGTTTCCGGATCCAGCTCGATGGCGGTGCTGTTGGCACCTTCATCCAGCACTTCCGGGCTGAACGCGGCAGCGAGGACAGCGCGGTTGGCCGCGATCCCTTCCCCACCTTCGCGACCGAACGGCGCCGACGTGTGGACGGTCAGCTTCAGGTCCTGGGCCGGCTGGGCCAGATCGGAAGCTTCGAACGAAGCATCTTCCAGTTGCTTGGTGGCCTCGACGAAACGCTGCTCGACCTGCTGGGCTTTCAGATCGCGGGTCAGCTTGCCCTTGAGGCTGGCGAAAGTCGGCACTTCAGGCGCTTCGACCCCCAGCAGCTTGATCAGGTGCAAACCGAAATCGGTGCGCACCGGTGCCGAAACCTGATCCTTGTTCAGCGCGTACAGCGCCTTTTCGAACGCCGGATCGTAGACACCTGGACCGGCGTAACCGAGGTCACCGCCATTGTTCGCCGAACCCGGATCCTGGGAAAACTCCTTCGCCAGGGCTTCAAACGATTCGCCCTTGGCCAGGCGCGCCTGGATTTCCTCGATCTTCGCCTTGGCCTGGGCCTCGGTGACCTTGTCGTT
The DNA here is from genome assembly GCF_026016325.1 of Pseudomonas sp. B21-056. NCBI lineage: Bacteria > Pseudomonadati > Pseudomonadota > Gammaproteobacteria > Pseudomonadales > Pseudomonadaceae > Pseudomonas > Pseudomonas sp. B21-056. Next base: position 4,258,016 of record NZ_CP087203.1, read on the forward strand.
CACCTCGATCAGGATGTGGGCCGCCCGACGCTGTTCGGACAGATTGGCGATTTCCTTCTGATACGCCGCTTGCAGGTCTTCGTCCTTGACGCTGACCTGATCGAAGAATGCGGCTTTCTTCAGCTCCAGGTAATCGATCACCACCTGGTCGGGGCTCATGAATTCCTTGGCGTGCTTATCGTAGTAAGCCTTGACCTCTTCATCGGTCAGCTTCACTGCCGACGGATCAGCCTTGAGGGTCAGGGTGGCGAAATCACGGGTCTGTTTTTCCAGACGGGCGAACGCCAGCACCTGGGCATCGGTCACGAAACCGCTGCCGGCCAGGCCGGCGCGCAGTTGGCCGATCAGCATTTCCTGGGCCAGCATCTGGCGGAACTGCATACGGCTGTAACCCAGCTGACGAATCACCTGGTCGAAGCGTTCCGGGCTGAACTTGCCATCGACCTGGAATTCAGGCGTCTGCAGGATCACCTGGTCCAGCGCGGCTTCGGAAAAAGCGAATTTCGCGTCGTGAGCGCCCTGCAGCAGCAGCTTGCGATCGATCAGGCCCTTGAGCGCAGAATCGCGAAGCATCTTTTCATCCAGCAGGGAGGCGTCGAAGTCCTTGCCCAACTGTTGCATGAGCTGGCGGCGTTGCATGTCGACGGCCTGACTCAGCTCGTTCTGGCTGATGTTCTCGCCGTTGACCTTGGCCGCGTCATTGCGGTGGGTGGTGGCTTGAAAAATGGCATCGAAACCGGTCAACGCCATCAATGCGACGATGACCCCGATGATGGTCTTGGCAATCCAGCCTTGTGAATTGTCCCTGATATTCTGCAGCATGCGTCCCCCAGAAACGGTTGAACTTCAAATTAGGCAACCGTGGAGCGTGGGTAGAATCCGGATAGAAGAAAGGCGCATCCGAGGATGCGCCTTCTCGTAACTGGCGGAGCGGACCGGGCTCGAACCCGCGAGCCCTGGTACGACAGACCGGTTGGAACCGATCGCACTACCGCTCCGCTGCCAAGCCAGGCATGACCCCGACCCGGATAAACTCAATGAAACTTAGTTAACGGCGTCTTTCAGTGCTTTACCAGCCTTGAAGCTAGGCTTGCGGGCAGCAGCGATCTGCAGTGCCTGACCAGTCTGCGGGTTGCGCCCGGTACGAGCTGGACGATCGGTAACGGAGAAGGTACCGAAACCAACCAGAACAACGGAGTCGCCAGCCTTGAGAGCGCCAGTGACGGATTCGATTACAGCGTCCAGCGCGCGGCCAGCAGCAGCTTTCGGGATATCAGCGGATGCAGCGACAGCATCAATCAGTTCCGACTTGTTCACTCTAAGTCCCCTTATATCTATTTGAGATGATTCTAAGTTTTTTTGGTGAAAGCAAAAACGAGTGCTGAATGGCCTACAGACACTTAAGAGCCGCTTTATAACAAGGGCTCTAAAAAACTGTCAAGGAAGCCCCCCAGGCAAATGCGTATTAATGCGTGCTAATTCTTTCCTTAGAGTCAGACTCTCGCTTCTCATCTTTCGCGACAATCTCCGGAGCCACATCCGGCAAGGGCTCCGGCGCGTATTGCAGCGCAATTTGCAGGACTTCGTCAATCCATTTAACCGGTTTGATCTGAAGATCCTGCTTGATATTGTCAGGAATTTCTTTCAGATCACGCACATTTTCCTCTGGAATGATCACGATCTTGATCCCGCCACGGTGTGCCGCCAGCAGTTTTTCCTTCAAACCACCAATGGCCAGCACTTGACCGCGCAGGGTGATTTCACCGGTCATGGCAACGTCGGCGCGCACCGGAATACCGGTCAATGCCGATACCAGGGCCGTGCACATGCCTACGCCGGCGCTGGGGCCGTCTTTGGGCGTAGCCCCCTCAGGCATGTGGATATGCGTGTCGCGCTTCTCATGGAAGTCCAGGGGAATGCCCAGGCTGCGGGCACGACTGCGGACGACCGTTTGCGCTGCAGTGATCGACTCGACCATCACATCGCCCAGGGAACCGGTCTTGATCAGTTGGCCTTTGCCCGGCACCACGGCGGCTTCGATGGTCAGCAATTCGCCACCGACCTGAGTCCACGCCAGGCCGGTCACCTGACCGATCTGATCCTGCTGTTCGGCCAGGCCGTAGCGGAATTTGCGCACGCCCAGGAAATGCTCCAGCAGGTCCGCAGTGACCTTGACCGCAAAGCGTTTTTCCAGCGCATGCTCCTTGACCGCCTTGCGGCAGACCTTGGCAATCTGCCGCTCCAGGCCCCGTACACCGGCTTCGCGGGTGTAGTAACGGATGATGTCGCGGATGGCTTCCTCATCGAATTCCAGCTCGCCTTTTTTCAGGCCGTTGGCCTGGATCTGCTTGGGCGAAAGGTATTTGACGGCGATGTTGATCTTCTCGTCCTCGGTGTAGCCCGGCAGACGAATCACTTCCATCCGGTCCAGCAGCGCCGGTGGGATGTTCATAGAGTTGGAGGTGCACAGGAACATCACATCCGACAGGTCGTAGTCGACCTCCAGATAATGATCGTTGAAGTTGTGGTTCTGCTCCGGATCGAGCACTTCGAGCAACGCAGAGGCTGGATCGCCGCGCATGTCGCTGCCCATCTTGTCGATTTCGTCCAGAAGGAACAGCGGATTGCGCACGCCGACCTTTGTCATCTTTTGAATCAATCTTCCTGGCATCGAACCGATATAAGTCCGGCGATGACCACGGATTTCCGCTTCGTCGCGCACCCCACCGAGGGCCATGCGCACGAATTTACGATTGGTGGCATGGGCAATCGACTCTGCCAGGGAGGTTTTACCGACCCCCGGAGGACCGACCAGGCACAACACCGGACCACGGATTTTCTTCACGCGTTTCTGCACGGCGAGGTATTCGAGGATGCGCTCCTTGACCTCCTCCAGGCCGTAATGGTCGGCGTCGAGGATGTCCTCGGCGCGAGCCAGGTCCAGACGCACCTTGCTCTGGGCCTTCCACGGCACCTGCACCAGCCAGTCGATGTAGGAGCGCACCACGGTGGCTTCAGCAGACATCGGCGACATTTGCTTGAGCTTGTTCAGCTCGGCCTGGGCCTTGGCAAGCGCATCCTTGGGCAAGCCCGCGGCATCGATGCGTTTTTTCAGCTCTTCGATTTCGTTATGGCCTTCGTCACCATCGCCCAACTCTTTCTGAATGGCCTTCATCTGCTCATTCAGGTAGTACTCGCGCTGGCTGCGTTCCATTTGTTTCTTGACGCGACCACGAATGCGTTTTTCGACCTGCAGCAGATCGATCTCGCCATCGAGCAACGCCAGCACGTGCTCGACACGGGCAGACAGATCGATGATCTCGAGGATTTCCTGCTTCTGCTCGATCTTGAGCGCCATGTGGGCGGCCATCGTATCGACCAGACGACCGGGCTCGTCGATGCTGTTGAGCGACGACAGCACTTCGGCCGGCACTTTCTTGCCCAACTGCACGTATTGTTCGAACTGGGACAACAGGCTGCGGACGAACACCTCCGACTCACGCTCGGGCACGTCGGCTTCGTCGATCAATGACACTTCAGCGCGGCAATGGCCGTTCGCTTCACTGAAGCGCTCGACCGCCCCGCGCTGCTCGCCTTCGACCAGGACCTTGACGGTGCCGTCGGGCAGCTTGAGCAGTTGCAGAACCGTTGCAATGGTACCGACGCGATAAAGTGCGTCTTCACCAGGATCATCGTCAGCAGGATTTCTCTGAGCCACCAGCAGAATCTGCTTGTCACCCGTCATCGCGGCCTCGAGGGCTTCGATGGACTTCTCGCGCCCCACGAACAGCGGGATAACCATGTGCGGATATACCACGACATCGCGCAATGGCAAGAGAGGCAATTCGATGGTTGTCTTCATGATTTCGCCTCAACGGCGGCCACAAGGCCGGAAACAGATGGAAGTAAGCTTGAAACCAAGATGGGGGCAGCCTTGAAAAAAAACAAGCGCTAAGGCAAATGCCAGACGGTTAAAAGAAATAAAAGCTGCACACAACTGTTGTGGCCCAAAAGCAAAGGGGCCCGAAGGCCCCCTCTTTGTTCCAGCAGCAGGACGCTTAAGCGTCCGGTGCGGCCTTGGCAGCCGGCTCACTGTTTTCGTAGATATACAGTGGCTTGGACTTACCTTCGATGACACTTTCGTCGATCACGACTTTACTCACCTCGGACTGCGAGGGGATTTCATACATCGTGTCGAGCAATACGCCTTCGAGAATCGAGCGCAACCCACGGGCACCGGTCTTACGCTCCAGGGCACGCTTGGCTACCGACTTCAGCGCGTCGGAACGGAACTCCAGGTCTACACCTTCCATTTCGAACAGCTTGGCATACTGCTTGGTCAGCGCGTTCTTCGGCTCGGTCAGGATCTGCATCAACGCCGCTTCATCCAGCTCGTCCAGTGTTGCCAGGACCGGCAGGCGACCGACGAACTCCGGGATCAGACCGAACTTGACCAGGTCGTCAGGCTCGACTTCACGCAGGGACTCACCGACCTTCTTGCCTTCTTCCTTGCTGCGCACTTCGGCGTTGAAACCGATGCCGCCGCGAGTGGAACGGTTCTGAATGACCTTTTCCAGACCCGAGAAGGCACCACCACAGATGAACAGGATGTTACGGGTGTCGACCTGCAGGAACTCCTGCTGCGGATGCTTGCGACCACCCTGGGGCGGAACGGAAGCGACCGTGCCTTCGATCAACTTGAGCAAGGCCTGCTGCACGCCCTCACCGGAAACATCCCGGGTGATGGACGGGTTGTCGGACTTGCGGGAAATCTTGTCGATTTCATCGATGTAGACAATGCCCATCTGGGCCTTTTCGACATCGTAGTCGCACTTCTGCAACAACTTCTGAATAATGTTCTCGACATCCTCACCCACGTAACCCGCCTCGGTGAGGGTGGTTGCGTCGGCGATGGTGAACGGAACGTTCAGCAAGCGAGCCAGGGTTTCGGCAAGCAGGGTCTTACCCGAGCCTGTCGGGCCGATCAGCAGGATGTTGCTCTTGCCGAGTTCGACCTCATCATTCTTTTTGTCACGCTGGTTGAGGCGTTTGTAGTGGTTATAAACCGCTACGGCCAATACCTTTTTCGCACGCTCCTGACCAATTACATATTGATCAAGGATGCCGCTGATTTCTTTAGGCGAAGGCAACTTATGCGCGCTGCTTTCGGCCTGGGCTTCCTGCACCTCCTCGCGGATGATGTCATTGCACAGGTCGACGCACTCGTCGCAAATGAAGACCGAGGGGCCGGCAATCAACTTGCGTACTTCATGTTGGCTTTTGCCACAGAAAGAGCAATAAAGCAGTTTGCCGTTGTCCTCGCCGTTGCGGGTGTCAGTCATTCGATCGATCCAAATCCGATAGGCTTGCAACACAAGATGAAGGCAATTGCGGGCTTTTTCAAGCCCGCAGGCGGCCGGTCATCCCAACCACCTGCATTTTGAGTGGCTTAGGCAGGCATTTGACGCTTGTTGATCACGGAGTCGATCAGGCCGTATTCGGCTGCACGCTCGGCGCTCATGAAGTTGTCACGCTCGGTGTCTCGCTCAATGGTTTCGAGGCTTTGACCGGTGTGATGAGCCAACAGCGAGTTCAAACGCGAACGAATGTGGAGGATTTCCTTGGCATGGATGTCGATGTCCGACGCCTGGCCCTGGAAGCCGCCCAATGGCTGGTGAATCATCATGCGCGAGTTAGGCAGGCAATGACGCTTGCCCGCTGCGCCGCCGGCGAGCAGGAAAGCACCCATGCTGCAGGCCTGGCCGATGCAGATGGTGGAAACGTCCGGCTTGATGAATTGCATGGTGTCGTAGATCGACATGCCTGCAGTCACCGAACCGCCAGGTGAGTTGATATAAAGATGGATATCCTTGTCCGGGTTTTCCGCTTCAAGGAAGAGCAGTTGCGCCGCAACCAGGTTAGCCATGTAGTCTTCAACGGGTCCGATCAGGAAGATGACGCGTTCCTTGAGCAGACGGGAGTAGATGTCATAGGCACGTTCGCCACGGGCGGACTGCTCGATAACCATCGGGACCAGGCCGCCTGCGGCCTGGATGTCAGAGCTCTGCTGATAAAAAGAATTGCGGGACATGTCTCGCAGTCACTCCCAAATAGTTATGTCTTGAATACGCATAAGCCAGCACGAAGGCTGGCTTATGGTGTGTATTTCTTACCGCAGAACGATCAATCGGCTTGTGGAGCTTCCACCGGCTTGACCGCTTCTTCGTAAGAGACCGCTTTATCGGTCACGCTAGCTTTCTGCAGAACAGTATCCACAACTTGTTCTTCGAGCACAACCGAACGGACTTCGTTCAGTTGCTGGTCATTCTTGTAGTACCAGGACACGACTTGCTCAGGTTCCTGGTAAGCCGACGCCATTTCCTGGATCAGCTCGCGAACGCGGGCTTCGTCAGGCTTGAGTTCAAATTGCTTGACCACTTCTGCAACGATCAGGCCCAGTACGACGCGACGCTTGGCTTGTTCTTCGAACAGCTCGGCCGGCAGTTGATCAGGCTTGATGTTGCCGCCGAACTGCTGAACAGCCTGCACGCGCAGACGGTTGACTTCGTTTTCCAGCAGGGCCTTTGGCACTTCGATCGGGTTGGAGGCCAGCAGACCGTCCATGACCTGGTTCTTGACCTTGGACTTGATGGCCTGACGCAGCTCACGCTCCATGTTCTTGCGAACTTCGGTGCGGAAACCTTCCAGACCGGTTTCCTTGATACCGAACTGGGCGAAGAACTCTTCGTTCAGCTCAGGCAACTTCGGCTCGGAAACGCTGTTGACGGTCACGGTGAACTCGGCGGCTTTACCGGCCAGGTCCAGGTTCTGGTAGTCCTCTGGGAAGGTCACGTTCAGAACGCGCTCTTCGCCGGCTTTCGCGCCGACCAGGCCATCTTCGAAGCCCGGGATCATGCGACCGGAGCCCAGCACCAGTTGGGTGGCCTTGGCGGAACCGCCAGCGAACACTTCACCGTCGACCTTGCCGACGAAATCGATGTTCAGTTGATCTTCGTTCTGGGCAGCGCGATCGGCCACTTCGAAACGGGTGTTCTGCTTGCGCAGGATGTCCAGCATCTTGTCCAGGTCGGCATCCGACACGTCAGCGCTCAGGCGCTCGACGGCGATGGATTCGAAACCGGCGACGGTGAACTCAGGGAATACTTCGAAGGTGGCGACGAATTCCAGGTCCTTGCCTTTTTCCAGCACTTTAGGCTCGACGGACGGAGCGCCGGCCGGGTTCAGCTTCTGCTCGACCACGGCTTCGTAGAACGAAGACTGGATCACGTCGCCCACGGCTTCCTGGCGTGCATCAGCTTCGTAACGCTGACGGATCACGCTCATTGGCACCTTGCCCGGACGGAAACCTGGGATTTTGGCCTTTTGGGCAGTCTGCTGCAGACGCTTGTTGACCTGAGTCTCGATGCGCTCAGCCGGCACGGTGATGCTCATGCGGCGCTCAAGAGCAGTAGTATTTTCAACAGAAACTTGCATGGATATTCCTCGTTGCACAGACGTTGGCCGGGCGTTTTCCGACCCCAGAATCAAGGGCATGCATTCTAGTAGGTCAAACTCAAGAAGTCACCCTACTGAAAACGGCTGGAAAACAGGCGCCGGCATTAGGAGCAAGGCAAACGGTCATGCCTCGCCCGGATTGCAAATACAATCGATCATTCCAGGGGCTCTGCGCCAACGCTTCTATATATAGAAGCGTGAACCTGCACACCCCTGACGCTGGACTCCGCCAGGAGACCAATGGGCATACCGCGCATCATCGCGAAACATAATCGCAACGCCCCATCGCCAAACCCGCCCCGAAACAAGGCAGGCAACAAACCACCTGAATGCCGAAAACAAAAACGGCGCAGTCCTTTTCAGGTACTGCGCCGTTCTCTGCTATTCAAATAGCGACTTGTATGGTGCGGACGGAGAGACTCGAACTCTCACACCTTGCGGCGCTGGAACCTAAATCCAGTGTGTCTACCAATTCCACCACATCCGCGTTTCAAGCTTTTAAAGCAAAGGCGCCAGATGGTTAGATCTGGCGCCTTTCTAGAATATGGGGTGGACGATGGGGATCGAACCCACGACAACGGGAGTCACAATCCCGTGCTCTACCAACTGAGCTACGCCCACCATATTGCCTTGTTGCGTTACTTGTGCCAAAGCTGCCTAATGGCGCACCCGGCAGGACTCGAACCTGCGACCATCCGCTTAGAAGGCGGATGCTCTATCCAGCTGAGCTACGGGCGCCTTTTTAATCTGTATTCTTTGACGACTACAAACTAAGTGCTTTCAGCTTTGCCGAGTTGAAACAACCAACTCTGCTCCACCTTCTTAACCAGTGCTAGGCTGTGCCCGACAAGTGCGACGAATGTTATAGACGGCCTGATAGGTCGTCAACTCTTTTTTAAAAAAAATTCATTTAATTAAAGGGGTTAGGGGAATTTGCAGACCAAGCGCCTTTGCCCTCACGTCCTGGCATGCGAGAATGCGCTCTCTTTTTTTCCCCTCTCGATGGTTAACCACGCGCAATGACTGCACAACTTATCGACGGCAAATCGATCGCCGCCAGCCTGCGCCAGCAGATCGCCCAACGCGTTACCGAGCGTCGCCAGCAAGGCCTGCGCACGCCCGGTCTTGCGGTGATCCTGGTCGGCAGCGATCCCGCCTCTCAGGTTTATGTCTCGCACAAGCGTAAAGACTGTGAAGAGGTCGGCTTCCTTTCCCAGGCCTACGACCTGCCTTGCGAAACCACCCAGCAAACACTGGCCGATCTGATCGATCGCCTGAACGATGACCCGAGTATCGACGGCGTTCTGCTTCAGCTGCCCCTGCCTGAACACCTCGACGCCTCCAAACTGCTGGAGCGCATCCGCCCGGATAAAGACGTCGACGGTTTCCATCCCTATAACGTCGGTCGCCTGGCCCAGCGCATCCCGCTGCTGCGCCCCTGCACCCCTAAAGGCATCATGACGCTGCTGGAAAGCACGGGCGTGGACCTTTATGGCCTCGATGCCGTAGTCGTGGGCGCGTCCAATATCGTTGGCCGGCCGATGGCCATGGAACTGCTGTTGGCCGGTTGCACCGTGACCGTGACCCACCGCTTCACCAAGGACCTGGCCGGCCACGTCGGCCGCGCCGACCTGGTGGTCGTGGCCGCCGGCAAACCTGGCCTGGTCAGGGGCGAGTGGATCAAGGAAGGCGCCATCGTCATCGATGTGGGCATCAATCGCCAGGACGACGGCAAGCTGGTGGGTGATGTGGTCTACGAGACCGCCCTGCCCCGCGCCAGCTGGATCACTCCGGTACCCGGCGGCGTCGGCCCGATGACCCGTGCCTGCCTGCTGGAAAACACGCTGTACGCGGCTGAAACGCTGCATAGCTGAGTTTCCCGGCGAAAGCGAAAACCTGTGGGAGCGAGCCTGGTGGGAGCGAGCCTGCTCGCGAAGGCGGCGTGTCAGCGATTTCATGGCTGACTGACACACCGCCTTCGCGAGCAGGCTCGCTCCCACCAGGCTCGCTCCCACATTGTTTGGCCCCCCTTCCATTAAACTTTATTTATTCTCGAGCCCCAGCGGTGCAGGCATGTAGCGCTGTTGTCGCCCATACTCATAAAATGCAGCGCTTTTTTCAAAAGCCGTTGCTGAACGGCCTCTTCAACTCTATCGAGTCTATTCGCGTGAACATCCGTCTTTCGATCTTCAGCCTGTTTTTCGCTTTTTCAGGCGCGCTTATCACGCAGAACATCAACGCGCAGGAAACCATCGCAGCCCCCCGGGATACGTCAAAGCTGCAAGTCGCTTCGGGCAGCGCGATGTTGCTGGACCTGCAGACGGATAAAGTCGTCTACTCCAGCAATCCGGACGTGGTGGTGCCCATCGCGTCGGTGACCAAGTTGATGACCGGGCTGATCGTGCTGGATGCCAGGCAGGACCTGAACGAGTACATCTCCATCACCATCACCAATACCCCGGAAATGAAAGGAGTGTTTTCCCGGGTCAAGCTCAACAGCGAACTGTCCCGTCGTGAGGTGCTGCTGATTGCGCTGATGTCCTCGGAAAACCGTGCCGCTGCCAGTCTCGCACATCATTACCCGGGCGGTTACGCAGCGTTCATCGCCGCCATGAACGCCAAGGCCAAGGCACTGGGCATGACCAGCACCCACTATGTCGAGCCGACCGGCCTGTCGATCCATAACGTCTCCACCGCCAGGGACCTGACCAAGCTGCTGATCGCTGCCCGCAAATACCCACTGCTCAGCGAATTGAGCACCACCAAGGAAAAGACCGTCACCTTCCGCAAGCCGGTCTACAGCCTGGGCTTTCGCAACACCGACCACCTGATCCACAAGGACAACTGGGACATCCAGTTGACCAAGACCGGCTTCACCAACCAAGCCGGTCACTGCCTGGTACTGGTGACGAAAATGGGTAATCGCCCAATGGCCCTGGTTATCCTCGATGCGTTTGGCAAATACACCCATTTCGCCGACGCCAGCCGGATTCGCAGTTGGGTGGAAACCGGCAAGAGCACCAACGTTCCGGCGGTGGCCATGCAGTACAAGGCGGCGAAGAATCTCAAGAGCCGCCAGAGCGGCGTGGTCGAAGCCTCCAAGTAATTGCAGCATTACCCGACTCGTCGGGCTTTTTTTCGCTCAATGCTTAAGGCCACCAAGCGGGTCATAAGCCTTGTCGCCGGGCTCGCCCTGCTTGTCTTTCTCGTCACGCGGGGCCTTGGCCGGCCCTATCGGATCGACTTGCGGATCATCGAGATCCGGAGAGTCCGGATCGAATCCCAGCTCATCATCAGCGGATGAATGCTCGGAAGAATGGGGCCCCGTGGGCGTATTCGACTGTGCCATGCCTGCCTCCTTCAATCATGGCCCGGACAGTCCGGACCCTGACGATAAGAGTTTCAGGCGTGCCGGGTCGTGCCCGGCAAGTGACGAACGGGGCACCCAATCAATGCGCCGCCCCCAGGGTCTTGGTGGCGCGGGCCGCCGCTTGCTCCTGCCCTGCCCCGGCCAACTCGTCCGCCGCTTTCAACCAGCGCTGCGGGTTGACGTTGGCCGGAAGCTGCGTGGGTCGCTGAAGCAGTACCGCCCAGCCGCCGGCATCCTTGAAGGCCGACTCGAACCCACTGAAGCTCATCAACAGCCGCCGGTTCATGCCCGAACGCAACAACACCGTGCGCTTCTGCCGGTTATAGCCGGCCAGAATCCCGTATCGAGGCCCGCCCCATAACGCCGCGCCCTCGGTGTAACGCAGCAACACCGGATTGCCCGCCGCGACCTGCTCCAACAGTGCCGGCAACTCACTGTCGAGGGGATACACCACCAACCCATACTCGCGCGCCAGGGTTTGCATATTCTGCTGCAAACCGGCTTCGCCACCTGGCAGGTGCAACGGCTTCTCCAGCAATCCCGGGGTGATCACCGTTCCTTGCGCGGTCAGCACCGCGGCCAGGGATTGCGGGGCACCCTGGTACATATCGCCGCGATAGAACGGCACGCTGTTGAGTTCCACCCGTTCGGGCAGGCGCTGGATCTGCGGCGACAGGCTGCCCGCGCAACCCGTCAGGGCCCCGAGGCAGGCGATCGCCAATACCAGTGATCGAAAAGAGGGAATGGCCGGCAACATGATGAGTCTCTAGTTCAGGTACCCGATAAACGGGCCAGGCTTGGGCCGTCGATCATAAAGCGCCCACTGACCCGGGTATAGCCTTAAACAGCAGTCTCGTTGCCGCAATAGAACCAACCGGTCGGTGATCGACGACCGCGACCGACTGCCTGCAACACTTGATCGACTAGACTGTCCATTGAACTGAGTGCGTTGCCCCGGATTGGGGCTGAGGGAGGCCCGCATGAGCCTGACAACGACAATTGTGATGCTGGTATTCAGCTGGCTGAGCGTAGCGGCGGCCATGCTGTGGGGCGTGCTGCGGATCACCCGTCGCCATCATCATCCGTCCCCATCGAGAACGGAAAAACCCGCAGAGCCCGCCCGGCACCACGCCGCCGCACACTGATCGCCTACTTTCAAAAAGCCATAAAAAAGCCGCCCGGGCTGGACCCGGGCGGCGGCTACCTGCCTGCCTGCAATCAGGCTTCGTTGCCCAACGCCTTTTGCCGGGCGCGACGGGCCATCATGTTCAACACCTCAATCGCAGCCGAGAACGCCATGGCAGCGTAGATGTAGCCCTTGGGCACATGAGCACCGAAGCCTTCGGCGATCAGCGTCATGCCGATCATGATCAGGAAGCCCAGCGCCAACATGACCACCGTCGGGTTGTTGTTGATGAACCGGGCCAGGGGCTCGGCCGCCAGCAGCATCACCAGTACCGACACCACCACGGCGATGATCATGATCGGCAAGTGCTCGGTCATGCCCACGGCCGTGATGATGCTGTCGATGGAAAACACCAGGTCGAGCATCAGGATCTGACTGATTGCGGCGGCAAATCCGAGGGTCACGCCGGACGTGGCCGACTTCGGATCGTTCGGCGCAGGGTCCATGCTGTGGTGGATTTCGGTCGTGGCCTTCCACAGCAGGAACAGACCGCCGGCGATCAGGATCATGTCCTTCCAGGAGAACGCCTGGCCGAGGATTTCGATGACCGGTTCCGTCAACTGCACAATGAACGCGATGGTGCTCAACAAGCCCAGGCGCAGGATCAGCGCCATGCCGATACCGATCCGCCGTGCCTTGACACGATGCTGTTCGGGCAGCTTGTTGGTCAGGATCGAAATGAAGATCAGGTTATCGATGCCCAGCACGATTTCCATGACGACCAGGGTCGCCAGGGCGATCCAGGCAGTGGGGCTGGCAGCGAGTTCTAAAAGGTATTCCATGGGTCAGTCCTGACTCGTTATGACGGGGTTAGATGGCTTGGGTGGAAGCCTTGGGTTTGTCGGCCTCATCTGCCGGTTCTTTCTTGGGGCTGATCAACCCGCCGGTGGCGTCGTTCAGTGCCTGCTCGGCCGCCTTATGGGTATCGTCGATGGCCTTTTTCGCCGTCTCAACCGCTTGCTCCTTCAACTGCTGAGCCAATTGTTCGGCGCTTTTTTCCGCCTGCTCACAGCCCACCAGGGCTATTGAAGACAGTGCCAGCATGGCTGCAAGACCCAGGGATTTGTATGTCATGGATAGATGCCTCTGAGGAAAAAACGGAGCACGAAGATGGCTCACCAATGGCCAGGCATTCTAGAGACGACAATACTTCAGGAAAATTCGTATTTTCAACGGTTATACTTCGGTTTTTACGAAGCTATGTGATCCCATGCTCAATTATCGACAGTTGCATTACTTCTGGGTGGTGGCCAAGACCGGCAGCATCGTGCGGGCTTGCGAGCAGTTGAACCTGACGCCACAAACCATCAGCGGGCAGATCACCCTGTTCGAGCAGACGTATAACATCAAATTGTTTCGCCGCGTCGGACGGCAACTGGAACTGACCGAAGCCGGCCGCCAGACGCTGCCCTACGCCGAGCACATGTTCCAACTGGGTGGCGAGCTGGAGCTGATGCTCCGGGCCCAGCCCAACGAACAGCAGACGCTGTTTCGGGTCGGGGTGGCGGACGTGGTGCCCAAGTCCATCGTCTATCGACTGCTGGCGCCGACCATGGAATTGAGCGAACCGCTGCGCGTCACCTGCCGCGAGGACAAACTCGAACGGCTGCTGGCGGACCTGGCGATCCAGCGCCTGGACCTGGTGATTTCCGACAGTCCGATGCCCAGCCACCTGGACATCAAGGGCTACAGTCAGAAACTGGGAGAATGTGGCATCAGCTTCTTCGCCACCGCCGCACTGGCCGAACGCTACGGGCAGGATTTCCCCCGGGGCCTGCAGGACGCCCCGCTGCTGATTCCCGGCCAGGAAACCGTGGTGCGTAGCCGTCTGCAACGCTGGTTCGCCGAGCAGCAGATCCAGCCACGCATCGTCGGTGAGTTCGACGACAGCGCGTTGATGCAGGCCTTCGGTCAGTCAGGCAGCGGGATTTTCATCGGCCCGAGCGTGATCGCCGAAGAGGTGAAGCGCCAGTACGGCGTGCAGGAGATTGGCCAGACCGACGCGGTGAGCGAGTCGTTCTATGCCATCTCCGTGGAGCGCAAGGTCAGTCATCCGGGGATCGTCGCGATTGCCGAAGGGGCGCGTCGCGAGTTGTTCCACTAGGCGCAGACGGGCCGGGGCTTGAAGGTCATCAGCAGCAATGCCAGCAGGATCGATACAAGGATGAACCCGGCCGCCGCAAAACCGACGCTGCCCAGGCCCAGGGTATCGATGACCCGCCCGCCGATCAGCGCCCCAAGGCCGATTCCCAGGTTGGCGCCGGCAATGTTCAGCGACGCCGCAAAGGCTGGCGCTTCGGGCGCAGCCTTCATCAGTCGCACATGGCTGACCAGGAACAGCGCGGCCTGGGTCACACCCCAGATCGCCATCGCTGCAGCCAACCACAGGGTCGAATGAATGCTCGGCACCAACGCCACCATGCCGCCGATCATGAACAGGCAGAACACCATCGACGCGATCAACGGATGCCGGTCCACCGCTCGACCACCCAGGGAATTGCCCAGCAGTCCCACGGCGCCGAAACCCATCAGGCACCAGCCCACCAGCGTGCCGTCGAACCCGGCGAGACGTTCGAGGATGTCGGCCAGGTAGGTGTAGGCGGTGAACATGCCGCTGAACACCAGGATCGACAGCAGCACATGGCCCTGCATCAACGGACTGCGCAGGATCTTGAACTGCGAGCGGAAACTGACTTGATGCAAGTGCAGGTTGGTTTTCGGCAGGTAGATGAACAGCAATAGCACTTTGGCGAAGGCGATGACCGCCAGGATGGCGAAAGCGCTGCGCCAGCCGAACGCATCGGAAATCAGCGTACCCACCGGGATCCCGAATACCGTGGCGCAGACAATGCCGAAGCCGATCCGGGCGATGGCGCGCCCGGCGTACTGCGGCCCGACGATGTCCACCGCCGTTTCGCTGGCCAGCGCCCAGAACACCGGCAGACCGAGGGCCGGGATCAACCGGGCAATGGCCATGACCCAGATATCGGGGGCAACGGCCGCCAATGTGTTGGCCAGGCCGAACATCAGCAGTACGCTGATAAACAGCCTGCGCCGCTCGAAACGGGCGAACCAGGCCGTCAGGAACGGCCCGAACGCCGCCACCGTAAACGCGAACAGCGTCACCAGCAACCCGGCTTGGGGAATGCTGACGTGCAGGTCGCGAGCGATGGAGGGCAGCAGGCCGACGATGATGAATTCCGTGGTCAGCACGGTGAAACCGGCGGCCGACAACAGGAAAATAGGTAACAACATGCAAAACTCCAGCAAAACGACAACACCAGCGTTGGCCCAAGGGCCCGCTGGGGGGATAGAGAGGTGAGAGGAGCAAAGCCTAACAGAATGTGGGCGACAGACAAATGTGCTTAAACACCTGGGTGACGGATCGTCACAGGTCCGTCAGATTCTTTACCGGGCTGTGCTAAAGTCCGCGCCCCGCAAACGTTGAACCTTTCTTCCGGTCCCGCTCACCTGGCCTGCCCGCTTGTTGCCCCGAACGTCGACCGTTGCTCACAACAAAAAATACATGGATGGCCGTTATGACTGCTTTATCCCCTTCCCTTTGGCATCGCTTCAAACGCACCAGCCTGGTGACACAAATCATCATCGGCCTGATCATCGGTATCGCCCTGGCCTGGCTGGCGCCGGACGCGGCGAAATCCACCGCATTCATCGGCAAGGTCTTCGTGTCCGCCCTCAAGGCCGTGGCCCCCATCCTGGTGTTCGTGCTGGTCATGGCGTCGATCGCCAACCATAAGCAGGGCCAGGAAACCCATATCCGGCCGATCCTGTTCCTGTACCTGCTGGGCACCTTCGCCGCGGCCGTGGTCGCGGTCGTTGCCAGTAGTCTGTTTCCATCCAGCCTGGTGCTGTCTACCCAGGACGTCGCCGTCACTGCCCCCGGCGGCATCGGCGAGGTGTTGCAGAGCCTGCTGCTCAGCGTGGTGGACAACCCGGTCCGGGCGCTGACCGACGGCAATTTCATCGGCATCCTGGCCTGGGCCATCGGCCTGGGCATCGCCATGCGCCATGCCGGCGAAACCACCCGCACCGTGCTCGACGACCTGTCCAACGGCGTGACGGTGATCGTGCGCCTGGTGATCAGCTTCGCCCCACTGGGGATCTTCGGGCTGGTCGCCTCGACCCTGGCCACGTCCGGTTTCGGCGCCCTGCTCGGTTACCTGCAACTGTTGACTGTGCTGATCGGCTGCATGCTGTTCGTCGCGCTGGTGGTCAACCCGCTCATCGTGTTCTGGAAACTGCGTCGCAACCCGTACCCGCTGGTGCTCACCTGCCTGCGCGAAAGCGGCATCACTGCGTTCTTCACCCGTAGCTCGGCGGCCAACATCCCAGTGAACCTGGAACTGAGCAAACGCCTGGGCCTGCACGAGGACACCTATTCGGTATCGATCCCACTGGGCGCGACCATCAACATGGCCGGCGCCGCCATCACCATCACCGTGCTGACACTGGCTGCGGTGCACACCCTGGGGATCGTGGTGGATGTGCCGACGGCGGTACTGCTGAGCGTCGTCGCGGCCGTTTGCGCCTGCGGTGCGTCCGGCGTGGCCGGCGGTTCGCTGCTGCTGATCCCCCTGGCGTGCAGCCTGTTCGGGATCCCGAGCGAAATCGCCATGCAGGTGGTTGCCGTAGGGTTCATCATCGGTGTCCTGCAGGACTCGGCGGAGACGGCGCTGAACTCGTCCACGGATGTGCTGTTCACCGCGGCGGCGTGTTTGGGTGAGGAAGAGAAGCTGGCTCGCACGGCATAACCGTTGCGGTGGATGCACCACCGTCATCGCGAGCAGGCTCGCTCCCACACTGGATTTGCGGTGTATCCAAAACCCTGTGGGAGCGAGCCTGCTCGCGATAGCGGAGGTACATCCGCCGAGGACATGACAGACAGTCACAAAAAAGCCCGGAACGGCTCACACCGTCCCGGGCTTTTTCATGCCAGCGGGTTTAGAACGCGCCCATGTAGTCGCGCTTGCCCACTTCCACGCCGTTATGACGCAGCAGCGCATAGGTGGTGGTGACGTGGAAGAAGAATTGCGGCAGGCCGTAGGTCAGCAGGTAGTTCTGACCGGTGAAACGCTTTTCCTTCGGCGTGCCCGGGCGGGTGACGATCTCGATGTTTTCCTTGCCATCGATCTGCTCGGCACTGATGCCGTCGATGAAGGCCAGTACCTTGGTGATCAGGGCTTGCAGATCGGCGAAGGTGGTTTCGCTGTCGTCATACTTCGGCACTTCAATCTCGGCCAGGCGAGCGGACACGCCTTTGGCGAAGTCCACGGCAATCTGCACCTGACGCACCAGCGGGAACATGTCCGGGTACAGGCGGGCTTGCAGGAAAGCGTTCGGGTCGATGTTTTTCGCAGTCGCGTGGGCTTCGGCCTTGTTCAGGACGTCACTCAGGGCGTTGAGCATCTGCTTGAAAACCGGGATGGAAGCGGCGTACAGGGAAATAGTCATGGCGATCTCATGCAGGTGAGAGAAAAGGAACACAGCAAACGGATGCGATTATAGCCACGGCTTGTTGCGCACCTTGTCTTTTATTGCGCAAGGATTAGGCTAGGCGGCTTCACAGCAGAGGGGACGCGCGATGAACATCGAAGAACAAGGCCAGGCCGAAGAACCACGGCTCAACAGCACGGAAATCCGCATCCTCGGTGCCCTGGTGGAAAAACAGGCCGCCAACCCGGAAACCTACCCGCTGACCCTCAACGCCCTGGTACTGGCCTGCAACCAGAAAACCAGCCGTGAACCGGTGATGAACCTCACCCCGGGCCAGGTCGGCCAGAGCCTGCGGGCGCTGGAAGGCCGCGGTTTTACCAAGCTGGTGATGGGCAGCCGCGCCGACCGCTGGGAGCATCGGGTCGACAAGGCCCTGGAACTGGTGCCGGCCCAGGTCATCCTGATGGGCCTGCTGTTCCTGCGCGGCCCGCAAACGGTCAATGAGCTGTTGACCCGCAGTGGCCGCATGCATGATTTCGAAGACACCGAGCAGGTGCTGCATCAACTCGAACGCCTGATTGCCCGTGGGCTGGCGCTGCTGGTGCCACGCCAGGCCGGCCAGCGGGAAGACCGCTACGTCCATGCCATGGGCGACCCGGCGGACATCGAAGCGATCCTCGCCGCCCGCCAGCACCCGGTGGAACGCAGTGCCGGCAGCGGCGTGTCGCTGGAGCGCATCGAAGAGCTCGAGGCGCGGATCGCGGCGCTGGAAGAACGGCTCGCGCGGCTGGAATAAATGCCCTATAGCCGCTGCGTAGGAGCCATGTAGGAGCTGTCGAGTGCAACGAGGCTGCGATCTTTCCCCCAACAATTGAGTCGAAAGCGAAAGATCAAAATCAAAGATCGTCCGAACGCGGCCCGAGCCTTCGCCAGCTCCTACGCAGACCGGGCAAACGCCACGGCTTTCTCAAACTGTTCCGGGCTCGGTCGCACGCCGGTATACAGCACGAACTGCTCCAGGGCCTGGATGGCAATGACTTCCAGCCCGGTGATGACCCGTTTGCCCTCAGCCCGGGCGCGCACGATCAGCGGCGTTTCCGACGGAATCGCCACTACGTCGAACACGGTCTCGGCCGCCGCGATGGCGTGGGGCTCGAACGCCAGCTGATCGGCTTCCGCCCCTCCGGCCATGCCGATCGGCGTGACATTGACCAACATCCGGGGCCGGTACTCGCCCAACCCGGCTTGCCACTCATACCCCAGGGACTCGGCCAGGGCCCGCCCGGCGGTTTCGTTGCGGGCGACGATCAGGCCCTGTTTATAGCCGCCGTCACGCAGGGCGCTGGCCACGGCCTTGGCCATGCCACCGCTGCCGCGCAGGGCAAAGGTCGAATCCTTGGGCACCGCATGGGTCTGCAGCAACTGGGCGATGGCAATGTAGTCGGTGTTGTAGGCCTTCAGATGGCCATCCGTGTTGACGATGGTGTTGATGGACTGGATCGCGGCGGCGGAGGCGTCCAGTTCATCGACCAGGGCGATGCAGGCTTCCTTGAACGGCATCGACACCCCGCACCCTCGGATGCCCAGGGCGCGGATACCGCCGACCGCACCGGGCAAGTCCCGGCTGCTGAAAGCCTTGTAATAGAAATTCAGCCCCAACTGCTCGTACAGGTGGTTATGAAAACGCAGGCCGAAGTTCCCGGGGCGGCCCGACAGCGACATGCACAACTGGGTGTCTTTGTTGGGATTGATTTGCATGTTTATTCCTTGCATTCACTTTCTGACAAGCGGAGTCACCGCCCGCCCGACCTTACACAATATTTACCCAACGGCGGTGCAAATCCTGAGAAAATCGTTGTCAGAGCAAGTACCCCGTGACCTTTTTACCGGTCTGTTACCAACGGGGCCAAAACGAGGAACCACCATGAATCGTAAACTCCCTGTCATCGCCCTGCTCGTGGGGGCACTCGCGGTCACCGGCCAGGCATCCGCCCATGGTCGCGGTGGTTGGGAGGGGCCCGCAGTGTTTGGTGCAATCGTCGGTTCGGCTATTGTCGGCTCGGCGCTCATCAACCGTGACCGGCCGGTGTACGTGCAACAACCGGTCTACGTCCAGCCGCAACCGGTTTATGTACAGCAACCTCCACCGGTCTATTACGAGCCACAACCGGTGTACATCGAGCGGCCTGTCTACTATCGCCCGGCACCGGTGTATTACGGGCCACCACGGGGCTACTACTACGGCCCGCCCCATGGCCATTACGGTCGTTGGTAACCGAATAAAAAACAGCCTGTGATTCGTCACAGGCTGTTTTTTATTATGTGAACACCACAAAACCTGTGGGAGCGAGCTTGCTCGCGATAGCGGAGAGTCAGCCGCCCATGATGTCGACTGACACGCCCAATCGCGAGCAAGCTCGCTCCTACAGGGGGCGGGTGGTGGACGCACAGATCGGACTCAACCCGATTGACTGTGGGAGCGAGCCTGCTCGCGAAGGCGGCAGTACAATCGACATCGCCGCAAACTGACCCACCGCTATCGCGAGCAGGCTCGCTCCCACAGGGGGCGCCGCTGATGCTCAGTTGGCAAAGTCAGACATGCTCGCTGCTTTTCAGCCGCACCGGCTCATGCTCCGCAGTCGAATGGGCAGGCTCTGCCAGCACCGGAATCTCATTGCCATCACAGTCATGCAGCTTGCCGTCGCTGAAGTAGTCGCCTTCACGCAACTTCGCCAGGTCCTGGTAGCGCAGCACCCGCTCGGTCCCGGCAGCAAACACTGACTGCTGGTCGGAGTTGCCTGCGGTGAAGTGGTTGAACGCCAGGTTCAGGACAATCGCCATGATCGCCGACGAACTGATGCCCGAATGGAAGATCGTTGCGAACCAGCTCGGGAAATGGTCGTAGAAGTTTGGCGCGGCGATGGGAATCATGCCGAAGCCGATGGAAGTGGCGACGATGATCAGGTTGACGTTGTTGCGGTAGTCGACTTTGGACAGGGTTCGAATGCCGCTGGCGGCCACGGTACCGAACAGCACGATACCCGCGCCGCCCAAGACCGAAGTCGGTACCGCAGCGATCACCCGGCCCATGAACGGCAACAACCCGAGCACCACCAGGAACACCCCACCCGTCGCCACCACGAAACGGCTCTTGATCCCGGTCACCGCCACCAGGCCGACGTTCTGGGCAAAGGCGCTCTGGGTGAAGGAACCGAAGATCGGCGCGATCATGCTCGACAGCATGTCGGCCCGCAGGCCGTTACCCAGGCGCCTTGAGTCGACCTTGGTGTCGATGATCTCGCCCACCGCCAGGATGTCGGCCGACGTTTCCACCAGGGTCACCATGATCACGATGCACATCGACAGGATCGCGGCGATGTGGAACGTCGGCATGCCGAAGTGGAATGGCGTGGGGAAGCCGAACATCGGGCCTTCGCTGACGGATGAAAAATCCGCCATGCCGAGGAACACCGCGATCACCGTCCCGATGACCATCGCCAGCAGAATCGACAAGCGGGAAATGGTCGCGCTGCCCATCTTGCTGAGCAGCAGCACCAGCACCAGCGTGACGGCGGCCAGGCCGATGTTGGCCATGCTGCCGAAGTCGGCCGCGTGACTGTTGCCGCCCATGGCCCAGCGCGCCGCCACCGGCATCAACGTCAGGCCAATGGTGGTAATCACGATGCCGGTAACCAGCGGCGGAAAGAAGCGGGTGATGCGCGAGAACACCGGCGTGATCAGCAAACCGATCAGGGAGGCGGCAACCACCGCCCCCAGGATGGCCTGGAAGCCCCCCTCCCCGCCAGTCCCGACGATCGCCACCATGGTCGCGACGCCCGAGAACGAAACACCCTGCACCAAGGGCAGTTGGCAACCGAAAAACGGCAGCCCGAGAGTTTGCAACAAGGTGGCCAGCCCCCCCGCAAACAATGACGCCGCA
This sequence comes from Pseudomonas sp. B21-056, assembly GCF_026016325.1. Taxonomy (NCBI): domain Bacteria; kingdom Pseudomonadati; phylum Pseudomonadota; class Gammaproteobacteria; order Pseudomonadales; family Pseudomonadaceae; genus Pseudomonas; species Pseudomonas sp. B21-056. Next base: position 4,279,481 of record NZ_CP087203.1, read on the forward strand.
ATCAACAGGCCGATGTCCGCCGATGACAGGCCGGCCGCCTGGCCGATGATCAGGGGCACCGCGACGATGCCGCCGTACATGGTCAATACATGCTGTAGGCCGTAAGCCATATTCGCGCCGACACCGAGGTTTTCGTCCTCGGGCCGTGGGAGTGAAACATGGGGCGTTTTCATGGTTCGCAGGTTCCCTGTTTTTTGTTATGGGCACACTGTATTCAAAACTCAGGACAAATGTCCATAGAGTTGTATACACTTTTCCCACAAGCAAATCAGCGTGACGTGGCTAGAGAAGCGCCTCCACTGCAGGCCGTAACAATTCCCGTGGCGGCACCCGCAAGCTGAACTCGTTTTCCAGCAGATCGATCAGTTCATCAGCCTCGGTGATCACCCGCCGCTCGCTCTCCTGCCCTATTCGGTGCACGGCATAGCTGTTGCCGTTGAGGGTCTTGCGCAAACCGTCGCCGGTGCGGGCCACCATCAGCCGGCCCATGAACGGCGAGTCAGGGTGGGTGCAGACGTACCAGTTGCCCAGGGTGTAATCGATGTCTTCCTGGCGTTGCAGGTCGAACAGGTACATCGGCCGCCATTCGCCCGCGACGTTGGCGCGCAGCAGGTAGCCGTCCGGATGGTCCTCGATACGGTACGGCTCATGAGGAGTGGCCTGAACGTCACGGCTGTCCAGCAGCAACGGCCCGGTGGGCACCATGCCGCCGAAACCGACATCGGTGATGTAGCGCACGCTGTCTATCGTCACCAGGCTGAGACGATGGGTCCGGGCAGTCCAGGCGCCTTCGGGGGCATTCATCACCACCCGGCCGGTGATGCCGCGAACGTCGAAACCCAACTCTTGCAACAGCACCAGGAATAACTGGTTGAGTTCGTAGCAGTAGCCGCCACGCCCTTGCTCGAAGACTTTTCGCTCCACTGATTCCAGATCGATGGACACCGGCAGGCGCAACAGCGTCGAGAGGGTTTCAAAGGGGAATTCGGCCGTGTGGCGGCTTTGAAGCTGACGCAATGTCTCGAGCGTCGGGGCCGGCGGTGTGGCGAAGCCCAAGCGTTGCAGATAACGGCGCGAATCGCTCAGTCGGGGCTGGCTCATTAGGGTGTCCTTTTCCTGGTCCGGTGCAGCGCTCATGGGGAGCACGCTGCGGTTGGCGCCAGATATAAGGCATTCCCCCGCCATAGACAACAACCGACCGAGAGGCGCCGGACTTTCAACGCCGCTTGCGTGAAGCCAACCGGATCCAGGTAGGGGCATGATCACTGGGGTGCGGCTGGTTCCTGACCCAGGCGTCCACGCCCGCCTCGCTCAGATAGGGGCTTGCCGCCGGGTTGAGCAACAGATGATCGATGCGCAGCCCGGAGTTTTTTTGCCAGTGCTGACGGAAATAATCCCAGAAGGTGTAAATCCGCTCGTCCGGGTACAAATGGCGCAACGAATCCGTCCAGCCCTGGTCCAGCAACCGTTGGTAGCACTCGCGGCTTTCGGGTTGCAACAGCGCATCCTTGAGCCAGGAGCGCGGGTTGTAGATATCCATGTCGGTAGGCACCACGTTGTAGTCGCCAGCCAGCACCACCGGGTGATCGCTGGCCTGCAACGCCTGTGCATAGTCGATCAGCCGTTCGAACCACGCCAGTTTGTAATCGAACTTGGGCCCGGGCTGCGGGTTACCGTTGGGCAGGTAAAGGCAACCCACCAGCACGCCATGCACAGCCGCCTCCAGATAGCGGCTGTGGCTGTCGCCCTCATCACCGGGCAGGCCGCGACGGCTCTCCAGCGGTTGCGCGTCACGGGCCAGTATCGCAACGCCGTTCCAGGACGCCTGGCCGTGCCAGATCGAGCCATACCCCACCGACTCCAGTTCGGCCGCCGGGAAATCCTTGTCGGCCGCCTTGAGTTCCTGCAGGCAGACGATGTCGGGCTTTTCCCGCTCCAGCCATTCCAGCAGGTTGGGCAACCGGGCGCGAATGCCATTGATGTTGAAGGTCGCGATCCGCAGGTTTTTCATGGGCCAGAACCTCGAAGTATCAGGGCGTCAGGGGTATCAAGTGCCGGTTTTCGACAGCGGCTGAGCGTTTGCAAGCAAGCTCGAGAATGCCTTCTTATCGATAGGACGACTGAGGAAGTAACCCTGGACCTCGTGACATTGGTCCGTGCCCAGCGAGCCGAGCTGGGCCAGGGTTTCCACGCCCTCGGCCGTGACGGTCAAGCCCATCGCCTTGCCCAGGTTGATGATCGCCTGGACCACCGCGCGGTCGTTGCTGCTGTTGCTCATGGACGCGATAAAGCGCTTGTCGATCTTGATGCCGTCGAAGGGATAGGTGCGCAAGTACCCCAGGGAGGAATAGCCGGTCCCGAAGTCGTCCATGTTCAAACGCACGCCCAGTTCCTTCAGGGCGTTCATGACCTGCAGGGCGCCGTCCACATCGTTGAGCATCACATTCTCGGTGATCTCGAGTTCCAGGCGACTCGCCGGGAAGCGGGTTTCGATCAGCACCTGGCGAACGTCCTCCACCACATCGCTGCGCTCGAACTGCGCCGGCGACAGATTGACCGAAACCATCAGGTCACCTGGCCAGGTCAGCGCGGTTTCGCAGGCCTCGCGTAACACCCAGCGCGAAAGCGGAACGATGAGGTCGGTCTGCTCGGCCAACGGAATGAAAGCATCGGGACCGAGCAGGCCCTGGGTTGGATGCTGCCAGCGCACCAAGGCCTCGACGGCCACGATCTCCCGGCCGTCGACTTTGTAGCGTGGCTGGAAGTGCAGGATGAATTCGTTGTTTTTCAGCGCCTGGCGCAGGTCGCTTTCCAGCTGGCGTCGATGCTGGATCTGGTCGCTCATTTGCGAGGCGAAATAACACCAGGTCTTCTTGCCCTCGGACTTGGCCTGATACATGGCAATGTCGGCACAGCGAATCAACTCGCCGGGCACATAACCCTGGCGACGACTCACGGCAATGCCGATGCTGGCACCGATGTGCAGGGCATGGGTTTCGTAGTGGATCGGCTGTAGCAGGCTCTCGATCAAGCGTGCGCAGAACCGGTCGATCTCAGTGGTGTTCTCCATTCCACTGAGCACCACGACGAACTCGTCGCCGCCCAGCCGCGCCACCAGATCCTGCTCGCGGGTGCTGTCGCGCAAGCGCTGTGCGACTTCCAGCAGCACGGCATCGCCGGCCGCGTGGCCCAGGGAATCGTTGATCGGCTTGAAGTTGTCCAGGTCCACCATCAGCAGCGTCAGGGGTGCGGAATGCTCCTTGGCGATCAGCGCGTCATCCAGGTGCCGCGCCAGCTTGTTGCGGTTCGGCAGGCCGGTCAGCGCATCGTGCATCGACAGATGCTGGACCTGGGCGTGGGCGGCCACCTCATCGGTGATGTCGCTGGCGGTGCCGCGGTACCCCACCACTGCGGACCTGGCGTAGATCGGCCGCGCCGAAACCCGACAAAAGCGCAGTTGTCCGGACTCATCGCGGTAGGAACAGCGCAGGTTACTCACGCTCTGTCCTTCCGTCAGGTTGCCCAACCACAGAGCAATCGGGGTAGTGTCGCAGTACAACAGTTGCTCGATGTCCTGGCCCAGCCATTGCTGGTCGGAAAATCCGGTGACCGTATTGAAGCGTCCCGACAGATAGGTGATGTGCTGTTGCCCGTCGATTTCCCAGATCCAGTCGGAGGCAGCCTCGGCCACGGCCCGGAAACGTTCTTCGCTGGCTTCCAGCGCCTGGGTCGAGCGCTCCAGGCTGTCGTAGCTGGCATCCACATGCCGTGCCGTGCGCAGGGCATAGCGGAAAAAGTAGGCGGTGAGCAGTGCCAGGATCAGCAACGCCCCACCCAACGGCGGCATCAGCGACCAGAGCAACTGCCGGCCCGGCTGTTCGAGGCGGGACACCAGGCTGTAGCCGGTGCTGTCCAGCGGCACCGCCGGCTGGTCGGGCGCAAGCTCGTTGTCCTTCTTGAGGTTCAGGTCGCTGAGGCCATAGCTCTTGCCCAGCGCGCGCAGTTTGACGTGGGTCAGTTGGTCGACAAACAACAGGATCGACGTGCCCTTGGCATCGACCCGGGGACGCTCGTCGTTCGGCAGGATCACCGAAGCGGTAACGATGGCCGGCCAGCCTTCGAACAAGGTGTAGCGGACCGCCGGAATGGTCAGGTCGGATTGCCCCTGGAGCTGCTCAACCAATTCCTGCAACGGCACGTCGATATACGCTGACGCCTCGCCCTGGACATTCTGCCCGCGCACCACGGCGTATTTGGTGCGCTCGCGGTCGACGACAAACACCCCTTCATATCCGTCGTTGGTGAACAGGGTCTTGCCCATGTTCTGTTCCGCATAGGCCCACTGCACGTCGACTTCACCGTTGAGGTGCTCATAGGCGGTGGTCCAGTAGGTGTAGCTGGTGATGTAGTTTTTCGAGGCGATGATGCGGTTTTCCACGGCGCGCTCGGTGTAGAAGTGCGTCTTGCGCACGTCTTCCGCGTCCAGCTCCCGTGCGATATTGAACAGCGCCGCAACAGCCACCAGGATGCCCAGGACAAACAACCCGGCGACCGCGACCACCAGGCGTCGGGTGATTGGCGTGTGGCGCGTGACGCTGGAAGGAATATCGGCAGTGGTCTCCATTTACCTGCTCCTGTCCGATCGGTTGACGGCGAGGTGCCTGAGCAATGGACCCTTCTCAGTTGGCGATGATTCCAACGGATCTCAACGATCCGAACGCTCCAGCGTATCGAGCCCTCCCTCCGTGGACCACACCGCCACGCAATTGCGACCACTGTGCTTGGCCTGGTAAAGCGCCGCATCGGCCCTCTGGATAAAGACCTCGATGCTGTCCAGGCTGCTGGGCACGAAGGCGTGACAGCCCAGGCTCACCGTCAGATAGCCGGTGGGGGAACCGGAATGGGTGATGTGCTTGTCGATGAGGCTCTGGCGGATCTGCCCGGCCAACGTCATGGCGCCCTGCAGGTCGGTATCGGGCAACAGCACCGCGAACTCTTCACCGCCATAACGCACCGCCAGGTCGGCCTTGCGATGGCAGCAGCCCTTGAGCACTTTCGCCACTTCCGCCAGGCAATGGTCACCGGCCACGTGCCCGTAGGTATCGTTGTAGCGCTTGAAGTAGTCGATATCGAGCAGGATCAGGCTCAAAGGCGTGCGCTGGCGGGCGCCCCGGCCGAATTCGATGTCCAGGGCTCGCTCGAACAGCCGGCGATTCGCCAGCCCGGTCAGGCTGTCATGGGTGGCAATCAGCCTCAACGTTTCCTGGGCCTTGCGCAGGTCAACCTCGATTCGCTCGCTGTTGCGCACCTGGCGCACGAACACCCAACCGAACAGGCAGATGCCCGTGACCACCAGGGCCACGATGAGGCAGGACTGGAAGGCCTTTGCATACCAGTCGGCCAGGATCGCCTCCTCGGACATCGCGACGGTGACGATCAGGGGATAGGCCTGCAGGTGCTGGTGATCATATAGCCTGACAACGCCGTCGACCGAGCGGATCATCGCGGTGTCGGGATCCTTGGCCTGCGGGTCATGCCGGAAGAGACTTTCCTGGGACAGGGCCCGGCCGATCTGCGCCTCATCAAAGGGCCGGCGGGCCAGCAGGCTTCCGTCGGACAAGGCCAGGGCCATCTCGCCTTTATCGTCAAGACTGAAGCTTTTGAAGAACTTATCGAAGTACGACATCTTGATCCCGGCCAGCAAGACGCCTTGGAAATTGCCATCCTGATCATTCACACGCCGTGAAACGGGGATGATCCAATCGCCATTTTGCCGGCTGCGAATGGCCGGGCCGATATGGGCGATCAGCGAGGCGTTCTGCTGATGGAAAGCAAAATATTCCCGATCCGCCACCCCATCGCCTTCTTGCAAATTATCAAAGGAGGTGACAACCCAGTGCCCACTCTTGTCGAACAGGAACAGGCCATGCAACTGCTCCAGTGATTGCACGCGTCGGGCAAAGGTTTTGTGCAGGCGCGGTTGCAGCGCCGGACTGAAGCCATCGGCCTGAATCCAGTCCGTCAGGCTGGCCAGCACCAGGTCAGTCTGCACAAAAGTATCCTGGGCCTGCTGGGCCATGGCCCGGGTAAGGTTGGCCGAGACGATACCCGCTGACTCAAGATCGTGGCGACGGGACTGTTCCAGTTGCAGGTAAAGCAAGCCGCACAGGCACAGGCAGACCGCCGCGATAAACGCCACCGCTGCCTTGAGCAACGGCAGGCGCTTGAGAGCACCGCCGGGGGTATGAAGCGGATCATGGATGAGGATAGGCAAACGAGTTCCCGGGAGGGCAAAACATGAGCGAATCGCTCAAAGCCCCCAATAGGCGAGAGCTTAGCCTACCGCTTGTGGGGCGGCAATTTGCCGGTGCAACGCAGCCGATGGGTGGGAAGATGGATCCGAAAATTTTCTATTGCCAGCCAGCACAGCGGCAGCGCCCGGATCTGCCCGGCCCGGCACCGCGTCTTGACGCCACTGCCGCAACTGGTAAACGTCAGCGCCTTGTCCATGCACACCCGCACTTCCCACAACTGCGGTCCTGTAAAAAACAGTGACGTCGACTCGGTCGGTTCAAGGATCATGTTTCAAGCCTGTGAAAGGAGATGTTTTTTACAGGGAAACCCTGGCAGGGGCTATCCAAATTGCGTGACGCCCCATAACGTAGATCGCCCTCAGTTCCCAAGTACCCGCCGACCATGGACAAACCCTGCCAAACCGTCGAAGCCCCCTCGGTCGTCAGCCTACGCGAAGCGTTCGGGTTCTGGCTCAAGTTGGGCTTCATCAGTTTTGGCGGGCCGGCGGGACAGATCGCGATCATGCATCAGGAGTTGGTGGAGCGCCGGCGCTGGATTTCCGAGCGGCGCTTCCTGCACGCGCTGAACTACTGCATGTTGCTGCCAGGCCCCGAAGCCCAGCAGTTGGCGACCTATCTCGGCTGGCTGATGCACCGAGGGCGTGGCGGAGTCATTGCCGGCGCGCTGTTCGTATTGCCGTCACTGTTTATCCTCGTCACGTTGTCCTGGCTGTACGTGGCGTTCGGCGAAGTACCGGTGGTGGCGGGCGTTTTCTATGGCATCAAGCCGGCCGTGACGGCAATCGTCGCCCATGCCGCACACCGCATAGGCTCCCGTGCGCTTCGCAACAGCGGGTTGTGGGCCATAGCCGTCGCATCGTTCGGCGCAATATTCGCCTTTAACGTCCCCTTCCCGCTGATCGTGCTGGGAGCCGCCGTCATCGGCTATTTCGGTGGTCGCTGGGCACCGGACAAATTCACCCTCGGCGGCCAGGATGCCAGGCATCGATCCTTTGGCCCGGCCTTGATCGACGATGACACCCCGACCCCGGACCATGCCCGGTTCAGCACCTTCAGACTTATCCGGTTGGCGCTCATCGGTGCCCTGCTGTGGGTCTTGCCGATGGGCCTGTTGACCCTGATGTTCGGCTGGGAAGGCACCTTCACGCAGATGGCCTGGTTCTTCACCAAAGCCGCGTTGCTGACTTTCGGGGGCGCCTATGCGGTTTTGCCTTACGTGTATCAGGGTGCCGTCGCACACTTCGGCTGGCTGACTCCGGCACAGATGATCGATGGCCTGGCCCTCGGCGAAACCACTCCCGGCCCCTTGATCATGGTGGTGGCGTTCGTCGGGTTCGTCGGTGGCTATGTGATGCAGGTGTTCGGCCCCGAACAGGCCTTTCTCGCCGGCGCCGTTGCGGCCACCCTGGTGACCTGGTTCACCTTCCTGCCTTCGTTCCTGTTCATCCTGGCCGGCGGCCCGTTGGTCGAATCGACCCACAACGCGCTGAAGTTCACCGCACCGCTGACGGCGATTACCGCGGCCGTGGTCGGCGTGATCCTCAACCTGGCCTGCTTCTTCGGCTACCACGTACTCTGGCCCAGCGGCTTTGCCGGTGCGCTGGATTGGCCATCGGCAATCATCGCCCTATCGGCGGCCATTGCGCTGTTCCGCTACAAACGTAGCGTGATCCAGATATTGCTGGCGTGCGGGCTGACCGGGCTGGCGGTGCATCTGTTGCGCTAAGCGAGTCGCTTGCTCAGGTAAGCCGCCGAAGCCGGGCATAAGCGCTTGAACTGGACCGTCGCACAAATCGACGCGGGCGCCAGCGAACGTTCCTGCACCTGATAGCCATGAGCAGCAAAGAACGCGGTGGCGCTTTCCGTCAGCAGGTGAACCCACTCTACCCCCTCGTTTTTTGCAAAAGCTTCGAGGGCAGCCAGTACCAATGCGCCAGTGCCCTGTCCCCGTCGGCCTTCCACGACAACCAACGAGCGCAGCAATCGGTCGCTCCCCGTCCCCTCGATCCCGCCAAACGCCACATCACTGTCTTGTTGCCTGAAACTGAAAAACCGCCGGCCGGGCAGGTTCAGGTCATCCGCGGGTAAACCGGCCAGGATGAGCGCATCGCGCAAGGGTTCCAGGTCGTCGTTACTCAGTGCTGTCATGTGCATGGCTGTCGCTCTGTCATCGGGTCTCCCACAGGAAACTACGCCGCTCCCCCCGGTGCCCGCAACTGCGGACAGGCAACAAAATTGAACGGCCCGTACCTGACGTCACCTAATGAAGTTCGTGGCCCTGTCCAGACTCCCACGCTAAAGATCGGTAGGGCCTGAACCCGAAAAGCAACGGCGCAGGTGACCGATCCATGGACTCAAGCTCCCTCGAAATCTTTACCGACACCCAGTTGCTCGGCATCTCCATCGCCAACTGGCTGCTGGCCCTCGGCGTGATGACCGTGAGTTTTATCGTCGCCAGGGCGAGCATCGGTTTCCTCCTGAGGAACGTGCGGGCCCGGGCACAGAAGCCCAACGCCTACCTCAGCCACATCGCCGTCGAAGTGCTCTCCAGCACCAGCAACACCCTGTTGTTGCTGGCTTCGATCCTGATCGGCATCGGCGTGCTGGACTTGCCGGAGCGCTGGCTCAGCCGGGTCAGCAGCCTCTGGTTCGTGGTGGCGGCCCTGCAGATGGGGCTGTGGGCCAACCGGGCGATCGCCCTCGCGCTGCTGCACTATTTCGCCCGCCACAGCCACACCGAAATCCACCAGAAAAGTGCCCTGGCGACCCTGAGCCTGTGGGGCGCGAAGGTATTTCTCTGGGCCATGGTGCTGCTGGCGATGCTTTCCAACCTCGGCGTGAACATCACCGCGTTCATCGCCAGCCTCGGCGTCGGCGGCATCGCCGTGGCCCTCGCGGTGCAGAATATCCTCGGCGACCTGTTTGCCTCGCTGTCCATTGCCGTGGACAAACCCTTCGAAGTCGGTGACTTCATCGTCGTCGGCTCCCTGGCCGGCACCGTCGAACACGTCGGCCTGAAAACCACGCGGATCCGCAGCCTGGGCGGCGAGCAGATCGTGATGGCCAACGCCGAGATGATCAGCACCACCATCCAGAACTACAAACGGCTCCAGGAGCGACGCATCGTGTTCGAATTCGCCCTGCCCCTCGACTGCTCCACGGAGCAGCTCAGGCAGGTGCCGGTCATCGTCGAGCGCATCATCAAGGCCCAAGAAAAGACCCGCTTCGACCGCTCGCACTTTCGCGGCATCGGCCAGAGCGCGTTGGAATTCGAAACGGTGTATATCGTGCTGGACCCCAGCTACAACATCTACATGGACATCCAGCAAGCGATCAACCTGGGCATGATGGAAGAATTCGAGAAAATCGGCGTGCGCTTCGCGATTCCGGCGCGAACCGTTCATGTCGCTTCCCTGCCGCACATGCCGATGCAACCTGCCAGGGACAGCGAACAGGAAACAACCTCGGCGCAGGCAACGCCGAGATATCAGGCGCGGCGTTAGTATCGACCTGCCCCACCGGGATGCCGACCAAATCTGGTTACAACTCATGGAGTGAACGTAGCATTTAAGTCCATTAGCATTGCTGAAAAGTAAGCCACTGGCGTACATTAGCGATGATTTTTATTGAGACTCCTATTTTTACCCGTCGGGCCAATGAGTTGATGAATGACGATGATTATTCGACCTTACAGGCGACACTAGTCCGCAATCCCTCGGCAGGCGACGTAATCGAAGCGACCGGTGGGATTCGAAAGATCCGTATCGCTGCTAAAGGCCATGGCAAACGAGGCGGTGCCAGGGTGATTTACTACCATTTCGTCGCTGATTCGCAGATCGCGTTATTGATGATATATCCGAAAAATGAACAACAAGACTTGACCGTCGATCAGCGTAAAGCAATGAAAACGATCGTTGAGCACTGGAGATAGCCATGAGCAAATTTTTCGATGAGCTGATGGAAAGCGTGCAGCAGATGGATGAAATCGTCCGAGGCGAGCGTCAGCCATCCCGAAAGTTCGTTGTCGATGCATTGCAAGTTAAAGAAATACGCAAGGCCACTGGCCTGACCCAGGCAAAATTCGCAGCGCTGATCGATGTTCAGCTAGGTACTCTTCGCAACTGGGAACAAGGACGTCGTGCGCCAACCGGCCCCGCTAGAGCTCTGTTAAGGGCGATCCATAATGACCCTGAGCATGTCATCAGTGCCTTGGCAGTTTAACGAAACAAATTATTCATCTGCTCCCACAGGGGGATCGACGGTCAGACGCAGAGATCAGGCTCAACTGGAATAATGTGGGAGCGAGCCTGCTCGCGATAGCGGTGGGTCAGCCAGCATTGATGCAAAGGACCGGATGCCATCGCGAGCAGGCTCGCTCCCACAGAAAATAGCGGGAGACTGCTCTGCCAGAGCAACCCGTCGCGCCCCGACCCTCGACATTCCGCCATGACCCAACGCAAATAACCCTCAGCCTCCATCAGCTAAGCTCATCCCATCACGACGACAGGGAGCATCGACATGAGCAAGGCAGACAAGCTGGCAGCCAAACTGAGGCAAACCCGGCAAACCCATGCCGGCACCGATACCAACGCCGACCTGGCGATTGAGCATTGGCCCGCCCAGGTCTACGAGTTGTATCACCAGATCGAAACCTGGCTGGCGCCGGTCTGCGAGGCCGGGCTGACGATTCGACGCAATCCCACTCACGTGTTCGAAAGCCACTCCAGCGGTTCGACGTACAACTACGCCATCGATCAATTGATCATGGAAGGTAACCATCAGCGCATCGAGCTCGACCCGATTGCCCGCTTCTCCTCTCAGGGAGACGGCTGCATCGAGATCCATATGAAGGGACAGACGCGCTGCCTTCTGCGGACCGTCGGCGAGCATGGTGAATCGCGGTGGCATGTCCAATCGAACGGGCAACCGCAACCCGATCCCGTAGTGCTGGACGAAGAGGCGTTGCTTGCGCTGGTAGAGAAAGGTTTGGGGCTTTAATGCACGCGGCTTAATTGCTGGCCTGAGAGGGCGACTGGAGTGTCACGCCGATGCCGATTTCAGCCTCTGGCAACTTCACTCGCGCCATCGGCCGTCCCACCAGAATGTTCAAGGCGTTGTCGATCTCATCGGCCGCGCCTTGTGCATATTGGGCATTCGCCCAGTTCCAGTAGCGACCGGACATCAATCCGCCCACCGCCTGGGCACACAGCTCGTCACTGCCGACACCCATTTTCCCCGCAGCAGCGATAACGGCCATAAGGGCTTGCTCCAACTGGGAAATTCGTTCGGTAGACACTACTGATGGCCCGATAGATCGCGAATGCAGAGCTTACCAAGATATCAATAGGCCACCAACTGCAAGCGCTCAACGGTCGCTTGTCTGGCGCGCCGCCCAAACGGGATATTGCGGCGGTGCGAGGAAAGGCCTGATGCAAAACATCTGTGGCGAGGGGATTTATCCCCGCTGGGCTGCGAAGCGGCCCCCAAGGCAGTCAAACATAATCTGTCTGATACATTGAGGTGCCTGTGTTCAGGGCTGCTTCGCAACCCAGCGGGGATAAATCCCCTCGCCACAGATGCTATGTGTTTGCTTAGGTGCAAACACCACTGGCTTTCTCTTGCAGAGGATAATCTCATTTCGCCAAGGCAATACACTTCAACGCCAGAATCATCGTCGGGTCCACCAGCGCCACCGTGTGCCCATTGATCTCAAACGCCTCACAGTGCTCAAGCACCAAGGGCAATTCCGTGCACCCCAGGATCAACACCCCAGCCCCCAGTTCGCACAGATGCTCGGCCGCCAGCAGCAACTGCTCCTTGCAAAGCCCCTGAGTGAAACCGGCCTTGATCCCCCGTGGTCCGTAGATGGCGTCCATGACCATGGCCTGATAATCGACACCCGGCGTCAGGATCTGCAGCCCGGCACGGCGTGCGGCCTGATGATAGACCTGGCTCTGTACCGTACCGGAAGTCGCCAGGAGCCCGATGGTCTTGCCCGGCCCATGCTTGTGCAGGATCCACTCCACCGTCTCGCTCAACATGTTCACGATAGGCACGCGCAGGTGCGTCTGGATGCGCTCGACAAAGGCATGGGCGGTGTTGCAAGGAATGGCGATGGCGTCGACGCCCGCGCTTTCGAGCCGCTTGCAGGTGGCATACATCGCCAGGGTCGGATCGGTTTCACCTCGCAGCAGGTTGGCCGTTCGGTCTGGTATCTGCGGGTTCTGCTCCACCACCATCCGGATGTGGTCCTGGTCCCTGTCCGCCGGCGTATGGGCCACCACCTTGGCCATGAAATCCACCGTGGCGGCAGGCCCGACGCCGCCCACGATGCCCAGCTTGAAGGTCGGTCGACCTGGCGGTGTCCGGTCCAGCGTTGCGAAGTCAGCGTAGATCGAGTTGATGTCCAGCACAGCCATGCCCCGCCGCTGCAGCTCGGCACAGACCAATGAAAGCTCAGTCATGCCGGGCACGATGACGGTCGCCCCCTGGGCCTGTAGCGAGAGACACGCCTGGTGCAACGCTTCCAGTGGCGCGCCCTCCAGGTGACCGTCCTTGATGCCGTCGAGGCCGTACATGGCTTCCATCAACGCCGATTGAGCCTCAACGTCGGGGTAGACGATCCGGAAGTCCTCCGCGAAGTAGCGCTCGAACAATCCACAGTGGCGCACGAAGTCGGAGGCAATGACACCCAACGTCGCCCGGGGCTGGACGGTGCGCCTGACGTACCGGGCCAGAGCCGCCATCATGTCCAGCACCGCAATGCCCAGCTCCTCCTCGATTTCCGCGCGAAAGGTGTGGCTGGCGAAGCACGGGAGCATCACCGCATCGAAGCCCTTTTCCTCGAACGACTTGCACACCTGGAACACATAGAACTTGCGCGACGTCATGCTCGCGCCCTGGTCCAGGGGCAGCAGCACGTCCTTGAACGGATGCTGCTCGACCAAAAAATGGTAGCGGCCCTGATCCTCGAGCACCGCCCTGGACTTGACCAGTTTGTAGAACAGATCGCCTCCGGCCAGTGAGCCAAGCCCGCCGATGATGCCCAGCTTCCGAACCGCGGACGCTTTTTGGGTCGACTTTGCTTTAACCTTCATGGCGCGGCTCCTTACACAACCGGAACCGGTTCGGCTCGAGACCGGACGGGCACAGGGGCGTCGCTGTGCTCAGCAGGCTCCTCCTGAGGTTCGGATTGAGCGACCACCGCCGTGGCGATGCTATTGCCCACCACGTTGGTGGCCGTGCGCGCCATGTCCAGGAACTGGTCGATGCCGATGATCAGCAGCAGCCCCGCCTCGGGAAGATTGAACATCGGCAACGTGGCCGCGACTACCACGACCGAGGCCCGTGCCACGCCGGCCATGCCTTTGCTGGTGATCATCAGCGTCAGGAGAATCAACATTTGCTGAGTGAAACTCAGGTCAATGTTGTAGGCCTGGGCGATGAACAGGATGGCGAACGCCTGGTACATCATCGAGCCGTCCAGGTTGAACGAATAACCCAGGGGCAGCACGAAGCTGGACACACGCTTGGGCGCGCCGAACTTCTCCAGCGCCTCGATGGTTTTCGGGTAGGCGGACTCACTGCTGGCGGTGGAGAAGGCCAGGAGAATAGGCTCGCGGATGAGCTTGCCGAGGCGGAAAACCGAGCGTCCGAGGAACAGGTAGCCGGCACCGAACAACAACGCCCAGAGGATCAGGATGCCCAGGTAGAACTCGCCGATCAGCTTGCCATAGTCCACCAGCAAGCCGAGCCCCTGGGTGGTGATGGCCGAGGCGATGGCGGCAAACACGCCAATCGGCGCGAAGGCCATGACGTAGTCGGTGATCTTGAACATCACCTTCGCCAACTCTTCGATGGCGTCTGTGATCCGGGTGTAACCCGCCCGCTTGACGCCGGCCAGTGCGAAACCAAAGAACAGCGAGAACACCACGATCTGCAGGATCTCGTTGTTCGCCATGGCTTCGGCAATGCTGCGGGGGAACACGTGGCCGATGAACGCCTTGAGGCTGAAATCCCCCGTGTTGACCGGCACCGCCGCTGTCGCATGTTGCGCAACGTCCAGGTTCAGCCCGGCGCCCGGTTGAAACAGATTCACCAGCCCCATTCCGATCAGGAGCGAAACGATGGACGCCGTCACGAACCAGGCCATCGCCCGAGCACCAATGCGCCCCACGGAACGGGAGTTGCCCATGCTGGCAATGCCGCCGACCAAGGTCGCGAAAACCAGGGGAGCAATAATCATCTTGATCATGCGCAGGAAAATGTCGGTGACCATCGAAAAGTAACCGGCAATCTCCTTGGCGCTTTGCTCGCTCCCTGCGAAATGGTGACACGCCCAACCCACCAGCACGCCCAGGGCAATGCCCATTGCAATTCGACGCGGGAGCTTATTCTTCTTCACGGTGTTGTCCTCAAGTAGTTCTTGGAGTTTTTTACTTGGCAGGATCGATTCTAAAGAGCGGATCTGGCGAGATGATGAGTAATCCGGCTACCTCCATGCGCTTTTGGAATAGTTACGCAACAGCCGCGCCGGGCCGGGCGATTGCGACGTAAACTGGCGCCTCTATAGCGGGAGATCGGGTATGCAACTCAAATGGCTGGATGACCTTCTGGCGATCGCCGAGTGGAAAAACTTCTCCCGCGCCGCCGAAGTCCGTTGCGTGACGCAATCGGCCTTGTCACGCCGTATCCGTTCACTCGAGGAATGGGTGGGGGTCAAGCTGGTGGATCGCGGGACCTACCCGGTCCAGCTGACGGCGGCGGGCATCACCTTTTGCGAGGAAAGCAGAGAAGCTCTCGCCGGCTTGCTGCGGCTGCGCTCGACGTTGCGCGACGTGGAACGGATGCCGGGCCGCTCCATCCAGATCACTGCGGCCCACAGCCTTTCGATGACCTTCCTGCCGAAATGGCTTTCCCAGTTCCAGCAGCACAACGAACAGTTCAACGCCCGGGTCGTCGCCGCCAACATCCACGACGCCGTCATCGCCCTCGAAGAAGGCAACTGCGATTTGATGATGGTCTATCACCACCCGCTCGCCCCTATCCTGCTGGACGCCGAACGCTTCGGCAGCCTGACCCTCGGCCATGACGCCTTCATCCCCGTGTGCGCCCCCAATGCCAAAGGCGAACCGCTGTTCCGCCTGCCCGGCCGCGCCGGCAAACCGGTGCCCTACCTGGCCTACACCGCCACCACCTTCCTCGGCCGCGTCGCCGACATCGTCATCCGCAACGGCCCTGCACCGACAGCATTGGAGCGCTGCTATGAGGCCGACATGGCAATGCTGCTGATGCGCATGGCAATCGAGGGCTACGGCGTGGCCTGGCTGCCGCAAAGCGCGGTGGCCGATGAATTGGAGCGAGGGTTGTTGGTCCGGGCTGGGGATGAAGCGTGGAGCACGCAGTTGGAGATTCGCTCGTACTGTGCGATTGCCAATCGGAACCCGACGATGCGCAAGTTGTGGAAGACGTTGGAGAGGGCTTCGTTGCGCTGATCGGTACGCGTTACGAAACGACGAGTCAATTTTCTGGATGTAAATCTGTTTATGGGCTATCCGTTCGGCGAACACGGCTCATTGAAGCTGTCGTCTTGAGCCAGTGGCACTCGAAAGCATGGTGCCAGAATCTGTCACGGCGCAGCTCTACATTGTGTTTTTCCGCACCGTAGAGGAACACTGCAATGATTGCCCCCCATGCCACAGCTCTGGAAACAGCTCGCACATATGTCAACGCAATAGCTGACAAGAATGTCGAGACCATTCTCTCGATCTCCGCCAAAAATATTATTTGCACGTCACCCCTCGGACGAATCACCGGCATTGAAGGCTTCAGGGCGTTCCACGATGGTTTCTCCAAGATGATCACGACGCTGACCGTTCTCGCCATTTATGGCGATGACAATCAGGCTGTTGTCATCTACGACGCCCAAACCCATCCAGTGCCGCACTCGGTCGTTGCAGAACTCCTCAAAGTCCAGAACGGCAAGCTCGTTTCTACCGATGTGATCTATGACGCCACACCGTTCGCTGCCTATATGGCAACGGTTCAACCCCACTAAAACAACGCTCGAGCGAGGCATCCAGATGATCACCATTACCGCAGCCACCGGCCGCTACGGCCGTCTTGTCATCGAAGCGCTGTTGCGTCGTGGCGTGCCAGCCCCCAGTATCGTGGCGGCTGTGCGCAGCCCCGAGAAGGCCGCCGATCTTGCCGCTAAAGGCGTGCAAGTCCGAGAAGCAGATTACGATCGCCCTGAAACCTTGACGCAGGCATTTGCCGGAGCAGACAAACTCCTGCTCATTCCCTCGGTTTCGATCGGCCAGCGCTACGCACAAATGGAACGTGCATTAAATGCTGCGGCTGAAGCGGGCGTCGGCCTGATCGCTTATGCAGGCTTCATCAATGGCGAAGTCAGCACACTTCGCCTTGGCGATGAACACAAGCAGACCGAAGCATTGATCCGTAAGTCAGGACTTCCCTACGTCCTCCTTCGAAACGGAGCCTACATTGAAATGTACGCCGGTGACCTGGGCGATCTGGGTCACGCTATTGAGACAGGCATCCTCCTGGGGGCCGCGGGTGAAGGCAAGGTGTCAGGAGCCAGTCGTGATGATTTGGCTCAGGCCGCTGCGGTCGTCCTGAGCAACGCGACCCAGGACAACGCCATCTATGAACTGGGAGGCAGCGCGTTCACCATGGGTGACGTCGCCGCTGCAATATCCCTTCTTACAGGTAAGGCTCTCACCTACCAGAACATGCCGGTGGCCCAGTACACCCAAGTGCTCCTTGGTGCAGGTTTACCTACCGCCCTTGCTGAAATCATCGCTGATACCAGTTGCGCCATCCAACGGGGTGATTGGTACAACGACAGTACCGACCTGCCAGATCTACTGGGGCGACCCAGTACGCCCCTTGTCGACGTCGTCGCCGCTACGCTCAAGAGCAATGGCTTGGTTTGAAACGAATTCATTATGATGAGTACGTTAGTCCGGAGTTGATGCCGCTCGAAACTGCCCACACCGGGTAAAGATCGCTGCTCTTGAGGCCACCCGAAAGCTCAATGTAAAAGCGCTCGTACTGATGGAGTAAATATGTCGCGTAGCCATCGACTGTTCGACCTCCTGCAAGTGCTTCGTCGATATCGTGGTGCGGTGTCAGGCGAAGTGCTTGCAAGCGAAGCCGGCGTGTCATTACGGACTATCCGTCGTGATATCGCCACACTCCAAGCGATGGGTGCAGACATTGAGGGAGCTCCGGGTGTCGGCTACATGCTACGCCCGGGGTTTCTTTTGCCTCCGTTGTCCTTTACAAGCGAAGAGCTGCAAGCACTTGTTGCTGGCGCACAATGGGTTAGCCGTCAAACAGACGGAGCCCTATCCCTTGCGGCTCAGAACGCACTCGCAAAGATCGGCGGGGTATTGTCTTCAGATATGAGGAGCGCACTGGATGATGATGCGCTCTATATAGCTCGCAGGAGAGAGGACCTATCTGGTATCGATTTAATACGGGTCAGACAAGCAATCAATGAGCAACGCAAAATACGCATCATGTATACGGACCAGACTGGAACACCGTCTGAACGAATTATCTGGCCCATCATGCTTGGTTTCGTCGAATCGCGTCGGTTCATCGCCGGGTGGTGTGAGCTTCGTGAGGACTTCCGCCTATTTCGAACTGACCGTATTGTTACCGCCGACTTCCTGGATGATCGATATTCTCGAAGTCGCCGGCAACTTGTTAAGGAATGGCGAGCTCAGCAAAACTTGAGGCGCTAGACCGTTCACCGGTACACGACGCACCATAAAAAAGGCGCCCTTCCAGGCGCCAAAATGCCCTCCAGACCTCATGACCGAAGGACAGAGCGTACCCTTACTGTCCGTTCTGGAACCGTGCCGGCTTACGGAACAGACGGAAGTCGTCGAATTTCTGGCCGTAGACGAAAGGCAGATAAGCCTCCCGATCGGGCAGGACATCCAGGCGCGGGACCGTCCAGGTCGACTCGCCTTCGGTGTACCAGGCGGTCCCGACCGAGACGACTGGAATAGTGTCAAGCGGATCCCACGCCGTGCCGTTGAGCTTGAGGGTGCCCTTGCCTTCACGCTTCACCCGAAGACGTTCCTGATTCTTCATGCAGTTCAGGATCGGATCGTGCTGCAGCCCATAGCCTGAAGAGTGCGGCACCGCCTTGATTTCGAAGTCATAACTTTCGCTGCTCGAAGGCCCCAGGTCGTCGCCGAACACGGCCTCGATCTCAATCAGACGCGTACCGTTACGCTCACAGAAACCGTACCCTTGATGTCCGTCCCGATAGACCTGGGCAATTCCGGTTTTCTTGGCCTCCCCCCACATCTCGCGACCAATGGTGACGGGCATGTCCCCACTGACGATCAGCACCAGCATGGTGGTGCCTTCAAGTTCCTTGTATCGGCAGTTGAGGGAAATGATTCCGCAGTCGAACTCGCCGCACAGTTCACTCTGCCAACGTGAAACACTGGCGATGGCGGTGGGCGTTTCGGGCAGGTCGAAACAGGGCGGCAGCACCGATCGCAGAAACTCGAATGTCGTTTCGAACTCAATCGACACCGCTTCGATCGTGCAACGACCTTCAGCAAGAATTCTCTGGATTTCCTGAAGCTCTTCTTTCGTTTTCACAAAGCTCATGACTGTCGTTCCTGTCAGTGTTTTTATTGAAGGGCTGGTGTGTCAGCGCTTCAGGAGTTTCATCACCGCATCGGCAACGCCCAGCGAAGAGGCCGGGTTCTGGCCGGTCACCAGTGAGCCGGACACCACCACATGGCTCTCCCAATCGCCGGCCTTCGAATACACCGCCCCGAGCGCCTTCATGTCGGTTTCCACCAGATAGGGAACGGCCTTCTCCAAACCGACGGCGGCTTCTTCGCTGTCACTGAATGCGGTGACCTGAACCCCGTCGACCAAGGGGCGCCCGTCGCTTCTACGCGCATCCAGCAATGCGCAACCAGCGTGGCAGATGGTCGCGACAGGCTTGCCCGAGGCGCAGAACGACTCGATCAGCGCCACCGAAACGGGGTTGTCGCGCAGGTCCCACAACGGGCCGTGCCCACCGGGATAAACCAGTGCACTGATCTCCCCCGCGGCTACCGCTGACAGTTTGATGGTCGAATTCATGCGCTCTGCCAGGACCGCATCCGAGACGTAGCGCTGATAAAGCGCGCTGTCCTTCAACGCCTCCACCGAGGCCGGGTCCACCGGGACTTTGCCACCTTCAGGCGAGGACAGGCGCACCGCCAGGCCGGCGTCGATAAAGCGGTAATAAGGCGCCAGGAACTCTTCGAGCCATAGGCCGGTTTCGCGTCCGGTATCACCGAATGC